>CANLAQ010000034.1 GCA_947488235.1 Flavobacteriales bacterium | reverse complement strand
GATGGTGAAGTAGAGGATCCAAATACTGAAATGGCCTATTCTGACGCTATTAAAATTGAACCTGATTTTGAAATTGGTGAAGAGGTAACAGAAGAATTTAAGTTCGCTGATTTTGGTCGAAGAAATATTCTTTCCCTAAGACAAAATTTAATCTCTAGAATTTTAGAGCTTGAGAAAGATCAACTTTATAAAGTTTACAAAGAAAGAGTTGGAGAAATTGTAACAGGTGAAGTGTATCAAGTTTGGAAAAAAGAAATTTTGGTTCTTGATGATGATCAAAATGAATTGATCCTTCCGAAGTCTGAACAAATTCCTTCTGATTTCTTCAAGAAAGGAGAAACAGTTCGCGCTGTTGTTTCCAAAGTGGATATGCGCAACAGCACACCCGTTATTATTCTTTCTCGTACCGCCCCTGAATTCTTGGAGCGTTTATTCGAATTAGAAGTTCCGGAGGTGTTCGATGGCTTAATAACCATTAAGAAAATCGTTCGTGAACCAGGTGAAAGAGCTAAGGTTGCTGTAGAATCTTATGATGATAGAGTAGATCCAGTTGGAGCATGTGTCGGAATGAAAGGTTCAAGAATTCATGGTATTGTTCGTGAATTGAGAAATGAAAATATTGATGTAATCAATTATACTACAAATAATCAATTGTTGATTCAACGCGCGTTGTCTCCTGCTAAAATTACTTCCTTAGAAATAAATGAAGATGATAAAAGAGTGAAGGTTTTCTTAAAGCCAGATCAAGTTTCATTGGCGATTGGAAAAGGTGGTAACAATATTAAACTAGCAGGTAAGCTTTGTGGTTACGAAATTGATGTTTATCGTGATGGAGAAGTGGATATCGAAGATGTGGATTTAGAAGAATTTGCTGATGAAATCGATAGCTGGATTATCGATGAGTTAAAAACGATTGGTTGCGACTCTGCAAAATCAGTGCTTGAAATAAGTATTGAGGATCTAGTGCAACGAACAGATTTGGAAAAAGAAACAATTGAAGAGGTATTCCGCATCTTGAAAGCGGAATTTGAATAAGTAAGAATATATTTTTAGTAAGGAAACAATTTTATGGCTGGAAAACCAATAAGATTAGGAAAAGCAGCAAGTGAACTTAATGTAGGCTTACCTACTTTGGTAGAATTTCTCGAGTCAAAAGGTGTAAAAATCGACTCGAATCCTAATACCAAATTAGAGCCGCAGCACTTTGATTTGTTGTGTACAGAGTTTGCTGCCGACCAGAGCATGAAAGAACAGTCGAAAGGCGCTTCTGTGCGTGAAAAACGCGAGTCTCTTTCCCTGAAAGATGTTCGTGAGGTTGAAAAATCTGAGCCGATTCCTACCATTGATGAAGAGGATGAAGCAGACATTAATTTAGATGAAATAAAGAGAAAGTTATTTACTGCTCCAAAACCATCTCCAACGGCTGAACCAACTCCAGCTGCTCCTGAACCAAAATCTGAGGTGGAAGCACCCGTTGCTGCTGAACAAGCGGCACCTGAAATGCCATCCAATAATAATGATATGCATGTTCAGGTCGTTGGAAAAATCGACCTTGATGCGATCAATCAACGCACTAGACCTGATAAAAAGAAGGCAGCTGCACCGGAAGAGAAAAAAACACCTGAGCCTAAAAAAGTGGAACAGAAACCTGTTGCTCCAATTGAAGTGCCCGAGCCCGCTGCATCTGTTGAGATTGAAACAATCAGATTTGAAAGAAAAGTCCTCACTGGTCCTACCGTCCTAGGGCGTATTGAACTGCCTGTTGAAAAACCAAAAATTAGCGCTGCAGAAAGTGAAGCCAATAAACGCAAACGCAAACGCATAAAGAAAGAAGCTCCAGCAGCTCCTGCGCCTTCAGCAAATAGACCGGCTAATTCAACTGGGAATGTTTCTCCAGCTTCCAAAGGTGGAAAGGTAGAGAAGAAAGAGATTTCTGAACAAGATATTCAAAAAGAAATTAAAGACACGCTAGCGCGTTTGTCAAATAAAGGAGGAAAATCTAAATCTTCCAAAAATAGAAAGATTAAAAGAGAGTCTTTTGCTCAAAAACGCCAAGAAGAAATGGCGCTCGCTGAAGCAGATGAAAAGATCTTGAAATTAACAGAATTTGTTTCTGTATCTGAACTTGCAAGTATGATGAGCGTTCAGCCTACACAGGTTATTTCTGTTTGTATGTCACTCGGTATTTTTGCATCTATCAACCAGCGTCTGGATGCAGAAACAATTCAGATTGTATCAGAAGAGTTTGGTTTTGAAACGGAGTTTGTTAGCGCTGAAGTTCAGGAATCTATAACTGTTGTTGAAGATAAACCAGAAGATTTAGTTGCAAGACCTCCAATTATTACGGTGATGGGACATGTCGATCATGGAAAAACATCATTGTTGGATAGAATTAGAAATGCTAATGTAACAGATGGTGAAGCAGGTGGAATAACCCAACATATCGGTGCTTATTCAGTTATCCTTAAGGAAGATAGAAAACTTACATTCCTTGATACTCCGGGTCACGAGGCCTTTACAGCAATGCGTGCTAGAGGTGCCCAAATTACAGATGTTGCTATTATCTTGGTTGCAGCAGATGATGATGTCATGCCGCAAACTAAAGAAGCGATTTCCCATGCGCAAGCTGCGAATGTCCCTATGATTTTTGCCATCAATAAAATTGATAAGGCTGGAGCAAATCCTGACAAGATTAGAGAACAACTTTCTCAAATGAATATTCTTGTGGAAGATTGGGGTGGTAAATATCAGTGCCAAGAAATTTCGGCACGCCAAAATTTGAATATTGAAGAGTTGCTAGATAAAGTAATGCTAGAAGCAGATATTTTAGACTTAAAAGCAAATCCAGTTAAAAATGCTATTGGTACCGTAATTGAATCTTCTTTGGACAAAGGAAAAGGTTTTGTTACTAATATGTTAGTGCAAGCAGGTACCATGCGAATTGGTGATGTCATCCTTGTAGGTAGACATTATGGTCGTGTTCGTGCGATGCAAGATGAACATGGGAAAAATATTCTTCAAGCAGGTCCGTCACAACCAGTTTCTATTCTAGGAATTAATGGCGCACCAAGTGCGGGAGATAAGTTCAATGTTCTTGCCGATGAAAAAGAAGCAAAATCAATTGCAACCAAAAGAGAGCAGTTGTTCCGTGAACAAGGTTTGCGTACTACTAAACACATCACATTGGATGAAATTGGAAGACGCTTGGCTATTGGTGACTTTAAAGAACTTAACATTATCGTTAAAGGTGATGTTGATGGATCAATTGAAGCCTTATCAGATGCATTGTTAAGCTTGTCAACAGAAGAAATTCAAGTAAATATTATCCATAAAGGCGTTGGAGCAATCTCTGAAGCGGATGTGAATCTTGCTTCTGCTTCTGATGCAATTATTATTGGATTCCAAGTTAGACCTTCAATCGGCGCTAGAAAATTAGCGGAAACTGAACAAATTGATATTCGTTTGTACTCCATTATTTACAAAGCTATTGAGGAAATTAAAGCTGCAATGGAAGGAATGCTTTCTCCTGATATTGAAGAGAAAATTCTTGGGTCAGCAGAAATTCGTGAAACATTTGATATTACAAAAGTGGGAACCATTGCTGGATGTTATGTTCTTGATGGCACCATTAAACGCACATCAAAGGTTCGTGTAATTCGAGATGGAATTGTTGTCCATTCTGGTGTTCTAGGATCTTTAAAGCGATTTAAAGATGATGTTAAAGAAGTTAAAAATAACTATGAATGTGGACTTAATGTAGATAAATTTGATGCGATTCAAATTGGAGACATTATCGAAGCATATGAAGAAATGGAAGTAGCTAGAAAATTGTAATTGTTAACAGCTTTTAACGCCCTACTTTTCAAAAATAAGTAACTTTACAAAAATAAAACCAACGCAATATGTATATTCTAGGAGTAGTAGGTCCAGGTCAAGTAATGATCATCGCGCTTGTAATTGTAGTTCTGTTTTTTGGCGGAAAGAAAATTCCTGAGTTAATGAAAGGTCTAGGACAAGGAGTAAAGGAGTTTAAAGATGCTTCTAAAGCTGACAACACCAGTTCAACTGAGATTACCAAAGAAGATAAGTAATCTTTATGTACAGTTCTATTGCAGCTAGCAGAAAGGCAATCCATTCTGGTAAAACCGTATTGTCAATAGTTGAACATTTCCTCACGGAAATTGATAATAGAAAAGAGTTAAATGCTTTTTTAGAGGTTTTTTCTTCATCCGCACGGTCGGAAGCATTGCGCATAGATCAAAAAATCAAAGAAGGTACTGCAGGAAATTTAGCCGGTGTTGTTATAGGAATTAAAGACAATATCTGTTACAAAGATCACCGCGTATCTGCTTCCTCAAAAATATTAGAAGGATTCGAATCTCTTTATACAGCAACTGCCCTTCAGCGTTTATTAGATCAAGATGCCCTGGTTATTGGTCGTCTTAATTGCGATGAATTTGCCATGGGAAGTTCAAATGAGAATTCTGCCTTCGGTCCTGTTAAAAATAATCACAATGTAAAATATGTTCCTGGAGGTTCGTCAGGAGGTTCTGCAGTTGCAGTATCGGCCGGACTTTGCACCGTTGCTTTAGGAAGTGATACAGGGGGGTCGATTAGACAACCTGCTTCTTGGACAGGTACTTTTGGTCTTAAACCTACTTATGGTAGAATTAGTCGCTATGGCTTGATAGCTTATGCTTCTTCTTTTGATCAAATCGGAACCTTTACCAATTCAATGGAAGATACTGAAATTCTATTTGAATTAATGTCTGGTGCAGATCCATTTGATGAAACCACTTCTAATGCTGTATACGCTAAATCAACTAACAACACACAAAAATTAAAGGTTGGTGTGCTGAAAGAATGTTTAGATCATCCCGGCTTAGACCAAGAAATAAAAGGGAAGATTAATGAACTGATTGAGCATTTAGCGAAAAATGGAGTGGAGATAATTCCACTTAGTTTCCCCTATTTAGACTATATGGTTCCAACTTATTATGTTCTAACAACCGCTGAAGCCTCCTCTAATCTTTCTCGATTTGATGGCGTTCATTATGGATATAGAAGTCCAAATGCGCAAGGTGTGGAAGAAACTTATGTTCTTTCCCGAACGGAAGGTTTTGGTGCTGAAGTAAAACGCAGAATTATGACCGGTACATTTGTTCTGTCTAATGAGCATTATGACGCTTATTATACGCAAGCACAACGCGTTCGTAGGGTCATGAAGAATGCAACAGATCAAATGTTTAAGGAAGTTGATGTGCTTCTTTTGCCTACCACACCAACAACCGCTTTCGAAATTGGAGCTGTAACGGATTCTATTCAAATGTACTTACAAGATATCTTTACAGTACATGCTAATATTACCGGAAATCCAGCACTAAGTATTCCCTTTGCTACACACCAAAATGGAATGCCTTACGGGGTTCAAGTAATGGCAGATCGGTTTTGTGAAAATAAGTTGTTTGATTTTTTCAATATTTTTAATGCGCTAAAATGAAAAATTGGACCATTTATGTTGTACTGATATTCCTGACATCTTTTGTCTATTCTCAAAAGCCTGCGCACCTTACACGCCCTTCTGATTCGCTTAATCCAGATCCATTTTTTAATACTGTTGAGCAAAGTTTAAGACTTTTTTATAACGATTATGTGAATTCAAGTAATTATGATTCCATCATTAATGCGCTCAACTACGAGTCCGATGACACCCCTACTTTTAGTGATGATGTATATTGCCAACGCTTAGCAGAAATGTCACAAAACAGTCCGTTTCATATGGATTGTAATAAATCAACTTTAGCGACAATTAAATTTTTTGCCACCCAGCGTCGTGGATTTGCTCGTGTGGTTCTTGGTCGTTCTCCTTTATATTTTGATATGTTCAAAGATAAGTTGGCGGAATATGGCCTACCAATAGAATTGAGATTCTTATCTGTTATCGAAAGTGGACTCCGTCCGCAAGTTAAATCTAAAGCGGGCGCCCTTGGTCTTTGGCAGTTTATGTATAAAACAGGACTATATTTTGGTCTTGAAGAAAATTCATATATCGATGAGCGTATGGATCCTGATAAAGCAACCGATGCAGCATGCAGGTATTTAAAACAATTATATGGTATTTATGGAGATTGGAATCTTGCGCTAGCAGCTTACAATGCCGGACCTGGAACGGTTAATCACGCTATAAAGCGCTCTGGAAATAAAACTACTTATTGGGAAGTTCGACCCTATCTTCCAACCGAAACACAAGGTTATGTTCCTAATTTTATTGCAGCTGCCTATCTATTGACTTATCACGCTGAGCACAACATCATTCCAATGGAAGCTAAAATACATAATGCTCAATTGGATACCATGTGCCTGAAACAAGGTGCTCACATGAGTACCATTGCAAATATGGCTGCATGGGACCTTGCGGAAATAAAAGAATTGAATCCTATTTATAAAACTGCCTTCATTCCTAAATCTGTAAAAGGACGCTGCTTGACAGGACCTTTTGAAAAAATTAATTTATTAGTAAGTATTGAAGATTCATTATATTTTGTTGAAAATCAATGGTATAATACGGTAATTACTCCAATTCCTGTATTAATCGATACTTCGAAAATAATCGATACTACTCGGATCAATCTTGTGGATACCGTTAATGTAAATTATCAATATTATAAAGTTAAAGCAGGTGATAATATTAAGAATATAGCGCTTAAATATGGTGTAACGGTTGAACAATTAATGGAATGGAACGGACTGAAAACAGCTAATATCTATGTGGGTCAGCGCTTGACCATTAAGGAGGCTGCTGTAAAACCAAAGCCTGTTCCTGTTCCTGTAAAACCGCAACCTGTTAAAAAATATTATGTCGTAAAAACAGGGGATACTTTTAGTAGAATCGCACAAAGAAATAATTTGACATTGGGACAGTTACAAAAGTTAAACCCTGGTGTTAAAGTAAACAGTATTGTAATCGGTCAAAGAATCCGAATAAAATAAATGTTAACTTTTTATAGTTACCTGAATTATGCCTACAATAACTGCTGCTATTATTACATGGAACGAGGAGCGTAATATTCAACGCTGCATCGAATCTTTAAAGGATAGTGTGGATCATATAATAGTTTTGGATTCATTTTCAACAGATGCTACCATTGCTATTTGTGAGCAATTAAAGGTTCAAGTAATTCAAAGAAAGTGGGAGGGTTACGCCGCTTCAAAAAACTACTTGAATGCTCAAGTAAAAACAGATTTGATTTTATCTTTAGATGCCGACGAAGCACTTAGTCCTGAATTATGTGATGAAATTAAAGCAATAAGATTAAAGGGTAATATTGGTTATTATTCCATGAATCGCTTGACAAATTATTGTGGAAAATGGATCTATCATTCAGGCTGGTTCCCAGATGTAAAAATTAGATTATTTCCCGCTAATGCCCTTTGGGAAGGTGATATAGTCCATGAAACACTTGCCCTTCCTGACGGTGCGGAAGTGTTCCCACTTAAAGGTTTATTGTCGCATTATTCATATTTCTCCCATGCGCAACATCGTCAAAGGGCTGATCATTATTCTCGATTAACGGCACTTAAATATGTTGAGCAAGGAAAACGAGTAGGTCCATTAAAGCCCTATGTTAGTGGATTAGTTCGGTTTATGAAAATGTTTGTTTTTCAGTTAGGCTTTTTAGATGGATGGAGTGGTTGGCATATTGCTAGAATTAGTGCATTGTCTAATATTTTAAAATATAATGAGGTAAGGAATTTAAGAAATGGTGCTAAAAGAACTTCATAAAATAATTATTTCCCGTACAGATAGTATTGGAGATGTTATGCTTACACTTCCTTTATGTGTTTGGCTTAAAGAAAAATACCCCAATACAGAACTTGTTTTTTTAGGGAGAACTTATACCGAATCTATTGTATCTAGTTTTTCTTGTATAGATCAATTTTTGAATTGGGATGAGCTTCAAAATTTGCCGCTTTCGGAAAAAATTAGTACTATGAATGCCGATTGTATTATTCATGTTTTTCCGAGAAGAGAAATTGCTGTATTGGCAAAAAAAGCTCGAATTCCTCTTAGAATTGGAACTGCTCATAGGACCTTTCATTTTTTGAATTGCAACAGTAGGGTGAATTTCAGTAGAAAAAAATCTCTTTTACATGAAGCACAATTAAATTTTGAATTGTTGCGCCCCCTTGGATTGCAAAGTATTCCTAGCTTAATTGAAATACAAGATCAAGCTTCTAATTTTGCGGTTCCTCATACAATCCCTCCAACTTTTTTAAAGGATATTAATTGGGATAAAACCATTGTCTTACACCCAAAATCTCAAGGAAGTGCATTAGAATGGCCCCTAGAAAATTATGTTGCTTTAGCCAATTTACTTGTAGCAGACGGATATACTGTCTTGTTGACAGGTACTGAAAAAGAAGGAGCACTCTTTCGCCACTTATTTCAATTAGGTGATACTTTGATCGATTCAACAGGGAGATTAAGCTTAACTGAATTAATTTTAGTAATCTCAAAAGTTAAAGCTCTAGTGGCTTGTTCGACAGGCCCTCTGCATATTTCGTCCATCTTAAATGTTAGATCTGTTGGTTTATTCTCCATGAGAAAACCGATTCATCCCGGTCGTTGGAAACCCCTTGGCGTAAATGCTGTTTCACTTGTATTTGACGAAAAATGTCCCACTTGTGCCAAAGGTGTTATCTGTCAATGCTTGAGAAAAATTCCAGTAAATGGAGTTAGGAATGCACTTCTTGATCTTTAAAAAGGTGCAGCTGTTTTTTAGAAAATCTTTTTTAAGTTTATCTCTTTCTGCAGCACTATTAATTGTTGGATTTTATCCCATGACTTATCAATCATGGATCATAGCAGTATTTATTTTCTTTTGTGTTGAATCAACTTATACCTTGCATAGACTTGTAAAATATAATTTGAATTTACTGCTTCCGGAAGATAATTTATGGATGAAGCAAAATCGTCCTTTGGTCCTTGTTCTTTTTTTGTTGAGTTCGGTAATGATTATTTTAATTTTTTTCCTTTCGGAACTGCAAAATATAAGTTCAGCTGCTGCCTACTTTGCACTATTATGTTTTCTAGCCTTGGGATATGTCATTCCTTTCCCAAAGAAAAATTTAAGGAGTATCCCTTTTGTTAAATCTATTACCGTTTCGCTTGCTTGGACAATTCTAATAGTAGTTTTCCCGTCTTCTTATCTTGCCTCCAAAACAATGCTATTCTTCCCCTTGATGATCCTTTTTTTAATACTCGCAATTCTTGGTGATTGGCGCGATAAAGATCATGATACGGTAAACTTAAGAACATTGCCTCAAGTATTCAGTTATCAATTTACACAAATTTTCATTGGCGTTTTATTGCTTTCTGATGTAATCATCTCGTTTTATTTGCTTGAAGGTTCCAATTTAATCTCAATATCAATTGGGATCGGTGTCTTATCTGTCTATTGCTATTTTATTCTATTTAAATTAAAGCATGTGAATCCAGATAATGTTTTAATCATTATTGCTTTATCGGCAATAATTTTACGCTCTTTAGGTATTCACTGAACAAGCAGTTTTGTCTATCTTTGTTGTACAATAAATCACTATGGAATATAATTTTCAAGGAATAGAAAAAAAATGGCAATCGTTTTGGGCGGAAAATAAAACCAATCAAGTAAAAGAAGACTCCCAAAAAGAAAAATTCTATGTCTTGGATATGTTTCCTTACCCCTCAGGTGCTGGATTACATGTGGGTCACCCGCTTGGATATATTGCATCAGATATCTACACCCGCTACAAAAGATTAGAGGGATTCAATGTTTTACATCCAATGGGTTATGATTCTTTTGGTCTGCCAGCGGAACAATATGCTATTCAAACAGGTCAACATCCCGCGATTACAACCACTCAAAATATTGCTAGATATCGAGATCAATTAGATAAAATGGGCTTTGCCTTCGATTGGTCACGAGAAGTTAGAACCTCATCACCTTCATATTATAAGTGGACACAATGGATTTTTAAACTTTTATTTGAATCGTATTACGATACAGAAGCAGATAAGGCATTGCCAATCGAAGTGCTCAAGAATAAATTTTTAAAAGAGGGAAATAAAAATGTGCACGCGGTTGCAGATGAAATACCTATTTTTAGTGCTCAAGAATGGAGTGATGCTTCCTCTGAAAATCAAGAAAAAATACTGCTTAATTATCGCTTAGCCTATCTCTCGGATACCTGGGTGAATTGGTGTTCAGCACTTGGAACTGTATTGGCCAATGATGAGGTGGTTAATGGAACCTCTATTCGTGGCGGCCATCCAGTCGAGCAAAAGAAAATGCGTCAATGGTCTCTGAGAATTAAAGCCTATGCTGATCGTTTATTACACGGTTTACATACCATTGATTGGACGGAGTCCATCAAGGAACAACAAAGAAATTGGATTGGAAAATCTATTGGAGCGTCTGTTTTCTTTAGTTTGGATCTTGATGATAATTCTAAAATTGAGGTATTTACAACCCGACCGGATACTATTTTTGGTGTTTCTTTTGTTGTGCTGGCTCCCGAACACCCATTAGTACAAACGATTGTAAGTAAAGAGCAAAGGGCTGATGTTGAGGCGTATATCAAAGCTTCGTCATTAAAAACTGAAAGAGACCGACAAGCAGACATAAAAAATATTTCAGGGGTTTTTACAGGAGCTTATGCCATTCATCCTTTTTCAGGTGTAAAAATACCTGTTTGGATTGGAGATTATGTTTTGGCGGGTTATGGAACCGGTGCTGTAATGGCTGTTCCTTGCGGAGATCAAAGAGATTTTAACTTTGCTAAATTCTTTAATTTACCAATTCCTTCTATTTTTAAGGATCTTGACTGTACTGAAGAAGCCTATGAAGAAAAAGATGCGATTATTGCTAATGCTTCCTTTTTAAATGGTCTTTCTGTTAAGGATGCAATGCAACGCGCCATTGCTGAAATCGAGAAAAAAGGAATTGGCCAAGGAAAAATAAATTTCAGATTAAGAGATGCTGTATTTTCCCGACAAAGATATTGGGGAGAGCCATTTCCTGTCTATTATAAAAATGAAATCCCTTATCTTGTTTCGGAAGAACATTTACCAATAACGCTGCCGAAAGTTGATAAATATTTACCGACTCCAGATGGTGAACCACCATTAGCAAGATCTAAACCCGAAGATTGGAATCACTTTGAAGGTGACAGAATGGAATACAATACTATGCCGGGTTGGGCAGGGAGTTCTTGGTACTTTTTGCGCTATTTAGATCCTGAAAACCAGGACCAATTCGTTTCTAAAGAAAAGGTGGATTATTGGCAAAATGTAGATTTGTATATTGGTGGCGCAGAACATGCTACAGGTCATTTACTTTATGCAAGATTCTGGACAAAATTTTTATTTGATTGTAATTTAATTCCTTTTGATGAGCCCTTTAAAAAACTGATCAACCAAGGAATGATTTTAGGTCGCAGTAGTTTTGTATATCGCATTCAAGGAACAAAACAATATGTGAGCTTTGGCAAAAAAGATGACTACGAAGTGATCCCAATTCATGTAGACATCAGTCTTGTCGATGGCGATAAATTAAATGTAAATGGCTTTAAAAATTGGATGGCGGAGTATAAAGACGCTTCTTTTATTTTTGAGGATGACGGAACCTATTCTTGTGGATTTGAGGTGGAGAAAATGTCAAAGTCTAAGTTTAATGTGCAAACTCCCGATGAACTTGTACAAAAATTTGGAGCAGATACCCTTAGAATGTATGAAATGTTTTTAGGCCCACTAGAACAAAGTAAACCGTGGGACACTAAAGGAATTACGGGAGTTCATGGGTTTTTAAAAAAATATTGGAGACTTTTTTATGCTTCGGGTAATTTTAAAGTCGAAGAGGGTCAAGCTACAGCAGCATCCTTAAAATCGTTGCATAAAACTATAAAAAGACTGCGAGATGATTTAGATAGATTTTCATTTAACACAGGGGTCTCGAGTTTTATGATTTGTGTAAATGAATTAAGTGAACAGAAATGTGCTAATAGACATATACTAACGCAACTTACCTTGCTGATGGCGCCATACGCTCCTCACATTACAGAGGAAATTTGGTCGCAACTCTCTCCAAATAGCACTTCTATTTTTGAGGGTCAATATCCAAAATTCGACGCTCAATTTTTAGTAGAAGAAAATATTGATTATCCAGTTTCTTTTAATGGTAAAATGAGATTGAAAATTACCTTAGCTCAAAGTTTAACCGCTACAGAAATTGAAGCTTTGATTCTAGAGTTGCCTGAGATCCAAAAGTGGACAGAAGGCGCTACGCCTAAAAAAATCATTGTGGTACATGGGAAAATTATCAATATTGTACTCTAATTTAAGTACGGAGATAATTTAACATCTTTAAAATGACTAAGAAGTTCTGAACTGCTTTTTACTTCAATAATTAAATCTTTGACTACCGAAATATTGAGGTTTATTTGAGCGCCTCCAGCATAAATTGGTAGCCCATCTAAATCTTGTTTTAATTTTTTAAAATAACTGCGCATAAAGTCTAAATCAACGCAAGTCAACCAACAGGTAATGATGCATGATGGTGAAATATCTTTGATACAGGACAGCAAAGAATCATAGGGCATACTTTGACCCAAATACAAGGTGAATATTCCTTGGCTCCGCAATAAATAATGATAAAACAATAAACTTATTTCATGCCATTCGTGCTCAGGTAAATAAAGTAGTACAGGATGAGTAGTGATTTCAGGTATCTTTTGTTTATCAATTTCAGCAATAATCTTTTGACGGATTAGATTTGAAATAAAATGCTCTTGAGCCGGCTTAATACTA
Source organism: Flavobacteriales bacterium (assembly GCA_947488235.1). Taxonomy (GTDB): domain Bacteria; phylum Bacteroidota; class Bacteroidia; order Flavobacteriales_D; family Crocinitomicaceae; genus UBA952. The sequence goes on along the minus strand of CANLAQ010000034.1, from coordinate 12,883 downwards.
CCTACTAGCCACATTACACCAATTCTATCTAAAAACGGAATTAAGTGTTGACTAAAAGTTTTTTCTAATCCCATTTCTGAAATTAAATGATCCAAGGTGTCTCTAAACAACTCTTCACTCATCTCAATTAATGCCAATAATAATTTTTCACCGCTATCGTCAACTTTAGAATTACCCATAAGAGACCACACTCTCTGTTGGACTTCTTCTTTGCTTAGCGTTGCGATTTTAGAAATTTTGAAGCCGTTTTTATTGAGTATACAGATATTGATGAGTTGAACCAATTCGCTATCAGAGTAACTCCGTATTTGTGTTTCGGAACGACCTGGATTTAAAATTCCATAGCGTTTTTCCCATATACGAATGGTGTGCGCCTTAACGCCTGCAAGTACTTCTAAGTCTTTTATTTTATATTCTGCCATTCTAATTAAGTACTATTGTGGCTGTTAAACAAGTAGGATAGTTTTTTGTTCGCACAGACTCAAAAAATAAAAAGATTATCTTTGTGTTCTTATGAAAATCAAAACTGTTGCTTTTGCAATTTCCAATACGGATTTAAAAAAATGTCCTACCGATGGGAAACCCGAATTTGCCTTCATTGGCCGATCTAATGTAGGTAAATCTTCGCTAATAAACTTGATTACTGGAAATAAAAAATTAGCCAAGACATCTTCGACGCCAGGAAAGACACAACTTATCAATCACTTTGTGATTAATGACGAATGGTATTTGGTTGATTTACCCGGCTATGGTTACGCTAAAGCATCAAAATCTATGCGTTCTAATTGGGAAAAGTTTATTTCTGATTATTTAATGAAGAGAGAGACTTTAATGAATATTTTTATACTCCTCGACGCCAGATTAGACCCTCAAAAAATTGACATGGAGTTTATTAATTGGTGCGGAGAAAAACAACTTCCTTTTGTTCTTGTCTTTACAAAAATAGACAAACTTTCTAGCTCTGAATTACAAAGAAATTTAGCTAAATTTAAAAAAGAAATGCTAAAAACATGGGAAGAAATTCCCCCTGTTTTTACTTCATCAAGTATTTCAGGTTTTGGTAAAGAACCTGTCTTAAATTATATTGAACAAATACTTAAAATCTGCTAGTGCATTGGTTTGAAAATGCAACTTGAATTCGTTAATTTTGACAAAACTAATTTTTTATGGGAAGAGCGTTTGAATATCGACGAGCAACAAAAGAAAAACGATGGGATAAAATGTCCAAAATATTTCCGAAACTTGGGAAAGCAATTACGATGGCTGCAAAAGAGGGAGGTATGGACCCTTCAACTAATGCAAAACTACGCACCGCAATTCAAAATGCCAAGTCGGAAAATATGCCGAAGGATAATATTGATGCAGCAATTAAAAGAGCAGAACAAAAAGATTTAGCATCCTTTACAGAAGTAAACTATGAAGGGAAAGGCCCACATGGTGTTTTAGTATATGTAGAATGTGCCTCTGATAATCCGACCCGCACGGTGGCAAATGTTAAATCATATTTTAATAAAGCAGGAGGAGCAGTTGTTCCAAATGGCTCAATGGAATTTATGTTTGCAAGAAAAAGTGTTTTTGAAATCTTAAAAACAGATGAAATTGATGCGGAAACTTTGGAATTGGAATTGATTGATGCTGGTGGTGAAGAAATTGAAGTGAATGATCAAGAAATTATTGTTTATGGTGATTATACTGCTTTTGGTTCTTTAGCCAAGGCATTGGAAGACTTAAATATTACAGTGCAAAAATCAAGTTTGAAAAGAATTCCAACTACCCCTGTAGATTTTACAGAAGAACAGTTGGTTGATATTGAAAAAATGCTCGATAAAATTGAGGATGATGACGATATTCAACAAGTATTCACCAATATTGCATAAGGCAAAATTTATATAATAAATTTCCAATTTTTAAGTTATTGCAATTCGTTTTTTTATGAATAGAGTAAGTAGATATTTTTTTATTAGTGCAGCATGTATCGTGTTGTTCTCTTGCTCTACAGAAAAAAATACAAGTCTCAATCGTTTCTATCATGGAATGACAGCCAAATATAACGGCCACTTCAATGCTAATGAATTATTAACGCAATCTCTTTTCACTTTTACCAGCGCTCGAAAAGATGATTTTTATACCCTACTACCCATTGCGCCATTGCCCAATGAGACTGAGGTTAAAGGAATGTTCCCAGCGATTGATACTGCAATTGTAAAATGCTCCAAAGTAATCAAAAACCACTCGATGCCTTCTACTGAAGATATGAGTACCAAAGAAGCAGAGCATAATAAATGGATTGATGAAAATTGGATTACCGTTGGGGAAGCTCTTTTCTATAGAAGGGATTATGATAAATCATTAAAGAATTTTCAATTTGTAAAGCGATTTTTTCAAAATGACCCTTCACGCTATATCGCGGAAATGTGGATTGCGAAAATATATATTCAGCAAAATAAATACTCTGAAGCTAAATTAATTCTTGAGTCTCTTCAAGAAACAGCATTAAACCAAAAAAAGAAAAAATTTATAGACTTTGTTCCCTTTGCTCATGCTAAAGAAAAGAAGTCCCCAGACGCACCGCCAATCATGTCAAAATCTTTACAGTTTGAAATATTTAAAGCGCAAGCTGAATTAGCGGCTAAACGAAAACAATATGACGATGCCGCATTTTCACTTTCAAACGCAATTCCAAAATGCCCCAATAAACAAGAAAGAGCAAGATTACATTTTATTTTAGCTCAAATATACCAATTGAAAGGTGAGGTCGATTCTGCTGATTTTCATTATGTAAAAGCGTACACCGCTGCTGCTGCCTATGAAGTGGCATTCAATGCACGCCTCAATAGAGCTATGCTTGGAAATAATGTTAAACTTCTGAAAGGCTTAGATAAAATGTTGCGTGACTCCAAAAATGCTCCATACAAAGATCAAATATATTATGCTAAGGCTGTAGTTGAACTCAATAGAGGAAACAACCCTATGGCTAAAAGTCATTTAACCAATTCTGCTTTCTATTCTACTTCAAATAAAAGACAAAAAGCCTTGTCATATGAAAAGCTTGGGGACATCTCTTTTGCAGAACGAAATTATTTGCCTGCACAAAAATATTATGATTCCTGTGCTAAATTTATGCCAGAAGACTATCCAAATGGTGACCTTGTTAAATCTAAAGCAAATAAACTTGCCGATTTAGTGAAGGCGATCGAAACGGCTCAGTTTGAAGACAGCGTTCAAAGAATTGCTAAAATGCCTGAAAAAGAACAAACTGCTTTTCTTAAAGATTTAATAAAAGACATTAAAAAACAAGAACAACGCCGTAAAGAACAAGAGGCAGCAAAGCTCCTGGCTCTGCAAGAAAATAATGCTCCTGTAGGTAATGTATCGGGTAATAAATGGTATTGGAACAATACCAAACTCATACAAGAAGGAGTGAATGAGTTTAAGAAATTATGGGGTGTTAGAGAAAATGAGGATGATTGGCGTCGCTCAGATAAAATTATCGTTTCCTTCGATAAAGAGCAAACTCAAGACTCAACTCTTGTAAGCGAAGAAAAATCTGAAGAAAAAGACACCCTAAGTATTGAATCCTTAAGAAAAAACCTTCCTTTAACCGATACACTTATGGAAGCATCTATTTTGCGTGAAATTGACGCACTATATAATTCCGGTCTCCTATACAAAGAGTTACTAAATGAAAATTCATTGGCTGCAACTCAGTTTGAAAAAGTGATGGAAAAAAATAGGATAGGTCTTACGGATCTGTCTTCTGCCTTTCAGTTGTATACCATAAACGAGGGAACTGCTCTTTCCAAACAATACAAAGATTATATAGTGAAGCATTATCCAAATTCTGATATGGCTAATTTTTTTAAAGATCCAGATTTCTTTAAGAAACAAAAAGAAGGCCGTATCGCTGCTCAAAAAGATTATCTTGCTTTGGTCAAAAAATATGAAGCAAAAGAATATACAGTTGTTTTTAATGCCTCACAAAATGTAGTGGATCATGATAAATCTAATGCTCTACGCGCTGAATATTTGCTGCTAAATGTTTTGGTTGCGGGACAATTAACGGAAGACAAACAGTCACTTCTGCCCAGATTAAATAATATTATTGACGAAAAACCAAGTAGCGACCAAGCTAAAAGAGCTCAAGAATTAATTGACATTTTGAAAAAAGGGTATTCTATTAATCTTGCACTTCCGACACCAAAAACTAGCGTGTTCAACTACAATGATACGGTGACTCAATTTGTTATTATTTTATTGGATGAAGAAGAAGAAGTAGGGGATGCTAGAAATGCTATATCTGACTTTACTACCAAACAATATAAGGTCGCAAAACTAAAAGTAGCCAGTAGAATGACCCTTACTGAAGTACCTTTTGTGATTGTTACCGAATTTAATTCTATCAAACTCGCAACTGATTATATCAATGCCTATAAAGCATCTTATCAGTTTTTGAATGATTGGCAAAACAACAGAATTCAGATTATTACCCAAGAAAATTTGAAAAAGTTGATTGAATCATCTAACTTTGATGCGTATAAGGAATTTTACGATCTTAATTACTAGTTATGTTAAAAAGAAAAGAATTTTTTGGGACAACTTCATCTAATGAAGGAAGCGCTGAATTTAATAAGATATTATCAGGCACTGAACTGAATGGAGATTTAGTTTCTGATTCTAACATTATCATTGAAGGAGATGTTATTGGAAATGTTTCTTGCTCAGGAAAAGTACTGGTTGGAGCATCAGGAAAAATAAAAGGTAATCTTGTTTGTGTTAATGCTGAAATCGAAGGAACTCTTCACGGTGAATTAACGATTGAAAATTTATTGGTTATGCGTTCTACCGCTAGAATTAAAGGTGATATTCAAGCTACTAAATTGACGATCGAAGAAGGAGCATATTTTGAAGGTTCTTGTGTTATGAAATCTCCAATGACCACTACTACTTTCACTACAGATGTTGAATTAGAAGATTAATTCTTCTAATTGAAAGACAAATCAAATTTACTTTTACGATTTTCTGCCATTGGAATCCAAATGGCTGCTATTATCATATCCTTTGCTTACCTAGGAAATTATCTCGATCATAAATGGCTAACCAAAACTCCCTATTGGACTGCTGGTCTTTTACTTCTGGGGGTAATCATTTCATTTGTTGTTGTATTTCGTGGCTTAAAAAAAATGAATGATGAATCGTAAATCTCCTGAGTTAAAGTATTTTCTGCACACAGTGCTCCTAATTTCAATTATTTTAATAGCTTACCTTCTGCTCAGTTTTTCTCCTCTTTTCAATTTGAAATTTAAAGAAATGCTTGTGGTTCATTTAGTGAGTTTTAGCTTAACAGCTTCCTCCTGGCTGATTATGTTTCCTGCATTAAAAAAAAATCCAAAAGATATTGTCCTTCCAATTTTATCGCTCACAACAACACAAATGCTTTTGTTCTTGGCTTTTACTGTAGCTGTGCTGTTTACACAAAAACCAATGGATATCATTTTTCATGCCTTGGTTATTTTTCTTATTTACTTAATTGGTCAAACCACAATTCTTGTCAAATTACTGAACAGTAATTAAAAACTATATAGAAATAATAGCACTAGTTTTTTAATGTTGTCATATGCCGAAAAACTAAGAGCAGTATATTGATCCGCAATATCATGGTAATTTTTATTTGGACCCATTGTGTAAATAAATATAGAAGGGACTCCGGCTTTAGTGAAATAATAATGATCTGAATTGGCTGCTGGACCTCTTGGCTTAATGGCTTCAAGTAATTCTTTTCGGGCATTAATTTTTTGTAATTTTTTGAATTCCTTTGGGAATAAACTTGCGTTGACGACGGTTATTCCTTCTTCACCACTTCCCATGATGTCCAAATTGACTAAAAACTTAATTTTTTCAAGAGGAAATAATGGATGTTCAACCATATATTTAGATCCTAAAAGTCCAATTTCTTCTCCGGCAAAGGCAATGAATACTATATTATATTTTAATTTTTTCGTACTTAATTCTTTTGCAAGCGCTATCAACATTCCATTTCCACTCGCATTATCATTTGCCCCTGGAAAATAAGTTTCATCTCCCATACAGCCTAAATGGTCATAATGTGCGCTCAAAACTAGAAATTCATCTGATTTATTATGTGCAGGTAGGTAGCCCACAATATTCGCAGCAGTGTGACTTGACTCCCAAATTTGTGTGATATTTATTTTTACTTCTTTGCATACTGCTAATTCTGGATGTTGAAATACAAGTAAATAAGGATGTTCCATTTTTTCTTGGGAGACGGACCATGTCAGCTTATCATTTGTTAATTCAATTATTGGATAGTCTGCCGCTAATTCATGCAAATATTTTTTAATGGCTTGGATGCTGTCTCTCGTGAATCCATAATTCCTCACTATTAAAATAGTGTTTTCTGGGATTTTCAACACTTTGCGTTCCTTTTTCAAGAGCTCATCACCATTAAAGTAAAGTGTCTTGTAAGTATAAGTTCCGCCGGCAGAACTAGGATCGACTAAATAATCAATTCCAGGTCTGAGGGTGTCTTCATTGGCAATAAATACCATTTCTTTTGGAAAGGTATTGACGGGAAATTCGAAATGTTGCTTATAAGAATTTTTAAAAGGAAGTAGACCGATTGCTTTAAATTCGTTTGAAATAAACTCCCCAGCAATAGAATCACCACCATTTACATATCCTCTTCCCCACATCTTAGGTGAACAAAGGGCTTTAATAAATGTCCTTGATGCGTCTTGCCCATAAGATGGCAGGAAAATGAAAAGACTAAGCGCTAAGAGAAGCCGCATATCTTCTGCAAATTTTAAGCATGAAGTCGTCAATGATATCAATTGAATTTTCAAAATCCCAATGCTGCTGTAAAGCAATGCTGGCGATAACTTCTCTCGCACCACTCATGTGCTCTTGACTATCCAATGTTTTAACGCTACTGGTGAAGGATTCGCTAGAACCTCCAAATAATTCATTGATAAACTGAAGTTTTTCATTTAAAGTGAAGGACCCAATCAATGTTTCTAATGGGATAATTCCATATTGTTCTTTAACGCTTTTCTCCACGACTTTTATTTGCTCTATCGTAGGCGTCAGATCAGCAGCGCTATTTCCGATTTCTTCAATTTCTTGTTTTTGAATGGGCTCCGATGTCGTTTCTGAAAAGAGTGAAGGGGCCTCTTCTTCCATCGCTGGAATAACTTCTTTCTCTTCCTCTTCTATTTCTTCGTTTATTGCTTCCTTATTTGAATCGCTCAACGCTTCTTCTAATTCCTCTATTACTTCAGGTAATTCATCTACTATTTCTTCCTCAGCTAAATCAATCGAATTGCTCTGCTCTTCTTCTATTGTTGGTTCTTCTGTTTCTTCTTCTCCCCATGAAAAATCAATTGCAGGTCTTTCTTCTAGTTCAGGTGCTATTTCAGGGGTAATTATCGGACTTTCTACCTCAATTATTGAAACTTCTGGAGTGATTTTATCTTCTTCTTGAACCGTTCCAAAAACCTGTTGCTCATATGCCTTGTATCTTAAAATAACTAGGCGTTCCGTTAGTTCTTGTGACTTCGAGATTAATTCATCTAATTCTTTACTATTTAATGGCTTAGATTCAAGTGAATGAATTTTCTTACTAATGGAATCAATGATTGTTTTCATACTGCAATTTTTTCGAAAGGGGTTTAAATATTCATAAATACGATAAACTTTTATTGCCTAAATAGTATTTAATGATTTTCTAAATCAAAATTAGAAAACTCAGCGTTTTAAAGCGTTAAAATTCTTAATTTTATTGAGCGATTTAATGTTAAAAACTTTTTATTATGTTTTTGGAACAATTTCCCGGTGAAGGAAGACAACATGGTTGGATTGAAGTAATTTGTGGATCTATGTTTTCCGGGAAAACAGAGGAGCTTTTACGAAGAATTAAACGCGCAGAATTTGCCAATCAAAAGGTATTATTAGTAAAACCGAAAATTGACAATCGCTATTCTGACAACAATGTTGTTAGTCATCAAGGAAGTGCATTGGCTTCTAAATTAATTGAAAATTCAAGTGAAATCATTTCACTTTGGTCAAATGAGAAAATTGTAGCCATTGATGAAGCTCAGTTTTTTGATTCAGGAATCGTTTCGGTTTGCAATCAACTTGCGGCAAAAGGAGTTCGGGTCATTATTGCAGGACTTGACATGGATTACCAAGGAACTCCTTTTGGACCTATTCCTGATTTATTGGCAATTGCGGAATATGTTACAAAAGTTCATGCTATTTGTTTGTCATGTGGTAATTTAGCACAGTTTTCACATCGTACTGCATCTGAAACAGGTCAAGTTTTGGTTGGTGCGGTTGAAAAATATCAGCCTTTGTGTCGTTCTTGTTATAATAAAATAAGCCATTGAAGTTAGGAATATCTTTATCGTATTTCATTGAAATCATTCAGGGAAGCTGCTCTCAAGATTTTCTATCTGACAGAAAAGTCGATTCCGTAATGGTTGATACAAGAAAAATTATCGCCTCTTCAAATCAAGTGTTTTTTGCATTGAAAGGTGAATTTAGAGATGGTCACCAGTTTATTGCAGCCGCCTATGAAAAGGGGATCCGTATTTTTGTTGTTGAGGTTTGCCCTGAAGTAATTTTTTCTGAAGCAATTTTTATCGAAGTCCCTAATGTGTTAATTGCACTTCAATCTTTAGCCAAACAGCACCGTACGACTTTAAAATATCCAATTATTGCAATTACTGGAAGTGTTGGAAAGACTACTGTAAAAGAATGGTTATACCATTTGTTATCGAGCAATTATAAAATTTATAGAAGTCCAAAAAGTTATAATTCTCAACTAGGCGTAGCTTTATCTCTGTTGACGCTTAAGTCTGATGCAGACATGGCTATTATTGAAACTGGAATTTCACTTCCAGGTGAAATGAAGGCGCTGTATGAAATGATTCAGCCAGATTATGGTGTTCTTACCACCATTGGTCAAGCGCACTCAGAAAATTTTAAGGATCGACAGGAACTCATATCAGAAAAAACCCTCTTGTTTCAACAGGTAAAAAAATCTTTTTTCGGTGCAGGTATTTATATGGATCAATCGATTGTAGACCAAAGTAATGCTGTCATTTTACCCGAATTAGATTTTGAAACGGAGTATAAGGCAATGCCATTTATGGATAAAGGGAGTCGCCATTCTGCTTCACTGGTAATCGGAATAGCACTTTATTTCAAAGTGACTAAAAAACAAATTGTAGCACTATTGCCTCAGTTACCTCAATTGGCCATGCGTCTTGAAACTTTTGAAGGTGTCGATGAATCTTTGATTATCAACGATACTTACAACCTAGATTTAGATGCCTTGGTTTATTCCTTAGAATATCAATTAACACAAGCTGTAGGCCGTAAAAGGGTTTTAGTTGTTGGTTTACATGCTCCCAATGCTTCAATGGAAGAAAAAATAAAAATTATTGCAGCTCCCTTCAATTTAGATCTTTTGTTGATTGGTCAGCCTGGTGATATTCCGAAATTTGATATCCACAATGCTTTGGTTTTGATAAAGGGAACCAGACAAGCTAATATGCAGGAATTCGCGGTAAAATTGAAATTAAAAAAACATAAAACAGAGCTTTTAATTGATTTTTCTGCTTTAAGAAATAATCTGACAGCCTTTAAAAAATTAATACATCCTTCCACTAAAATGCTGATCATGATCAAATCTCAAGCTTATGGGATGGGATTGGTGAAGACAGGAATGTTTTTAGAAAAGATGGGTGTCGATTATCTAGGTGTTGCCTATGTAGATGAGGGAGTCGAATTGAGAAAGGCTGGTGTGAAACTACCTATTCTTGTTATGAATACGGAAGATTCTGCCTTTTCTGATTGTATTGATTATAATTTAGAACCTGCGCTCTATAGTTTTGAGCAATTAACAGCATTCGTTCATCAGTTGATAGGGATGAATCGCAGTGGATTCCCAATTCATATAAAATTGGATACTGGAATGCATCGTTTGGGCTTTGAATTAAAAGATTTGAGAAGCTTAACCGATATTTTACAAACCCAACCCGAAATTGTGGTTAAAGGGGTATATTCTCACCTTTCGGATGCCGATAATAGAAGAGACAATCGATTTACGAATTTGCAAATTAGTCAGTTTGAATTGGCTATCAAGGAAATAAAGTTGGCTATAAATCATGATTTTATTTCTCATTTACTTAATTCAGAAGGTATAGCGCATTATCCTAAGGCTCAATTTGACATGGTACGCATTGGAATTGGGATGTTTGGAATCAATCAAGACCCTCAATTTTCCAAAAAATTGCAGCCTATCGTTGCTTGGAAAAGTGTTGTTTCACAGATTAAGACTATTCAATCCGGAGCCAGCGTTGGATACAACAGGTCTTTCATTGCTACAAATGAGATAAAAATTGCCATTATTCCAATTGGATATGGTGATGGATTTAAACGAAATTTAAGTAATGGAAAGGGTAAAGTTTACATTCAAGGCAAGGCTTGTCCTACCATAGGTAGAGTTTGTATGGATATGATTATGGTAGATATTACAAAGCTACAGGTTCCTGTAGGCGAGGAAGTAGAATTGATTGGACCCAACCAGTCTTTGGAGCAAATGGCTTTGGCAATGGGAACTATTCCTTATGAAGTACTCACTTCTTTTTCCCCTCGTGTGCATCGCTCCTATCTAAATGATGAATAAATATTTATCAAAAGAATTCCTTACATTTGAATTGAATTAAAAACATTTATTATGAAAGCATATAAAGTTCTCTTTTTTCTTTTATTCTTTTTTAGTGCTCCAATCATTTGGTCGCAAACGGGAGATATTGATACCAATACTTATGTGGTAATTAAATCTAATAATCAAGAATTTATAGGCAAGATTCTAAGTGACGATGGCCGTGAAATTTTATTAATGACTGCTTCAATTGGTAAAGTCTACATTAATAAGTCAGACATTAAATCTATGGTGTTGATTAGTGATGCTAAAAATCAAATTATAAATGGAGAATATAGAGGTTCAGGTGTTTTTACTACCCGTCACCAATTCAGCACGAATGCTTTTTCCATTTTGAAAGGGGAGAATTATGCTAAAATTAATTTAGGGGGGCCAGAAGTTCATTTTGCACTTTCTAATAACTTTTCGATAGGGGTAATGTCTTCTTGGATTGCTAGTCCGGTTGGTTTGGCATTAAAATATACTTTCCCTACAAGAAATGAGAAAGTAAATTTTGGGGTAGGTACCATAATGGCAAGCTCTGGATATATTGCGCAAGGTCGCATTTGGGGTGGACTTCATTGGGGAATGCTTACGATTGGAGATCGCAAAAATAACATAACTTTTTCTGCGGGGTATTCCTACATTAAGGCTCCGAGTTTATTTGGAAGCTCAACATTTTATACTCCTGGAACTTATGCTGCAGTTGATGATGGCAATGGATTTTACAGTCGACCTTATATAGATTCTTATGAAGTAAAAAATGAAGGAATGATTAAAGCTCCAATTCTTGGTATTGCTGGACTTGCTACAGTAGGTAAAAAAGCAAGTTTTATAATGGATGCCATGTTTATTTTGGGAAGTTATAATCAGGTAAATAATGATCAGACAGTCAATGACTATTTCAATCCAATTACGAATCAGTTAGCCTATACCACAGTTTCTAATCTGACCTCTACTTCCAATAGCTATAAAGCAAATTTAATGATCTTTATGCCGGGCATGCGCTTCCAAACTACGGAAAACAGGGCGTTTCAAGTATCACTTAGCGGTGTGTTTTTAAATATAAAGGGGTCTAACTTAAGTAATAATCGAGTTTCATTTCCTTTACCGATGTGTTCTTGGTATTTTAAATTCTAAAAAATGCCTCACGCAACGCAAACGGAGCTTATTCGGCTTATCAAAGTTAAAATAGGTCCTGATGAAGCATTAGGTCAAGTTTTGGCCGAACAACTGAGTATAAGTCTGGATGCTGCCTATCGGCGCATGAGGAACGAAACGCCATTAACGATTCGAGAAACTCAAAAACTTTGTTTGGCTTTTGATATTTCTTTTGATGCCTTATGTCAATTAAAAACGGGAAATGTCATTTTTTCTTACCCACCTTTAAATAGTTATGATTTTAGTCTTGAATCCTATTTTGAAGGAATACTGGCGGCATTTAAAAAAATTAAAGCAAATCAAAATCCGAAAATAATTCTTACGATCAATAACACTCATTTTTTTCAATTGATTAATTTCCCTCAATTGGCACGATTCAAATTATTCTTTTGGGCAAAAACACATCTTCAGATTCCAGCTTATCAAAACATGATCTTTAAGCATGAGAAAACACCAAAACGCATCTTTGAATTGGGTAATGAGATTCTTCAAATGTATAATTCCATCCCCTCAGTTGAAATTTTTGATCCGGAATTAATGCGTGGATTTATGCGACAGATATTATATTATTATCAAGCGCAAATGTTTGAAGATCCTAGTTATGCGTTATTTCTATGCGATAGGGCTTTGATGCTTTCGGCCCATCTTAAGGCTCAAGCAGAAATAGGCAAAAAATTTATTTATGGTACCCAAGCGCCCGCTCAAGGAAATGATTTCGATATGTATTTTAATGAAACCATCAATTCTGATGGTAGTTTTTATTATGAAAGCGATAAAAATACGGGTCTCTTTATTACCCATAATATCATGAATTATTTGCATACAGACGACCCAAATTATTTGGCAGATGCCAAGCAGGTCATCGATAAACAATTGGCCAATTCTAGTTTATTGAGTGTTGTAAACGAAAAAGCAAGGCAACAATATTTTGCTGATTATGATAAAATGATTCGCGCATTTAAAAAGAAAATTGAAGCAGATCTTGAATTCGAATAA
>CANLAQ010000033.1 GCA_947488235.1 Flavobacteriales bacterium | reverse complement strand
TTTCTTCATGTTATTACCGTTATTTTAAAACTATTCAACTCGTTTGATTGGTATAAAATTAATATAAAAATAAAGGTCAAGCAATGTTTGTAGTAAAAAACCAAAACGCTCCCTCTTAATTTACAAATTGATTGACGCGCTGTATGGTTGAAAAGTTGCACTTATTGTTGATGAATTATGAAGTCTACCTATTCGAATTAAACTTAGTTTTGTAATGCAAAAACAAAAAGTTAAAAAATGAATAAAGATTTACTTATAAATACGGCATCACAAGTGCGCAGAGATATATTAAGAATGGTTCATGCAGTTAATTCGGGACATCCTGGCGGTTCATTAGGCTGTGCCGATTTTTTAAGCTATTTGTACTTTGAACAAATGGATTATGATTCAAAAAATTTCACCATGGATGGTATAGGTGAAGATATTTTTTACTTGTCTAACGGACATATTTCTCCAGTATGGTATAGTGTTTTAGCCCATTCAGGATATTTTCCTGTAAGTGAATTGGGGACCTTCAGAAAATTATCTAGTAGACTTCAAGGTCATCCTTCGACAGACAAAAAATTACCAGGCATTAGAATGGCTTCTGGTTCTCTTGGTCAAGGTTTGTCAGTTGCATTAGGAACAGCTGCTTCAAAAAAATTAAATAATGATTCAAAATTGGTGTTTACACTTCATGGAGATGGTGAATTACAAGAAGGACAAATTTGGGAAGCTGCTATGTATGCAAGTGCTAATAAAGTAGACAACATCATTTCTACAATTGACTTTAATGGTCGTCAAATCGATGGTGATACCGAGCAAGTTTTATCTCTAGGTGACTTGGGAGCAAAATGGCAAGCTTTTGGATGGGATGTTTTGAAAATGAATGGTCATGATTTCGATGAAATTCACGCAACCATGCAAAAAGCGGTATCTATGACAGGAAAAGGCAAGCCAATTGTAATCATTATGCATACCGAAATGGGTCAAGGAGTTGACTTCATGATGGGGTCGCACAAATGGCATGGAGTAGCTCCAAATGATGAACAATTAGAAAATGCATTGAATCAATTACCATCCACAATAGGAGATTATTAATGAAATATTGCTTCTTTATTCTTCTTTTTATTCCCATGTTTTTGTTTTCACAGCAAACAAGAACTACTCGAATTCTATTTATTTTGGATGCATCCAACAGTATGAATTCTACTTGGGATAAACAAACAAGGATGGAGGCAGCAAAAGAGGTATTAATTAAATCTATCGAGCAATTAAGAGGGGTTCCCAATCTCGATGTAGCCCTTCGAGTATATGGTCATCAAACACCAATCACGAATGACACACAGGATTGTCAAGACACGAAACTTGAAGTACCCTTTGGTCCCAATAATATCGATGCCATTAAAAATAAGGTCCGTTCTATTCAAGCTAAAGGCGCTACCCCAATTGCAAGATCTTTAGAAGCCGCCGCCGCTGACTTTCCAGATTCAATTGCGAGAAATATAATTATTCTCATTACGGATGGTCTGGAATCATGTGATAATGATCCTTGTGTGATTGCGAAAAAACTAAAAGAAAAAGGAGTAAAAGTGACCCCTTTTGTCATAGGTCTTGGAATGGATTTATCATATTTAGAAAAATTCGCTTGTATTGGTACCTATTCTGACGCGGAAAACAAAGAGTCTTTTACTAAAGTACTTACCAATATTTTAACAAAGGTATTAGTCAATACTACCGTTCAAATCAATTTAAATGACCTGTTAAAAAAGCCTACTGAAACTAATGTAAGTATGAATTTATATGAGGCTGGCACCAATAATTTGAAGTATACCTTCGTCCATACCATTAATCGATACGGGAATCCAGATACACTCATTTTAGATCCATCAATTAAATATGATTTAGTAGTTCATACGCTTCCGAAAATCACAAAATCTAATATTAGTATCATAAAACACATGCACAATACTATAAATGTTGATGCTCCTCAAGGTTATTTAAAATTTACTGCTCCGAACTCATCTTCTCAGAATGGAGTTCTCATGCGCGTAATGGAAAAAGACAAGCCGCTAACGATCAACACGCAAGTCTTCAATAGCAAGGATAAATATCTAATTGGAATATATGATGTTGAAATTTTCACCTTGCCTAGAATTATCAAAAGAATTGAAATAACACAAGGAAAACTAAGCACTATCGATATTGAAGCTGCAGGGAGTTTAGAATACAGCGCTCAAAAATCAATGATTTCACAATTGTTCATTGACAATTTAAATGGAAAAAGAGAATGGGTATGTAATCTTGATGAATCCGCACTAAAAGGGAAATTGTTATTGCAGCCAGGGAATTATGTTTTAGTTTATAGAGATAAAGACCAAAAGTCTACGGCTTATACTAAAGAGAAAAAGTTTAAAATGGAATCTAATAAAATAGTTTTGCTTAATTTATAAAAATGGAAATAGAAATTTTAGGGAATAAAGATACACGCTCTGGTTTTGGAGAAGGTTTGGCTGAATTAGGAAGAACTAATCCCAATGTTGTCGCATTATGTGCCGACCTCACCGGTTCATTGAAAATGGATGCTTTTCAAAAAGAATGTCCAACAAGATTTTTTCAAGTGGGAATTGCTGAAGCAAACATGATGGGAATGGCAGCTGGAATGACGGTTGGTGGAAAAATTCCTTTTACTGGAACTTTTGCTAACTTCTCTACTGGAAGGGTATATGATCAAATTAGGCAATCGATTGCCTACTCGCAAAAAAATGTGAAAATATGTGCTTCCCACGCTGGATTAACGCTAGGAGAAGATGGTGCGACACACCAAATACTGGAGGATATTGGAATGATGCGTATGTTGCCCAATATGACTGTAATTGTACCTGCTGATTTTAATCAAACCAAACAAGCTACCATTGCAATTGCTGCGCATGAAGGCCCAGTATATTTGCGTTTCGGTAGACCAGTAATGCCAATTTTTGTAAAACCAGACGCTAAGTTTATTATCGGTAAAGCGGATATGATTCAAGAAGGTACTGATGTAACTATAATCGCATGTGGACATTTAGTGTGGAAATCTATTGAGGCAGTTCAAATTCTTGAAGCAAAAGGTATTTCAGTGGAATTGATTAATATGCATACGATTAAACCTCTTGATGTAAATGCAATTTTAAAATCTGTTTCTAAAACAGGCTGTTTAGTAACTGCGGAAGAACACATGATGAATGGAGGATTAGGAGAAGCGGTTTCACAGGTTCTGGTGAGAAACCTACCTGTTCCTCAGGAATTTGTAGCGGTGAATGATTCCTTTGGGGAAAGTGGTACACCGATGGAATTGATGACAAAATATGGAATCGATACGCAAAATGTGGTGGATGCAGCACTCAAAGTAATGGCAAGAAAAGCATAATTAATCAATCATTAAGACGATTTTTTTCAATTAATTCAATAATTTTTAATTGCGCTGAGGCTACTGTTTTCATGGGAGCATAACAAGTTCCCTTGTAACAAATATAAATCCCTGGTTCTTTATAATCTTTCGCAATTGGAAGCTTGTTGTGATAGGCAACTAAAGTTTCATTTCGTTTCAAATCGAGGAGTTCTTTCAACTCTAATGTTCCGTCATCTACAATTACTATTTCTATAAAACCGGTTTGCATGGTCAACAACAATATTCCCCAGTTGGAATAAGAGCTGCCATATTGTTCCATACCATCATAAACATTTAGAAGCATTTGTTTTGCATCTAATATCCAGTCTTCATTTCTGTAATACTGGCCTAAGCGATAGAAGTTCATAGCCATTATAGAATTGCTTGAAGGAATTACATTGTCATTCAATTCCATTTTTCGTGCAATCAAGGTACTTTTTTCTGTTGTAAAGTAACACATCTTGCTATTTGGATCTTGAAAATCGCGAATCACTATTGCTGTTAATTGTTCAGCCCTTTCGATATATTTTAATTCTTGACTGATTTGATAAAAGTCAATTAAGGCATTAATTACGGCAGCATAGTCTTCTAAAAAACCATCTACTTTAGAATGTCCATTGGTGTAAACATGATGGAGCGTTCCGTCTTCACAAATCTGAGATAAAAGGATCCAATCTAAAGTGTTCCGTGCCGAATTTAAAAATTCATCGTTTCTAAAGACACGATAAGCATCACACAAACCAATTACTGCAAGGGCATTCCATGAAGTCAAGCATTTATTGTCAAGCCCGGGCGCTACTCTTAACTTTCTGGCAGATAAAAGAAGCTCATTAATCTTATTGCGCTGGAGATCAAAATCTTTTTGAGACCTCCCGTTTTTTTGAGCAAAACGCTCATCGGATTCTGTTTTTAATAAAATATATTTTTCGTCTTCCCAATATCCTTGCTTGTTAATAGAATAAAAATCTTTAACCCATTCAAATTCTTTCCCGAGAATAGTTTTTAATTCTTCTTCCTTCCAACAGTAATATTTTCCTTCCTCTCCTTCACTATCAGCATCAATCGCGCAATAAAAAGCCCCTTTTTCATCCATCATTTCATTTTTCATCCAAGCGATGGTTTGATAGACAAGCTGTTTATACGACTCATTTTTATACGCTTCATATCCTAATGAATATAGCGAAATCAGCTGTGCATTATCATACAGCATTTTTTCAAAATGAGGCACTTTCCATAACATGTCAACAGAATATCGATAGAATCCACCCCCAAGCTGATCATAAATTCCACCGGCACACATTTTATTCAATGTTAAGGCGACTTGGGTATTGATCTTTGAGTCTAAAAATCTCTGTCCGTAATGCATCAAAAACAACCAATTATTGGGCAGAGGGAATTTTGGAGCCCTTGTTTGTCCGCCTTCTATGGTATCAAAATTTCGGGACCAACGAATACACATTTCATGTAATTTTTCAGTGTTCAAATCACGAAGTTCTTGCGCTTCAATTATCTGCTCACTTTCCTGAACTCCCAAATGTAAATTGCTGGCGTAATCAAGTACTTTTTTCGGTTCTTTCTCTACCATTTGCACTATAGCCCGAAGTATATGCATCCATTTCTGTTTTGGAAAATAAGTCCCGCCATAAATTGGTCTGCCGTCTGCAAGAGTAATACAGTTGAGCGGCCATCCACCTTGTTGGGTCATCAATTGAACAGCGCTCATATATACTTGATCTACATCGGGGCGTTCTTCCCGATCTACTTTTATATTAATAAAATGAGCGTTCATAAGTTCGGCGACTTCCTCATCTTCAAAACACTCTTTTTCCATAACATGACACCAATGGCAAGCAGAATATCCTATACTTATTAGGACTAATTTATTTTCTTTTTTAGCTGTTTCAAACGCTTCATTTGACCAAGCAACCCAATGGACAGGATTGTTGGCATGTTGCAATAAGTAAGGTGAATTTTCTTTTGAAAGTTGATTTAGAGGCATGGAGCAAAATTGAACTGAGACAAAAGTGCTAAATTATCCTGATAGAATCGTACAATTTTAGATCGAATTTATATTCTGATCATTAGGTCGAGCAAATGGTCAAAAACTCAAAGATGCTTTGGTGGCTTGGTTTCTTGGAAGGAAAAAAGATTTTTAATTAGAAAATGGTATAGTATGTAATCATTGATACATCAATAATGATGCATACTAAACTTGCTTTCATTATATAGGTCATGGGGTACACCGCAAGTAAAAGACTCAGCGTTATCATGGTTGGAATTACTACTAAAATTAAGGACAAAGTATTTTGGATAGCGCCCACGCCCACGGCAATTCCTCCCAGGCAGCCGATCAAAAGTATGATTGCTGCAATGTATCCAAATCGATTAAATTCAATCTCTTGTTGTTCTTTCGCTTCCATATTATAAGTATTAATTTATAAGACAAAGTTCTTAATGCATGCAGAAAAATAAAATGACAGCGATTAGTTTTATATATGATTTTAATCAGTTTTCTAGTTCTAAATCAATATTATATGCCAATAAACTTGACAAAGGGGGTATAGATAATGTATCTTTGCATGCGCTTAATGAAAATTGCGTTTAAAATATAGTCATGAGTAAAATGAAATTATCGGAGTTTAGCTTCGATTTACCAGAGGAATTAGTTGCAGAATACCCATCAGAAAATAGAGATGAAGCACGATTGATGGTATTGCACCGCAGTACTGGTAAAATAGAACATAAATTATTTAAAGATGTACTTTCCTATTTTGATGAAGGAGATGTAATGATTAGAAATAATACGCGTGTTTTCCCCGCTAGAATGTACGGTAATAAAGAAAAGACAGGTGCGAAAATCGAGGTTTTCTTGTTAAGAGAATTGAATAGAGAGAGTTTATTGTGGGATGTACTTGTTGATCCAGCAAGAAAAATAAGAATAGGTAATAAATTATACTTTGGTGAGGACGATTCACTTGTAGCAGAAGTAATTGACAATACCACTTCTCGAGGAAGAACACTAAGATTTTTATTCGATGGTCCTTATGAAGATTTCAAAGCGAAAATTACTGAGTTAGGAGAAACTCCTTTACCTAAATACATTAAACGGGAAGTTGAAGCATCTGATGAAGAGCGTTATCAAACCATTTTCGCGAAAGAGGAAGGTGCTGTTGCTGCCCCTACAGCTGGATTACATTTTTCAAGAGAATTGTTAAAGAGATTAGAATTAAAAGGAATTAATTTCGCTGAGGTTACTTTACATGTTGGTTTAGGTACTTTTAGATCGGTAGAAGTAGAAGATTTAACCAAGCATAAAATGGATTCCGAACAAGTTATAATTTCTGAGGAAGCAGTTCAGATTGTGAATGAAGCGAAGAGAAATAAAAAACGCGTTTGTGCTATTGGAACTACTTCTATGAGATCCATTGAAACCTCTGTTTCAACAGATGGAATGCTGAAGCCATTTGACGGATGGACGAACAAATTTATTTTCCCTCCTTATGAGTTTTCGATAGCAGACAGTTTAATTACTAATTTTCATACCCCATTGTCTACTTTATTGATGATGATTTCAGCTTTTTGTGGTCACGAATTAATGATTAAAGCCTATCAAGAAGCGATTAAAGAAAAGTATCGATTTTACTCTTATGGTGATGCGATGTTGATCATCTAAATTTTAAAAAGCCCTTAACTAAGGGCTTTTTTTATGAATAAATTTTAAATCACTTATTTAACGCGACTACTGGCAGAACTTTTTAATCCACTCCATTCCACTAAGTGCATTTTGATATAGCCTACTGGAATTTTAGCTTTTACCAGGATAGGGATTTTATTAGCATCCTTGGTAACCCAAAAATTCACATCCTCTTCATTTTTAAATAATCGTCCCGTTTGAACAACAGGTACAAATTTATAGCAATTGAATTTCCCCAAGCGTGTATGGATAATTTCATCTCCTACATATTTGATTTTTAAAGTAAAAAGTTCATCATCCATGAAACAGGGGAAATCGTAAACTTTTCCTTTTTTTATGTTTTTATAGTCTAGTGTTCTTGCATAATAAAAAGAAGAAATCATATCCTGCGTTCCCATTGGCATTTTAAAAGATTTACCTTTCCCGTTATACACTTTCTTTATATCATGTTTAAAGGTATAATCTTGTTTGATTTTATAACCGCCTTCATCTACTCGCCTTACAAAATACCAGGGAAACATGCTTTTCTTGTCTAAAAATGTCTCATAGGTATCATCGACCTTAAAAACTGAATTGAAGGCACCCAGCGACCTGCCTGTAGCAACAGCGTGGATCAATTCACGGCCATTCCCTTTTTTGCTTGTTGATTTCACTTCTAATACGGCTTCCCCGGCATCAATAATCCCGTAGGAAATTCGATATCTTAATTTTTCACCAATTTTGAATGCGTTATTCTCTACAACTGGGTAGCCATTTGGAACGCTACTGGATAATAATCCAAAAAGAATAATCGTGCTGAGTACTAATTTTAGTTGCCTTTTCATAATGTAGGTTTTCAATTTTTAAACCAAACAATGTGCCAAGCCTATCAATCCATTAAAGAAAGGATATAATTATTTTTTTTACCCTTGCCAATTAAGATAAACTTCCCATTGATCAAGTCGCTCTTTGTGAGCATACAATTTTCATCCACCTTTTCTTTATTCACAGAAATTGCATTGGCTTTTAATTCTCTCCTAGCCTCTCCATTAGAGGAAAGAAATCCAGATTTTCCTGCTAATGCATCAATTATAGAAAGACCATTTTCAAGATCTTCATTATTAATATTCGCTTGCGGAACGCCATCAAAAATACTCAGAAAGTCTGTATTGTTTAATACCATCAGGTCTGCTGCAGTAGACTTACCAAATAGAATGTTTGATGCCGAAATAGCAGTCGCTAAAGCATCTGTACCATGCACCCGCATCGTAATATCCTCCGCTAAGGCTTTTTGTAAAATCCGCAGGTGAGGGGCTTCATTATGTTCTTTTTCAAGTGCCTCAATAGTTGTTTGATCTTTTAAGGTAAAGATTCGGATGAAATTTCCAGCGTCCGCATCGGAAGCATTCAACCAATATTGATAAAAGGCATAGGGCGATGTTTTGTCTTTGTCTAGCCAAACATTACCGCCTTCAGTTTTACCGAATTTAGTTCCGTCAGCTTTTTTAATCAATGGACTGGTAACTGCATAAGCTTCATTTCCACTTTTTCTGCGAATCAATTCTGTACCCGTAACTATATTTCCCCACTGATCAGAGCCTCCCATTTGCACGATACAATCTTTGTGTAAGTTTAAGTGATAAAAATCATACCCTTGAACCAATTGATAGGAAAATTCTGTAAAAGACATTCCTGTTTCAAGTCGATTCTTCACAGAATCTTTGGACATCATATAATTCACCGTCAAATGCTTGCCGGTATCTCTTATAAAATCTAAAAAGCTCATGTTTTTGAACCAATCAAAATTATTCACCATTTCAGCGGCATTCTCCCCTGAAAAATCTAAAAAACGCATCAATTGATTTTTTACACAGGCAACATTATGTGAAAGAGTTGCTTCATCGAGTAGGTTTCTTTCTTGAGATTTTCCAGATGGATCACCTACCATTCCGGTAGCTCCTCCAACCAAAGCAATGGGTTTATGTCCAGCTCTTTGAAAATGAACGAGAATCATAATTTGCACCAAACTACCTATGTGTAAAGAGTCTGCAGTTGGGTCAAAACCTATATAACCAGAAGAAACTTTCTTTAGAAGAGCTTCTTCAGTACCAGGCATAATATCATGAATCATTCCCCTCCACCTTAATTCGGCAATAAAATTTGACGCCATTATTATTTGGTTAATTGTTTAAATACATCCTCTAAAGATTTGCGCTCCACCTTAAGTGTTAACACCAACCATTGTTTAGTTTGTGCAAATTGCGCGATTTCCTTTCTTAGGTCAACATCTTCGTCGGATTCTATTAACCAGCCTTCATTAAAGGATTCAATTTTTCGAGCACCAGGAATTTCTTGCAAATCTTTTTTCGTCAACTTAACACTAAATTCAACATATACTGTTTGCTGATCAATTCCTTTTTTCAGGCTGGAAGCATTATCATTGGCAACTATTTGCCCCTTACTTATGATGACAATTCTATCGCAGATTGCTTCAACTTCTTGCATGATATGAGTTGATAACATTACCGTTTTCTCTTTTCCAATATTGGTAATTAGTTCTCTAATTTCAACCAATTGATTTGGATCTAATCCAGAAGTTGGTTCATCTAAAATCAAGACCTCAGGATCGTGAATAATCGCTTGTGCTAATCCAACTCTTTGCCTGTAACCTTTAGATAAAGCGCCAATTTTCTTATTTTGTTCAACATCTAAGCCTACCGCATTGATCATATCTTTAACACGGTTGTTGAGTTGTTTTACTTTATAAATCCCGCCTACAAACTCTAGGTATTCTTTAACATACATATCGAGATACAAAGGATTGTTTTCGGGCAAGTAGCCTATTAATTTCCTGGTTTTTAAATTATCTACATCTACTTTCATTCCACAGACCATGATTTCTCCTGAATTGGCAGGAACATATCCGGAAATTATTTTCATTGTAGTTGACTTACCCGCTCCATTTGGACCAAGGAAGCCAACAATTTCTCCTTTTTTTACGGAGAAAGAGACATCGTTTACCGCAGCTTGATTGCCGTAGTATTTAATTAGGTTTTTTACTTCTATTGACATGGTTCACGAAGTTAATTAAAAATCATCAATCGGTGTTTGCTGACTTTCTTTTTATACTATAAAAGGCATAAAACAGCGCAAAAAATGAGACCCCTGTCTGAGTTTCTAGAGAATCTTCTAGACAAAAACTAGCCAATGAAATACAAATAAAAGCAAGTCCAAGGAAATTTAAGTCGCGCCATTGATACTTTAGATAGGAACCTAAGAAGAAACACAGGAATAAGAAACCAAAAATCCCTAAACTCAACCAGGTAGTTAAATAGGTGTTATGTGCTCTTAAACGATTTTCCTCTCGGAGTAAAGAATGTTCGTTTTCGTATTGTAAAACAAAGGCATCTGCAACATCTCCAATTCCAACGCCTATTATCCAATGATCTTTGGTTATATTCCAGGCACTTGACCAAGAGGACAATCGTTGCAGTAGAGAGTGCCCATTAGGATTTTTTGCCTCATGTATTTGATACCTTAATCCATAATACCGGGCAATCAGACCACTTTTCGTTTCATGAATATCGGCGTAGCCATTTTCGATATTTCGAATATCCTTATCGCTTAATTTCCCCACCCCCAATGAATCATTGGCTAAAGATTTTGAATCTAGATATCTCACCAGCGTTTCCTTTAAAATTTGATTTTTATTATCCGCACTGTCAAATAGATAAGGAGATCTTTTGGCCCATGCCTTTTCCATTCCGATTAAATCAGTATGCTGAGAAATGTTTTTATGAGTTTCGGGAACAAAAAGTGCATAGCAACAAAAGCCTGTTATGGCCAGGGTAATTAAAACGATGCCCAAAACTAATTTTTCTTTTTTCCTCTTGATTAAGTACAAAATACCTCCCAAGAAGGCTATAATAATTAAAGAAATTAGTCCTGCTAATACTTGACTGTAATAGGTGTAAAAAACCAACCATACAATGACCAATAGGGTCAAGAATTTATATTTTTCTAATTTTTTATAATAGTTAACACAAACACCTATTCCAAATGCTACCATGATTCCATAACGGATATGGGAGCCTACCAAAGACATTTGCCTTACATCATATATAGTGTCCTTTGAGAGCGCATATTGATAGACTATGAAATTTATAAGGGAACTTATCATGATACTTGCCACAAAAAGAAGGAGCAGTAAATTCTTTAATGGATCTGATTTTAAAGGTTTAACAATCAGCAGTAGGGGGATTACGATGAGAGAAGTTTTCACTCTGATATCATGTATGCCGTAGGGTAAATTTTGACTCCAACATAAACTAATACAGCACAGAAGGTAAAATATAACTACATATTGAAAAAATCGATTTGCTTTTATCTCGAGCCAATATGCTTTAAAATCTCTCTCAATTAAAAGCGTTCCCACGCCAATTATCATCCCTAGCGAAAGTAAAAACTTACTCGTAACAACTCCAACAAATAAAAGTGCTAATGCAAGAAGATATACTTTACCCGTCCATTTTAAATTTGAGAAATCACCGAGTAAATTTTTAAACATCAGTCCTTTAAAATAGAATGATAATTAGTTAACTCAACAAATATTTCAAGAGCTTTTAAAACAACTTTATCGTGTTTAAATGAATTTAGTGTTCTTCCTTTTTGAAAGTAATAACGAGAAACAATTTCATTTTCTAGTAGGTCTAAAATTTCGGGCTTATATTTCTCCAAATCTTGCGCTTCATTGGGCTTTAATTTTTCCAACATTTTTAAATAATCTCCTTCAATTTCCTTGAACAGACCTTCTTTTTCTGCAGTCACCTTCATTTTTTTCAAAGCTTCTTCTGCGGCACTAGAATAAACCAAATCAGATTTCAGTGCAAATGATTTAAAGTCTTCGTAAGCAGCATCTGAAAGTTTAAATTGACTAGCCTCTTCAATTGTTGCATAATCTACCGCATATTTTGTAGCATAATTAAAAATTACATCTTTAGCGTAGAGTAAACTCGCTAAATGACTTAAATCTTCTTTATCAATAGCAATATCTGGTTCAATACCACGACCATCAATCACCTCTCTACCATTTTTAGTTTTGAATTTTTTCAATAAGGAATCAGATATTTCCTTTGGTTTGGCTCCGGAATCTTTATCATAATACTCTAAGCGTTGAACACATCGTCCTGATGGAGTATAATATTTTGCAATGGTTAATTTCATTTTCGAACCATATTTTAAATCATAGGTTCTTTGCACAAGACCTTTACCAAAACTCGTAGATCCTATAATCACAGCACGATCAAGATCTTGAAGACTTCCAGCAACAATTTCACTTGCAGATGCAGAACCTTCATCGATAAGTACAATTAAGGGAATATTGGGCAAAATTGGTTCTTCTAATGTTTGATAGACTCTGTTTTCCTCCTTAACGCGTCCTCTAGTGGCTACAACAACTTGATTTTTTGGAACAAAAAAGTTTACAATTTTCACAGCTTCAATTAATAAACCACCCCCATTTCCACGCAAGTCAAGCACCAATTTTTCCATGCCTTCTGCTTGCATTTTTATCAATCCTTTTTTAACTTCATCAGAAGCTGTTTGCGTAAAACTATTTAATGAAATATAGCCCACCTTTTGACCCATTACACCAAAATAAGGAACATCTGGTATTTTTATTTCATCTCTTGTAATTTCATAAGTCTTTTGACCTGTCCCTTGGCGCTCCACTTCTATTTTCAGGATTGTCCCTTTAGGTCCTTTCAAAGCACTTGCTACTTCGTCGGATGTTTTTTTATGCATAGACTTCCCATCAATGGAAATAATTTTATCACCTGCTTTAATGCCGCCTTTTTGAGCTGGATTTCCTTCATAAGGATCACTAAAATAAGTATCATCACCAATTTTCCGAATCAAGGATCCAATACCACCATATTGTCCCGTGGTCATTAAACGATAATCTTCTATGTTTGATTCATGGTAATACACAGTATAAGGATCTAATTCTTTTAGCATGGCATCAATGGCAACTTTGGAAAGTTTCCCATTCTGTGGTTCATCAACAAAATATAAGTCTAAATGCTCATATACTTGATCCATTAATTCTAGGCTCTTGATTACTTCAAAACCGCTGGATTGACTGTGTGATTTGAAAAAAGTTAAACAAAACACCAAAAGCAAGGCGAACAGATAAGTCGGTTTATTTTTGTAGGTCATTTTTTATTTTATTTAAGTTCTCAAGAATTTTATTTTCAATTTTTTCGGATGGCAAAACCTCTCTATTAATATACACAAAACAAATAGCCAGTCGTTGCTTTTTCAAAATTAGCATTTCTTCCAAAATACCTTTGTTTTTTCTAAGCCCTTCTCTAATACATCTTTTTATATAATTTCTATCGTGGGCTTTTCTGATGAATTTTTTGGGAACGCTTATCAATACTTCAAATCCTGGAACTTCATTTAATTCTTCCAGCAAAATATAATTAAGAAATGGAAAGGCATGCGTTTTTTTACCCGTTGCAAATACTTCCTCAATTCTTTTCTTACTTGAAATCCGGTAGGCTTTACCAAATGAAAAATCCATAGTCAAAGGTAATTAACTTGTCGCCTGATTTTTATCCAAGTCTTTATTATTTTCATTGGCTTGAAAATTTTCTATTGTTGCTTCTAAAGTAAAAGCATTTCCTAAACTTGTTATTTTATCGCCTTTCTTTAATTTTTGACCTTCCTGAATGGCTTTACCATTGAAGTAGGTAATCGAATAGCCTCTTTTTAATACCTGTGCAGGATCAAGCGCTTTTACAATGCTAGTAAGTGATGCTAAGGTATTTTCTTGTTGGTTCAAATTTTGTTGAAAGCTCAATTTTGTCTTTACTGCCTGTTGTAATAGTTCAAGTTTTGATTGAGAAATAAGGGTAAATACGCTTTGCTTTATACTGCTTTTGAAATTCAAAGTCAGATAGTTTTGATTGTTTATAGATTCTTTACTCAAGTGCCCCAAATTTTTTATCATGAAACTTAACTCATGTTTTGATCTATTATTTTGTTGCCTTGCGAGTTGTTGCATGGCTTTTGTAAGCAAAGTAAAGCGGTGCTTGGTGTCTTGCAACAAATAGGCACTTTGGTTTCCAATGGCTAAACTTAATTTCAAAAGGTCATGATCAAAACGCTGATAATTTTCCAAAATAAATTCAGCAAGTTTTGTTGGTGTTATAGCATGGCGATAGGCAATCATTTCAGCTACGGTTAGATTCGTTGAATGTCCTATACCCGTTAACACCGGTAATGGAAAGGTAGCAATGGCTTCACACAATTGAAAATTATTATAACATGACAATCCAACTTCCCCACCACCACCTCGAATGATCAGAACTGCATCAAAATGATGTTGTATCTTTTTTATTTTTTGAAGCGCTTGTAATATTGAATCTACCGCCACATCTCCTTGCAAATAGGCTTGAAATAAATAAGTGTCAATTACATATTTCCCATGGGCATCCTTGATGATCTCCATAAAATCAGAGAGTCCTTTACTAGAATCTGCTGAAATTAATGCTATTCTTTTAGGAATTAATGGAAGTTGTAATTGTTGATTGCTGTTGAGAATGCCTAGCGCATTTAATTTTTTCAATGTTTCATCGCGCTCTTTCTGTAGCTCACCCAAAGAAAATGAAGGATCTATATCGAGAATTTGAAGACTGAGTCCATAAGGGTCATTGTAAACTACCTTAACCAATAGCAATAGGTTTTTCCCTTCATTGAGCGGCTCCTTAACGGTTGCTATAAATTTACGGTTGATTTGTTCAAATTGCGTTTTCCAGATATTTGCATTGATTTGCGCAACGATCTTTCCATCTTCTTTTTGCACCAATTCCGGAAAGGCATGACCGCTCGGATATTTATTTAATTTGTGCATTTCTGCTTTTACCCAGTAGGATGAATTATAGCGTTCTGAAATGGTCTTTTTGATGGAAGAAACAACTTGTTTTAAAGTAAAGACTTGACGCTCGTTCATATTTTTATTGAAGGTTAAAGTTAAGTAAATCTCCTAAGAATTTGTTTCGCTTACCGCCATATTTTCGAATTATTTAGGTCCTTCTTAAAAATAATCGAGATTATGCTTATTTTGAATTTGTTACAGCAATTTAAATTCCCTAACTTCGCACTCAATTAATTCTCAAAATGGGTGTAAAAATATTTTCAGGTCGTGCTTCTTTAGATTTAGCAAATCGTGTAGCAATACATTTTGGACTTCCCTTAGGAGATGTGAATGTTACTGTTTTTAGCGATGGGGAATTTCAACCATCATTTGAAGAAACAGTGCGTGGACAAGATGTATTTATTGTACAATCTACCATGCCCCCGACTGAAAATTTATTTGAACTATTATTGCTTATTGATGCGGCTAGAAGAGCGTCTGCAAGAAAAATAATTGCAGTAATCCCTTATTTTGGATTTGCCCGTCAAGATAGAAAAGATAAACCTCGTGTAGCGATAGGCGCAAAATTAGTAGCCAATATGTTGGTTGCGGCAGGAGTTGACAGAGTAATGACGATGGATTTACATGCAGATCAAATTCAAGGATTTTTTGAAGTTCCAGTAGATCATTTATATGCATCAACCTTATTTCTTAAAGAAATAAGTAATTTAAATACAGACAATCTTATTATTGCTGCTCCAGATGTCGGAGGTGCAAAACGAGCAAATTCATACGCTAAGAATTTAAATTGTGGTTTGGCCTTGTGTCACAAAAACAGAAAAAAAGCCAATGAAATTGCTGAAATGACAGTAATTGGGGATGTTAAAGGTAAAGATGTTATCATTATTGATGATATGTGTGATACCGCTGGAACATTGACCACAGCAGCCGATTTACTAATTGAAAAAGGTGCCCTTAGTGTGCGTGCTTTTTGTACACATGCTGTTTTATCTGGCCCTGCTTTTGATCGAATTAACAATTCAAAATTGACGGAGTTAATTGTTACAGATACTATTCCTCTGAAACAAACATCTCCAAAAATAAAGGTGATATCAGTAGCCGATTTATTCGCTGATGTAATTAAAAGACTGGTTAACAATGAGTCAATCAGTTCCCATTTTGTAATCTCTTAAATAAATAATAAATGAAAACAGCACATTTGAGCGGTTCGCTTAGAACGAACGTAGGGAAAAAGGATGCTAGCCTAATTAGAAATTCAGGCATGGTACCTTGTGTGCTTTACGGACAAGGTGAGCAAACTCACTTCGCAGTAAAGCGAGTAGCAATTGAAAAAATCGTTTTTTCTCCAGAAGTATATCAAGTTGAACTTGATATTGAAGGTAAAAAATCAATTGGAATCATTCGTGAATTACAACAACACCCAACAAAAGATACCATACAACATGTGGATTTTTATGAATTAGATCCTGCAAAACCAGTTAGAGTAAAATTGCCTGTTCGTTTGACAGGTGCTTCTCGCGGAGTTTTAGCCGGTGGTCGCTTAATGCAAGTTTATAGACTTATGTCTTGTATTGGTTTACCAGGGGCACTTCCAGATGCAATTACCTTAGATATTGCGCCATTAAAAATTGGTGATTCAATTCGTGTTGGTAGTATTGCTATTCCTGGCGTTGAATTGTTAGATCCTGCTAATGCAGTGGTTGTTTCAGTTAAAATGGCAAGAGGTGCAGTTAAACCGACTGAAACCGATGACGAAGAAGAAGAAGCATAATCTTAATGTTTTTAAAACCGCCTTTATGGCGGTTTTTTTTTGCCTAAACTTTTAATTTCTGCTTAGCGTGCCGGAAAAGAAACTAATTTTACACCAAAATAAAATCAAGTTATCATGGAAATGAATAAAATTCTCGAGACATTCAATATCAAATCTGTTAACAATGGAGCTTCTTCAGGAAGCGTTTGGATGGAGACTAAAGGAACACCAATTCAAGCGTTTTCTCCTGTAGATGGTAAATTAATAGCTACTGTAAATGCTGCAGAAGCGAGTGATTATGAGCACCTCATCACTACAGCTCAATCAGCATTTAAAGAATGGAGAACAATTCCTGCGCCTAAGCGCGGTGAAATCGTGAGACAATTGGCTGAGCGCATTCGCTTTTATAAAGATCCACTTGGTAAATTGGTTTCTTATGAAATGGGAAAATCCTTGCAAGAAGGTTTAGGTGAAGTTCAAGAAATGATAGATATATGTGATTTTGCTGTTGGTTTGTCTAGACAGTTGTATGGTTTAACCATGCATTCTGAACGACCAGGTCACAGAATGTATGAGCAGTATCATCCATTGGGAATAGTTGGAATCATTTCAGCATTTAATTTTCCGGTAGCGGTTTGGAATTGGAATACTGCCTTAGCATGGGTTTGTGGTGATGTTTGTATCTGGAAACCTTCAGAGAAAACTCCCCTTACTGCCTTAGCTTGTCAATTTATTACCAATGAGGTATTTCGCGAAAATGGTGTCCCAGAAGGAGTTTCATCTCTAGTAATTGGTGATGCTTCCCTTGGAAAATTAATGTCTGAAGACACCCGTGTGCCGCTCATCTCAGCTACTGGATCCACACGAATGGGTAAACTTGTAGGTGCTGCAGTAGGAGCTCGACTTGGAAAATCATTACTTGAATTAGGTGGAAATAATGCCATCATTATTGCTCCAAGTGCAGATTTAAAAATGGTGGTACCAGGAGCAGTATTTGGTGCTGTTGGAACAGCCGGTCAGCGTTGTACCTCTACAAGAAGATTAATCATTCATGCAAGTATTTATGATAAGGTAAAAGATGCATTGGTTAAGGCTTATGGTCAATTGAAAATTGGAAATCCTTTGGATGCTAACAACCATGTTGGGCCATTAATCGATACTGATGCTGTAGCAAGTTATTTGAAAGCAATTGACCAGGCCATTGCAGATGGAGCTAAGGTTTTAGTTGAAGGCGGTGTACTTTCTGGTGCTGAATATACTTCAGGTTGTTATGTTAAACCGATAATCTTGGAAGCGGAGAATCACCACCCAATGGTTCAACATGAAACCTTTGCACCCATATTATATATCATGAAGTATCACGGTGAATTAACAGAAGCTATTGACATGCAGAATGCTGTCCCTCAAGGATTGTCGTCAGCGATAATGACCAATAATCTAAAAGAAGCAGAAGCGTTCTTAGCAAATTCAGGCTCGGATTGTGGTATTGCTAATGTAAATATTGGAACCTCTGGCGCAGAAATTGGAGGAGCTTTTGGAGGCGAGAAAGAAACGGGTGGAGGTAGAGAATCCGGTTCAGATGCTTGGAAAATATATATGCGCAGACAAACCAATACCATCAATTATTCTGATAGTTTGCCTTTAGCTCAAGGTATTAAATTTGATTTATAGAAGTTTTTTCGCCAAGTAAGGAATACATCATTGGTATTCTAAACTTAATATGTTTGAAACGAAATTCTGATGGACTTTGTTCCTCTAGATCTTGAAAGCAACTATAGGGAGAATAATCGTGTTCCTCGAACTTTTTTATATTGATTCCTTGATCAATTAGCGCCTGAAATAGCGATGCTAAACTGTGATTCCAACCAATCGTTTTGGTGCAAATCGTAGCGCCTGTATCTGCATAAGTTCCTTGTGTTTCCTCAACTATTGCTCCGGAATTAAAATAGTCGTAGGCAAGAAACTCCAACTTGTTGTCAAAAGTCCAAATAAAGGGATGGAAATCAGCCATAATAAAATTACCTCCGGGTTTTAAAAAATGACCAATAATTTCTGCCCATTTTGAAATATCAGGAAGCCACCCGATGGTTCCGTAACTGGTAAATACTAGGTCGAATTTTTCGTTTAAATGTTCTTTTAGTGAATAAATATCACAACAGATAAATTTTATTTCATTCCCCATTTCACTGCTTAAAGATTGTGCTACATCTATTGCCCTTGGTGAAAAGTCAACTCCCGTAACATGTCCGCCCATTCTTGCTAAACTAATGGAGTCTTGACCAAAATGACATTGTAAGTGCAGTATTTTTTTACCTTGAATATCTCCAAGGAGGTCGAGCTCTGGAGTTTTTAAAGAGCACCAACCTTTTTTAAATGCAGCTACATTATAAAAATCAGATTGGAGATGAATTGCCACTTTTTCATCCCAAGCAATTTGGTTAATTTCTTTATAATTATCAGCTTCTGGCAACTTACTCATTTAATTATTTTTAGATCTGTTTTACTATTCTATTTTTCAAAGCTACAATTATTGTTTAATTGCTTTATTTCATAGGTTGATAAAAGGGTAATTACTTATCTTTGTCGGTAAAATTAGTATATGAAATTATTAACGGTAGGTAGTGTAGCTTTTGATGCAATTGAAACTCCCTTTGGGAAAACAGATAAGATTGTTGGTGGAGCTGGAACTTTCATCAGTTTAGCAGCCTCTTTTTTCTTGCCAGAGCAAGGAATTATTTCTGTTGTAGGAGAAGATTTTCCGAAAGAAGATCTTGCTGAAATGGAAGCAAAAGGAATTGATCTAGCAGGATTGCAAATAAAACTTGGAGAAAAAACTTTTTTCTGGTCTGGGAAATATCACAATGATATGAATTCTCGAGATACCTTGATAACTGAGTTAAATGTTTTAGGAACATTTGATCCAACGGTACCAGAAGCATACCAAGGCGCCCCCTATTTAATGCTGGGAAATTTAAGTCCAGAAGTGCAGCGTACCGTTATTGAGCGTTTGACCGTGCGTCCAAAATTGATTGCGATGGACACGATGAATTTTTGGATGGATATTGCGCTGGATGAATTGAAAAAAACAATGAAGTTGATTGATGTTTTAATTATTAATGATGAAGAAGCCCGTCAACTTTCTAATACTTATTCTCTTGTAAAAGCAGCAGCGCTTATTCAAGACATGGGGCCAAAAATTGTAATCATTAAAAAAGGTGAACACGGAGCCTTACTGTTCCACGGCTCACAAATGTTTTTTGCTCCTGCTTTGCCTCTTGAAGATGTATTTGATCCAACAGGTGCTGGTGATACTTTTGCTGGCGGATTTATGGGATATATTGCTTCAAGCGATGACTATAGTTTTGAAAACATGAAACGCGCTATTATTGTTGGATCAGCGTTAGCTTCTTTCTGCGTGGAGAAGTTTGGTACAGCACGATTGAAAGAAATTAATAAAGAAGATCTCAATCAACGCATTAATCAATTTGTGCAATTGGCACATTTTCAAATGATGGAGCTATGATAAAATTTCAAGAGTTTATAGATCAAATTACCGTTTTAAATAATGCGGAAGATTTAGTAATCTTAGGAAAAGAGGCTGGAGCAATCCGAACAGATTTCGAAGATTATTTATTGCATCAAGAAGGACAATCCCAAATTTTAAAAATTGAAGCTAAAGAAAAAGGTGAAGCATTTGAAGCTTTGGACTTTC
Source organism: Flavobacteriales bacterium (assembly GCA_947488235.1). GTDB lineage: Bacteria > Bacteroidota > Bacteroidia > Flavobacteriales_D > Crocinitomicaceae > UBA952. The sequence continues at coordinate 5,881 of CANLAQ010000033.1, read as the reverse complement.
AAACTATAAAAGAATCCTTTTACTTGATTTACAATCAATTTCAAGAAAGAAGAAAACAACAAGTAGCTTTAAAAACGACTCTTGAGAATGAGAATTTAAGACTTAAGAGAAGTTTAATTCTGCGATTAAAGGAGATTATTGAAGGAGAAGAAAATATTTCCGCGGCATTTAATGCTTATAAAGAAATCCAAGAAACTTGGAAGAAAATAGGCGATATTCCCCGCGATAAAAGAGATGAAATTCAAAAAGAGTATTCTAGAATTCTAGAGATATTCTTTTATACCATGAAAATTTATCGAGAGATTAAGGATCATGATTATAAGAGAAACACTCAATTAAAACAAGGCATCATTCAACGCCTACAGCAACTAAGAAATACTTCTGGTGCCATTCGTGATTTAGAATCTAATTTAAGAATCTTGCAGGATGAGTGGGAAGATATTGGACCTGTAGCTCAAGAGGAATGGGAGGTAATTAAATCCAGTTATTGGGAGGCAGTTCGATCCATTTATGATAAAATTAATAAGCATTATGATGAGCAAAGAACTGTTTTAGCAGCTAATATTGATCAAAAGAAAGCATTGATTTTATCCCTTGCTGAGATTGTTGCTGCGAGCACATCAGAAATGAACCCTAAAACTTGGGATAAAGCAAGCCAAGAGGTAATAAAATTGCAAGACCATTGGAAGAAGATTGGAGCAGGTGCGAAAAAGGAAAATGAAGCGGTTTGGAAAGAATTCAGAGCCTTATGTGATCAGTTTTTTGATGCTAAAAAGGCAGTAAACAAAGATGCAGAGTCTGTTTTTAAAATTAATGCAGAAAAGAAAAAAGCTCTTATCACTGAGGTAGTGCTTATTCAAACTTCAACTGATTGGAAAAACGCTGCAGAAAAAATAATCAAATTTCAAAAAGCTTGGAAGGAAATTGGCAATGCTGGACAAAGATTTGAAAATAAACTTTGGTCGGAATTTAGAGCTGCATGTGATGTATTTTTTAATGCAAGAACGCTAGCCAATAAGGAACAAGATGACGCATTACTCGTTAATTTGAAGGCGAAAGAAGAATTAATTTCTGAAATTGAGAATTATGTGGTCAGTGAAAAAAGCTTGGCTTTATCTGATTTTAAGCAATTTAGTCAAAGATTCGCTGCTTTAGGTCATGTTCCTGCAGCAAAAAAAGAAAGTATTTATAATTCTTATAAAAAAGCGTTGGATGAAAAGTATAACGCTCTTAAACTAGAAGGCAATGAGCGCTCTGCTGTTTTGTTTTCGGTTAAATTAGAAACTATAAATTCAAGTCCAGATAGAAGTAAGTTATTGCAAAAAGAACGCTTTGATATCAAGAGGCAAATTGATGTGCTGACTTCGGAGATGCTTCAATATGAAAATAATTTAGGCTTTTTCGCTAAATCAAAAGGCGCTGATGTATTGCGCAAAGAAGTGGAACAAAAAATTGATAAATCGAAGGAAGAAATATTGCGTTTAAAAACTAAATTAAAATTAATCCCTAATGAATAGTTTTGTTAATGCCTTATTATTGGCCCTTGCTTTTCCTCTTATGGCCTTGGCTATTGTAGTTGGATTTGATCTTCCTGTTGAATTTTTAAAATCATCAGGAAAACAACTTTCTTTTGCAGAAGAGGTTTTTTGGGTCTTGGCATTAATGATGGGAATTCTCTCCTTGCGCAGAAGTACCAAACGATGGATGGGGATGAAAATAGTTAACAATACCAAACGATTTCTTTTTAATCAAGTGATAAGTCAGGCAAGAAAAAAAAGAGTAATTGTCTACAATTGTATTGAAACTTCAGTACTTATTTTCCTCGCGCTTGGCATTTATGTTCTGACGGCAAAAGCTATTGTTCCAGCGCTTGTTTTAGGAGTATTTGCGCTTGATTCCTTGGTGTTTCTTGTAGTTGGAAATAACAACAGATTTCGAGTTGGAATCTCTTCAAAAGCCATCATCGTTGGAGATAGGGAAGTGGTTGTCATTTATTTTGAAGGGCTAAGAAAAGTAAGTGTAGATCAACAAACGATTTATTTTGATTACATCAAGGACTTACAACTTTCTTTTCCAACAAATTGTATCTTAGATGAAAATAAAGCGGAAGCTTTAGAAGTACTTCAGAATTCACTAGACAAAGATAAGGTGATGTTCTATAACATGAATGAATGGAAATAGTAAAAATTCTTATCGTAGAAGATGATATAGGATTTGCATATTTGGTGCAGCACCAACTCACTAATTTAGGATTTGAATCTCAATTTATTCTCACCGTTCATACCCTAGAAGATGCAAGGTTAGCGCATTTAGAATTTGAAATAGATGTTATTTTATTGGACTTAAATTTAAAAGAATCTCAGGGGATAGAAACTTTTAATGAAATCAATTCTATTTTTCCAAGCGCATCAATTATTGTGCTTACAGGTTTAGATGAAAAAGCACTAGCATTAAAAATAGTCGCAAAAGGAGCTCAAGATTATTTATTAAAAACAAATCTTTCTTCTCAAGTTTTAGAAAAGACTATTAATTATGGGATGCTTCGCAGAAAAGTCCGCATTGAACTTGCGAAATCTGAAAAAAAATATAAAGATGTTTTCCATAAATCACCACTTCCAATGCTTAAACTGGAGGGAAGTGAACTGATAGTCGTTATGGCGAATCAGGCAGCACTGGATTTATATAGCTCAAAAACAGAGGTTTTTATTGGTCAATCAATTTATTCCTTTAATCAGTTTCCGGAGGAGAAGTTTATTGAACTCGAAACCTCTAATTCAATTCGAACCACTTTCAATCTCATTAGCACCGACCGAAAATTAAAAATAATTGAAATAGTCATTAACAAATTAGAAGAAGGGGCCAATGATTTTATTGCCCTCATGATTGACAAAACAGATGAGGCTTTATTTGAGAAACAAAAATTCGATCTTATTAATCAAGCAGAAGAAAAAGAAAAGAAAAATATAGCAAGGGAATTGCATGATGGTTTGGGTCAGCAAATGGTTTTATTGAATTTATTGTTTCAAAATATTGATGCGAGTAAGGAACAAGAAGCACAAATGAATGACATTGGCTTGTTGCTTCAAACCTGTATCCGTGAAGTAAAGGAATTGGCGTATGATTTATTGCCTCCAGAATTAGATAAAGGGTTTTTACATGCTATAGATCGATTGAAAAATCGAATCAATACGATTGGAAAAATCGAATTTGAATTGAATGTTGGAAAGGAAATTTTAGAAAGCCATTTTGCTAATGTAGATAAATTCAATCTTTATCGAATTATCCAGGAAATTGTAAACAATACGCTCAAGCATTCAAAAGCAACCAAGATTAACTTTAAAATGTATCAAAAAGAGAACAGTATTAATATTGAAATTATTGATAATGGAATCGGATTTGATAACGAAACGGCTAAAAAAGGTATGGGAATTCAAAATATTCAGCATCGATTAAAAATGTCAGGAATCAAAGGTGAATTGTTTAGTGCTCCCCATGAAGGTGTGAAGGTGAGATTGACATTAAGCGTCGATTAGTATGATGAAGCAAAAAATATTAATAATTCGTTTAAGTTCTATTGGAGACATTGTGCTTACTTTTCATGCGCTAAGATGTCTAAGAGAACAACTCCCTCATGCAGAAATTCATTTTCTTACCAAACCAGTATATAAGGAAATGATGATTTCTTGCCATAATATCGATCATTTGATTTTACTGGAGGCGGACATTAAGAATACCCGGAAAGCAATTAAAGCGCAGAACTTTACCCATATTATCGATTTACACAATAATCTGCGTACGCGCCGATTAACCTTTGGATTAACGAAACCAATCATCAAACGATTCAGGAAATTGAATCTTAAAAAATGGTTGCTCACTAGTTTTAAAGTTGATAAGCTGCCCCAAAAACATATTGTAGATCGATATATTGATGCCCTTTCTGTTCTTGGAGTAATAAATGATCATAAAAACACCTCATTTCAAATTCCTAGTGCTGAGGAGATATCCCTAGAATCTTTAGATCTATTACCTAAAGAATATTTGACGGTTGTACTTGGCGCTCAATTTAGGACAAAAAAATTCCCTACGCATTTGCTCCTAAAAACACTTTTGTCCTATTCTAGACCAGTAGTTTTACTTGGAGGAACAGATGAAAAAGAGGCTGCAAAAGAAATTCAAGAGGCTTTATCTTCTCAGAAAATTATCAATCTCTGCGGTACATTAAGTTTATTAGGTTCTGCAAGTGTAATTAAACAATCGGGTAGCGTATTGACTAATGACACAGGCTTAATGCATATTGCCGCTATGTTTGATGTTCCCATTGTCTCCGTATGGGGAAATACAGTTCCGTCTTTAGGCATGTATCCCTATCGTCCAGGAAAGGAAAACTCTGTAAAAATTCATGAAGTATTAGGATTGAATTGTCGCCCTTGTTCTAAAATTGGACATCAAGAATGTCCAAAAGGACACTTTAATTGCATGGAAAAACAAGATATTGCTGCAATTGCAAAAGACCTTAATTTTTAGTTCCAAATACGCGTTAAAAACGCATTGACTTTTTCCAATACCGCAGGAGAAATGGTTTCTGGTATTTCACCATATTCTGTTATGTTTCCTGTCATGCAATTTTGAAATAAATGGTTCAAATTGGGCATTTCAAGAATCTGTTTTGTTTTTCCCGGGTTATTGACATTTAATTCAATTGCCGCTAAATTCTCTGTAAAAGGGACTTGTAAATCTTTACTTCCATTCAAAGCAAGAACATTACATTTTACTTTTTTAAGATCTACGGCTGGGTCATATCTTAAAAAATAGAACATCCAAGGATTGATAAAGGCAACTAAATTTTGATCTATGAACTCGCTTTTCCCGCCATAAGTTGCTAGGGCACTTTTACTCAATGTTTTACTAATTTTCTTCAATCTTTTTTCAACCGATATTTTAGCACTTTCTAAATCATTGGCCTGTTTAATAAGATCAAATAAACTTCTATATATTGCTGTATTTTCTTTAATCTCATCAGCATTCACTTGATTCACTTTTGCTATTAATTCCTGTTGCATTAATAACAATTGATCCCCGGGAATTCCAGGTCCAGCCAACATAATTATCGCATTAATACTTGGATCATTCGCTGCCATCATGGCCGCAATCATCGCTCCCTCACTGTGTCCCGCTAGAGCAATTTTATTAGAATCTATATCTTTTCTCGTTTTTAAATAAGCTAAAGCAGCTGCAGCATCGCTAGCGAAATCTGGTGAAGTAGCATGGTCAAATTTCCCACCTGATTTGGCAGTTCCTCTATCATCATACCGCAAAACAGCATATCCTTTTTGGGTGAGGTAATCTGCGATAACCAAAAATGGTTTATGGCCTAAAATTTCTTCATTTCTATCTTGTGGTCCACTACCACTAATTAAGATTATGGCAGGAAACACCCCTTCTCCTTTTGGTAGCGATAAGGTTCCAGACAAGTCAAAATTTCCATTTTTATTGTGAAATACTATTTCTTCTTCTCGATAAGCAAAAGGGGCCTGAGGTTCTTGAGGCCTCAAGATTACTTTTTTTACCACTTTTCTCCTGCTCAATTGTAGTGGCGCTTTATAATATCCCTGTGTAAATTCACCAGAAATAGTGGTGTCCGCCAAAAGACCTTTATAACTTAAGCCAAGTTTAGAGATTATTAATTCTAGATTCCCATTTTCATAGCTTACTTTGTCTGCTTTAATTCCATAAGCCTTTTGATCCGGACTATCGAGACTACCCGAAAAAGTATTTCCTGCTTTTTCAATATGAAAAATCAAACTTAGTTGTTGCCCTCCAATAGACAATATCCCGTTCCATTCACCCACGATGTTTTCTTGTGTATTTGCTTTAGTAAAAA
>CANLAQ010000032.1 GCA_947488235.1 Flavobacteriales bacterium | reverse complement strand
AATCAAGTTTCACATCAATAATTGTCACTTCTATTTCAAGCGAAACGATACAAAATATTGTTTTTCCAAAAATTATTGGTCGTGTGGTTTCCATCAGTAAAACGGGTCAACCAAATCCTGAATTCAAACCCTCTGACGCAAATCCTAACCAATTATTAGCATTAACGCCATTCTCTTGTAATCCATTTTGGTACGGATTTAATTTAAATGGCATATTACACGATGGGTGGTATCCACCCGGATTTTGTATCAGTTTTACTACCCCCAACACTTTAATTGAGGCTGCCATGTCATGCAATAATACGCTTACCAATTCTGTATATTATTGGCATGGTCTTTATATTGGACCGAATTAATCTTGTCTCAATAAATATTTAACAAAAAAAAGCCTCACATTTCTGTGAGTCTTTGGGGACTCCATAGACTTTTTTTCGAACCAATTATTGGAAGATTCGGATAGATTGGTGGTTATAAAAAACAGGAGAGACAATAAATAACATTCTATTAATCAACGAAAAAATTTGTAATTTTGCAGTTGTGAATGACAAAAAACTTTATGTTATAGCTGGTTGTAATGGTGCGGGAAAAACAACTGCTTCATTTACCATTTTACCTTTAATCTTGGACTGTAAGGAATTTGTAAATGCCGATGAAATAGCCAAAGGATTATCTCCTTTCCAACCTGAAAAAGTCTCATTTGAAGCTGGTCGAATAATGCTCAATAGAATAAAAGAATTACTTTCAGAAGAAGAAAATTTCGCATTTGAAACAACATTGTCAACAAAAAGCTATAAAAATAAAATCATTGAAGCTAAAAAACGAGGTTATCGCGTTACCTTATTATTCTTTTGGCTTCAGAGTATTGAGTTGGCTAAAGAACGCGTAAAAATAAGAGTTTTCGAAGGTGGACATAATATTAATCCTGAGGTAATTGAAAGAAGGTATATAAGAGGAATCAAAAATTTATTTGATATTTACTTGCCTATAGTTGATGGAGCTTTGATTTTTGATAATTCAGAAGGAAAACACGAGTTAATAGTGGACAAACAAATTGACGGATTACTAAATATTGTGAATGAAAAAAAGTTTAATCTTCTAAAAAATCAATATGACAACACTTGAAATTCAAATTAAGGAAAAAGATGATATTTTAAAAGGTCTTGAAAAAGTATATGAAAAACTTTTGGAATTCAAAAAATCAAAAAATAGTGAATTGGTGGTTTTACGAAATAATAAAATCGTTAAAATAAAAGCTAAGTGAATTGAAATTTTAAAGATTAAGACTCTTTTAATATTTAAAATCTTTACTCCATATAAACTTCTCACCCAAACATTAAAAAATATTTGAACAAAAAAAAAGCCTCACATTTCTGTGAAGCTTTCGTGGGAGATACAGGGTTCGAACCTGTGACCCCCTGCTTGTAAGGCAGGTGCTCTGAACCAGCTGAGCTAATCTCCCTTTTTAATTTAGGTGTGCAAATATAAGCACTTTTTTTAATTCAAAAATGAAAATGAAAAAAAAATTAAATGTTTTTCATTTCTTCGATTTTCAAAAGTACATCATCCAGGCCTTCTTTAAATTTTTCGAAGTCTTCTTTATAAAGGAAAATTTTATGTTTTTGGAAATTATCATTCCCGTCTTCGCCATAAACTTTTTTACTTTCCGTCAAGGTGATGTACAAATCATTTCCTTTGGTAGCTTTAATATCAAAAAAATAAGTTCGTTTGCCAGCCCTTACCACTTTTGAATAAATTTCATTCTGATCACTATTCATATCTTATGGATTATAGTTACTCAAATTTGCTTATTTTTTTTGAATTTTCAAACTTCTTTTCAAATTAATTATCCTCGATTGAAACAGCTTTTATGGTTAGTAACTATATTAAGCCTATCTTAGCATAACTAATTGATGTTCATGAAAATAAAAATCTTTTATTTTACAGTGATACTACTTATCTTAAGTGCTTGTCAAAATGGAGCAAAACCTTTTTCTGCAACCTTAGATTTAAAGCAGATTCTCAAGAAAGGTAAGTTAACGGTTTTAACAGAGAATAGCTCCATGTCATTCTTTGAATATCGGGAGAAAAAATTAGGTTTTGAGTATGAAATTCTCGATTCATTTGCACGCACACTAAATGTCAAATTAGAAATAAAAGTAGTTGAAAATAGTGCTGATTTCCCAAGATTATTAGCCAATGGAGAGGGTGATATTGTAGCTCAAAATTTAGCGATCACTTTGTCCAATAAGAAATTAATGAATTTTTCAGAGCCTTACTATTATACACATCAAGTAATTGTTCAGCGTAAACTTGCTGATAGTTTATTAATAAAAGATGCTACTGCCTTAGGTGGGAAAAAAGTTTATGTAAGAAAGAGATCTTCTTTTGATATTCGTTTGGCCCATCTTTCTGATGAAATTGGTGTTAAGATCAATACCAAGTACCCGTCCAATCCTACTTCAAATGAAGATTTAATTGAAATGGTATCCAGTGGAAAAATCGATTATACGATAGCCAATGAAAATTTAGCCAGAATTAGTAATGAATTGCATCCGAATTTATTTATTTCTACCATTGTTTCAAGCAAACAAAAGATTGGTTTTGGATTGCGTCCGAATAGTGTTGATTTAACCAAGAAATTAAATTCTTTTCTTCTTTCTTATTGTAAATCTGATTCTTATAAAAATTTAAAGAAAAGGTACTTCGATTATATTACAGAATCTCCAATCGAAACCACTTATTCAAAAGGAAAAGGTGATATTTCTCCCTTTGATGCCTACTTCAAAAAAGCAGCTGAAAAATTTGGATGGGATTGGAGAATTCTAGCCGCAGTTGCTTTTAAAGAATCTCGTTTTAATCCAAATGCTAGAGGATTAGGAGGTGCCTTTGGCTTAATGCAGTTTATGCCAAGTATTGGAGCACATTATGGCGTAAATCCAAGTTCAAGTCCAGAGCTTCAAATTAAAGCAGCCATGAATTTATTAGATAGGGTTTATGTTTCTTGGTCAAGTATTCCAGATGTTGAACAACGCCTTAAATTTACTCTGGCTTCCTACAACGCTGGAAAAGGTCATGTGGATGATGCGCAGCGCCTTGCAGTAAAATACGGACTCAACCCAAAGATTTGGGATGGAAATGTTCAAACAATGGTTAAGAAATTATCCGATCCTGTTTACTATCGCGATGAAGTGGTGAGATGTGGCGCTTACCGTGGCCCTGCATCTTCTTATGCTTCTTCAGTTTACAATCAATACATGGCTTGGAAATAATTTCCATTTAGTTAAATGCACCCCTGAAATATGGATTGATTTTAGCGCTAGGTTTGATTATCTTATATTTGTTTTCGAATTAATTTAATTGCTATCAACTAAAAGATTGTTAAATCCTCTTTGAAAAAAAATCTAATCATAATTCAAGGTACAACTGCCTCTGGAAAAACCAGTCTTGCCATTGACTTGGCAAAGCATTTTTCATGTCCTATTGTCTCCGCTGATGCCCGTCAATTTTACAAAGAAATGTCAATCGGAACAGCCAAGCCTAATCCATCAGAATTAAACCAAGCAACACATTTTTTAATCGATACGCATTCCATTCATAAGGACTTTACAGTTGCGCAATATGAACAGGAGGCTAGTGCATTATTAAAAGAATTATTTACTCAGAATGATCATGTTGTTTTAGTCGGAGGTTCAGGTTTATTTATCGATGCCTTGATTTTTGGATTAGATGATTTGCCAACAAATAAGGATGTTCAAGATAGATTACAGGAAGCTTTGTCAGTTCATGGATTACCTTTTTTGTTGAATCAATTAAAAATAACAGATCCTATTTGTTATGATACAATTGATAAAGCTAATTCCAGAAGAGTTCTTCGAGCACTTGAAGTAATTGAGTTGACAGGAGAAAAATACAGTGCACTTAAAACCGGGCAAAGAAAAAATAATGATTTTAATACTTTTAGATTTACTATTGAATGGCAACGAGATTTGCTTTATAAAAGAATTGAAGATAGGGTGGATCTAATGCTTCAAGCTGGTTTACTAGACGAAGCGAAGCAATTAGTTCCGTTCAAACATTTAAAAGCGCTTAACACTGTTGGTTATTCTGAATTGTTTGACTTTTTTGATGGTTTGACCTCTTATGAGAAAGCGGTTGATTTGATCAAGCAACATACTAGAAATTACGCGAAGCGTCAATTAACTTGGTTGCGGAGGTATGATGATTTAATCGTTTTAGCCCCCTTAAGCGAAACTTCTTTATTGGATCAAACCCTTAATTCTCTTAAAAAGTTTTGAGATTGAATTATAGAATTCCTTTTCCTTTGGTATATTTGCTTCTGAATTTATTATTAATGGTTAAATTTTTGTTAAAATAAAACGGCTTTTAAAAATTGGCCGTCAAATTGATCTAAATTCACTTCAAAAATATCATCAATATGAAAAATTTAATTCTTCTAATTTTATTTACCACTTCCTTAACTATAATCAATGCTCAAAAAATACACATCAAGGTATTGAATGAGAAAGATACAGTGGTTCACCTCATAAAATACTTCGGTAAAGGTTTGTATTATGCCGATACTGCTGTAATGAAAAATGGTGAAGTAACTTTCGATGGAGCGAAGCAAAAGGCAGGAATAATGGGTTTGTTGTTAACCGGTCAGCGTTATTTTGAATTTGTTTACAACAACGAAGCTATTGACTTAGAGACGAGTGGTCCTAATTTCATTGATAACATGAAGGTTAAAAAATCAGAAGAGAACAAAATATTTATTCCTTATGTAAATTTCATCACCAAGAAAAAGACTGAGGCTGCTCAACTAGGAGATGAACGCAATAAGTTAAAACCAGAGGATGCGCAATTTAAAACCTTGGGCGAAAAAATAGACGGTTTAAACAAAGAAGTCGAAGTGTATCAGAATAATATCATGTCCCAGCATAAAGATAAGTTGGTTGCGAAAATTGTGAAAATGTCGACAGAAATTGTAATTCCTGAAGCGCCAGTGGATGCTAAAGGAAATATTATGGATTCAAGTTTCCGTTTTCATTATTACCGTCAACATTATTGGGACAATGTAGATTTATTAGATGAGCGCTTGGTAAACAATCCTGTTTTTCATAATAAATTAGAATACTTTTTTAGCAAAAATATGATGATGCAACATTGGGACACTGTTCTTTATTATGCATTTGATTTTTGTGATCGCCTTAACCCTAAAACCAAAACTTTTGAATATGTAGTAGGCTGGCTTACTTCCACTTACGGTAAGAGTCAGATCATGGGTATGGATAAAGTTTACTTATTTATGTTAGATCGCTACTACTGTACTAAAAATGAATCTGGTCAATCTCCTGCCTATTGGGTAGCGGAAGATAAATTCAAGGATTTATGCGATAACATCAAAAATAAAATCAATCTTGTGGTAGGTGTTCGTCCGCCTAATTTAATCTTAAAAGATACAACTGATAATCATTGGGTGAATATGTATGACATTAAAGCCGATTATACCATTCTTTATTTTTGGGATCCTGAATGTGGACATTGCAAAAAAATCACACCTAAAATTGAAAAACTATACACGGAGAAACTAAAAGCAAGAAATGTAGAGGTTTTTTCAGTAGGAAAAGCGGTGGGTAAAGATTTTGAAGGATGGAAGAAATTCATTAGAGAAAACAATTTAAGCTTCATTAATGTAGCTGTAACGGACAAATTATACAATCTAGCTAAAACTGATGCGGGAAGTCTTGTTCCGGTATTCCCTGGAGAAAAAGGTAAGCCAACCACTTTGGAATCTTTAAATTATCAAACTACCTATGACATCTTTTCTACACCAAAAGTGTTTGTTTTAGATAAGGATAAAAAGATCATTGCAAAAAGTATTTCCCTTTCTCAAGTGGAGGATCTACTAGATAAGTTGCAAGGTAAAACGGATTCCGTTAAATTATTTCCTCCAGACGCTGAGGAAGACGCTCAAATGCAGAAAAAAGACTAAGAATGACAGATGAAATTAGTGCCCTTAAACAAATAGTAAGCACTACAAAAAAGGCAATAATATTGGCACACAAATCTCCCGATGGTGATGCTGTAGGCAGTTCGATTGCTTGGAATGTTTTTCTTAAGAAATTAAATATAGAAACACTAGTTGTTTTTCCCGATCAACCCGCACCGTTTTTATTACCATTTTTAGAAGGGCTTGAAGCGCTTTATTTTGATAAAGACAGTGAATCAATAAAAGAATTTGCAACAGAAGGAACCACCTTATTCTGCCTTGACTTTAATACGGAGAGTCGTGTTGGAGCAGAAGCAGAGGTATGGATTTCAAATTATTCTGGAAAAAGGGTAATGTTAGATCATCATCCCTTTCCTTCTGACTTTTGCGATGTAACCATTTCTAGAACTAAAGTTTGCTCTACAGCACAATTGGTTTATGAATGTATTGAAGAAATGGGGTATTTAGAGTTAATGGATTCGAATTTAGGGCAGGGGATCTACTTAGGTATCATGACCGATACTGGTTCTTTTCGCTACCCATCTGTAGATGCAAAGACCCATTTAATATTGGCTCATTTAATGCAATTAGGTTTGCAACATTTCAAAATCCATGAGGCAATCTTTGATGTCAACACTATAGATCGTTTGCAATTAAGAGGATTTGCTATAGCTGAAAAATTAGTCTGTATTCCCGGCAAGCCAATTGCCTATATGAGTATGACAAAAGAGGAATTGGGTCGATTTAATTATCAAAAAGGAGATACAGAAGGCCTAGTGAATGTTATTTTATCCATCGAAGGATTTTCTATAGCTGCCTTTTTTATGGAAACAAATGATGGTGTTAAGATTTCTTTTAGATCAAAAGGAGATTATTTTGTAAATGAATTCTCCTCTCGCAATTTTCAAGGTGGAGGTCATCAATATGCAGCAGGAGGATTTAGTCCTGATAGTCTTGCAATAACCTTAGAAAGATTTGAATCTCTAATTGGAGAATTAGCATGAGAGTTAAGTCCTTCATAGCTTCTTTAATATTTCTATCGCTACTTTCTTGTACAGAACAAACTAAGCCCATTGTTAAAAAACCACAATGGTCAAGTGCTCACTCGGTTAGCTATCAACAAGAAATAAACGAAAGAGAACAAATTAAAATCGCGTTATTTATAGAGCAACACCCTGAATTACAAATGACAAAAACTGAAACTGGTTTGCGTTACATGATTTATAAAACGAATTCAAATTTAGAAAAAGCATTACCAGGTCAAAAGGTTAAAGTTGCTTTAATCATTAAATTATTAGATGGTTCAACTTGTTACACATCTATTGAAGAACCAGAAGTATTCACAGTGGACAAATCGGATATTGAATCAGGACTCAATGAAGCAGTAAAGCTTATGTCGGTAGGTGATAAAGCAAAACTGATACTTCCGAGTCATTTAGCTTTGGGATTGGTGGGAGATCAAGATAAAATTCCGCCATTAGCAATTTTATATATTGATGTTGAACTTTTAGAAATTAAATAACATGACAACTACCTTTCCAATTAAAAGACTTACATCTTATAAATTCCTTTCAGTTTTGTTTTTTCTATTCTTGCTCTTTTCTTGCGAGGATACAAATAAGAATAAAAACAATTCTAAGAATAGACAGGATAAGCATTTAGTGAAACAAGGGAAGCAAGTCAAAAAAACAGATTCACTTAGTAATGATCCTAAATCTAATTTAAGAAATTTCGAAAAGGGTAAAATTGAGAATACTTTAGCCATGAAGAATGGTCTAATTATTAAATGGCTGGCCAAAGGGAAAGGGGAGAAAATTAAAAAAGGAGAAGTTGTATTGTTAGAATATAGATTGGCACTTCCAGATGGCAGGATAATAGATGGAAATCAAAGGATTAAAATGCCATTCATACCTTTTATGGTCGGTTATAATATGCAAACAAAAGGTTGGGATTTAGCGCTTTGCGAAATGAAAGTTGGGGATTTTGTAAAAGTTGAAATTCCCGCAGATTTGGCTAGAGGAGAGAAGGGAATTCCAGGCGTAATTCCTCCCAATTCTGCCAATTGGCTTTACTTGAAAGTTCGGGCAAGAGTTAGTCCAGAGTATAATGCAGGTGGAGTTCAAGTTTGGACCTTAATGAAAGGAGAGTCAAGCGATGTAGATCAAACCATGGATAAAGAAATTCAATATCATGCTATTGTTTCAACAGCTTCCAATCCATCGGTAATGAACACCTATGCTGCTCATTTTCCTTTAAAATATGCTCCAGGGCAAAAAAATGTAATACCTGGATTGCGTAAAACGCTAAATAATGCTAAAAAAGGAGAAAAGATATTTGTCTTAGTAGATGCCAAACAAGCCTACGGATCAAGAGGTTATGTGAATCTAATTAAACCAAACGAAACCGTTTTCTTCAACCTAACCATTAAAGATGTTAGGCCTATTTAAATCGAATTGGTTATATTTGACCTTCCTTAAAAATTAAGTGTGCGATTTAAATTATTCTGTATTGGATTCATTTCATTTTTTAGCTTAACATTGTTAGCTCAAAAAGCAATTGATACAGTAGACACACCCATGGGAAAGATTGTGATTTTTAACAATCGCACCTGGAGTTTATTGAATGAGTCTACCTTCAATGGTATTTTAAACACAAGAGTGCACCAAGAGGTTCAGATGTATAATCCGCCTTTTAATCAAGCCTGGAATAATGAATCTTGCTTTACTGGTAAAAATAATGACCTTTCAAGATTGACTGATACTATTATTTTAAATCTGAACTACAAAACCGAGGATGATTTTACTATTCCCGTAAAAGGAGTTGTCACTTCTCGATATGGCTTTAGAAGTGGTAGAAATCACAATGGTATTGATTTAGGTTTGAATATCGGAGATACTGTTAGAGCAGCTTTCTCGGGTAAAATAAGATATGCTAAATTTAACGATGGAGGATTTGGAAATTTGGTTATCATCAGACATCACAATGGTTTAGAGACATTTTATGCCCATATGAGTAAACTTATCGTTGTTCCCAATCAAGATGTTAAATCTGGAGAACCCATTGGTTTAGGAGGAAATACAGGAAGGTCTTTTGGTCCACATTTACATTTCGAAGTACGATTTTATGATTCCCCATTAAATCCTGAGGAAATTATTGATTTTACGGTTAAAGAATTAAAAAAACCAGAATTGACTGTAAATAAAGCATTATTTAGACCAGGCGCCAAGCCTAGCGAAAATTTTGAAGTGGATCCGCTTGCAGCGAATGAAAATGATACAGTGGTCAATGTTCAGCCGATATTGAAGCCTGTTACAAAACCTCCCGTTAAAGTACCAACGGTTCAAGTTAAATATTATAAGATAAAATCTGGAGATACACTCACGGAAATTGCAGCAAGAAATAATACAACAGTTTCAAAGTTATGTCAATTGAATGGCATCAAACCAAGTACTCCGATTCAAGTAGGACGAAGCTTAAGAGTTAAATAATGAAAAAGAGAACTAAATATTTAGTGTTGGCGTTCATCTCATTGCTTTTAGGAGCTTGTTCCAACTATAATCAAATTATCAAAGGCGACGATTATCAAGAAAAATTTAGACTTGCTAATGAGATGTATGAAGATAAAAATTATGATCGTTGTATAATTCTCTACGAGCAAGTTTATCAGCATGCTCCAAAAACAGATGAGGGTGAAGTTGCTTATTATAGATTGGCTAAAAGTTATTACCAAATGGAAGATTTCTATATGGCAGGTTACTATTTTAGCGCCTATATTCAGCGCTTTCCTTATAGTGTAAAAAATGAGGAAGCTTTATTTTTAACGGCTTTGTGCAGTGTTCAAAATTCACCTGAATATTCATTAGATCAAACAGAAACCTTAACTGCAATCAATAATGTACAGCAATTTGTTGACCGTTATCCCAATTCCAACTTAGTTGATTCTTGTAATCATGTAATAGATCGATTGCGATTAAAATTGGAAATTAAAGAATTTGAAAAAGTAAAATCGTACTCCAGAACGCAGTATTTCCGAGCGGCTGTTACTGCAGCAGATTTATTTTGTGATAATTTCCCTTTGTCCGTTTTTAAAGAAGAAACCATCTATTTGGCAGTAAAGAATTGTGCTTCTTATGCTTTAAATAGTATCGATAGCAAAAAAAAGGAGCGAATTGAGGAATCTATAGAAAGATATCGTAACTTTGCATTCGAATATCCCGATTCTAGGTACATCCGTGAATTAGATGTTCTCAATAAAAAGATTGAATCTGAATTAAAATTACTTACCGAAAATTAAAGTAAAATGAGTTATAAAAACACCAACGCAGAGAAAACTACTATTACCCGTGACACCATCTTAATTGAGGAAAAGACAGGTAATATCTATCAATCACTTGTAGCAATCTCAAAGCGCTCGAACCAAATTAGCACTCAAATTAAAGAGGAGTTAACTGCGAAATTGCAAGAATTTGCAACTACAACAGATAATTTAGAGGAGATTTTTGAAAATAGAGAACAAATCGAAATCTCTAAGCACTACGAAAAAATGCCTAAGGCAACAGCTATAGCTACTCAAGAACTTCTTGATGATAAGATTTACATGAGAAATCCTGAAGAGGAAATCTAAATCATGCGCATACTTATAGGAGTTAGTGGTGGAATTGCAGCATATAAAATTCCATTTCTCATTCGTTTATTAAAAAAAATAGGGGCAGAAGTCAAATGTATTATGACTCCTGCCTCTTCTGATTTTATAAGTCCTCTCGTACTTTCAACGCTATCCAATAATCCGGTCGGAATTGATTTCTGGAATCCAAAAGATGGAACATGGAACAATCATGTAGCCTATGGAGAATGGGCAGATTTACTTGTTATTGCTCCAGCAACAGCCAACACTTTAAGTAAAATGGCAAATGGAACTTGTGACAATCTACTCTTAGCAACTTATCTCTCAATGCGAAAACGAACATTAGTTGTTCCGGCAATGGATCTTGATATGTACGCACACCCAAGTACAATAAGGAATTTAAAGCAGATTGAACAAGATGCTTGTTTTGTAATCCCGGCAAAAATAGGGGAGTTGGCAAGCGGATTGGTTGGAGAAGGTAGAATGGCAGAGCCAGAGGAAATTGTTACTGAAATTTTACGATTGCTTCAAATCGAACAAGCTTTTCTGAATAAAAAGATCTTAATTACCGCAGGACCTACACAAGAAGCAATCGATCCTGTTCGATTTATTGGCAATAACTCTAGCGGAAAAATGGGCTTTGCTTTAGCAGAACAAGCGCTAAATCTTGGAGCTGAAGTTCATTTAGTGACCGGACCAACTTCTTGTACTTTAGAACATGAGAACTTAATTTGTTATCCTGTAGTGAGTGCTAATGAAATGTTTGAGTGTGTAAAAAGTATTTGGGATACTTGTGAAATAGGTGTTTTTGCAGCCGCAGTTGCCGACTATCGTCCAGTAGAGGTTGCGGAACAAAAAATTAAAAAATCAGAAGATACTTTACAAATCGATTTAATTAAAAATCCAGATATTGTATCCTGGGCCGCAGCACATAAAAACAACACACAAAAAGTCATTGGATTTGCTCTTGAAACCAATAATGCTAAAGAAAATGCGTTAGCAAAATTGAAAACAAAAAAAATGGATGCCATCGTATTAAATTCTTTAGGTGAAAAAGGTGTAGGTTTCGAAGTGGATACCAACAAAATAACTATCTTAGATTCCAAAGGAAATTCAGAAGAATTTGAACTAAAATTGAAGTCCCAAGTTGCAAAAGATATATTTGAATTTATTTTAAAATTGGAGAAATGAAAATAGCTTTTCTGGTCTTAATGGTTTTTTTAATAGGTGCAATTAAGGCACAAGAACTCAATTGCCAAGTTACTATCATTACAGAAGCCAAATTAGAGGTGAATAGTACGGAGCAAGATGCCTTGACTCAATTGAAACAAACCGTGACAGATTTAATGAATAACACTCAATGGACTAAAGACAAGTTCAAAATCGAGGAGCGCATCAATTGTAATATACAATTTCAAATTAATAAAATCCCAAGTCCAGGAACCTTTTCTGGATCCATTCAAATTCAGTCGTCACGACCTTCTTTCAATTCCTCTTACAATACTGTATTGTTAAATTATCAAGATGATGATGTGGTTTTTGCTTACTCAAGAAATTCCATGTTGATCTATGCTCCGAATCAATTTCGGGATAATCTCTCCTCAATTTTGGCGTTTTATGCCTACTTTATCATAGGTTTGGATTATGATTCTTTTTCACTTAAAGGTGGAACTCCATATTTCAATGAAGCACAACAAATTGTAAGCAACGCTCAAAGTTCTAATATGATTGGATGGAAATCAAATGAACAAGGGAAAAGAAATCGTTATTGGTTGGTGGATAATATTTTACAAACAGCTTTCGAACCTTTAAGAGAATGCAATTATAGCTACCATAGAAAAGGAATTGATCAACTAGGCGGTGACAAAGTAAAAGCAAGAAAAGCAATTTATGATGCCTTAGCGAAATTACAACCCGTTGCTCAATCGCGTCCAAATAACTTAAACATTCTTAGTTTTTTATCTTCTAAAAGAAATGAAATTAAAAATCTAGTTTCAGATGCGGATATTAAAGAGAAAACAGATTTCGTGAATTTGCTAAAGAAACTAGATCCAGCAAATACTTCAAAATATCAAGAAATTCTCAATTAAATGATTCAACTACTGCGCATCGATAATTTTGTCTTAATCGATCGGGTAGAACTATCACTCGATAAAGGTTTTACCGTTATTACAGGTGAAACAGGTTCTGGAAAATCAATTTTATTAAACGCACTCAATTTACTCATAGGCGAAAGAGCTGATTTTTCTGTAATAGGTCCTCGCTCTAATAAATCCATTGTTGAAGCTGTAGCTCAAATGGAAGATCGCTTGATTCCTTTTTTTACGCTCAATGATCTTGATGTGCAAAAAGAAGTGATCCTGAGAAGAGAAATTGTGAAAGATGGAAAATCTAGAGCCTTCATTAATGATACTCCCGTTTCCTTGTCTTTATTGAAAACTTTGAGTTCATTTTTGATTAGTATTCACTCGCAATACAATACCTATGAACTTAAATCACCTTCATTTCAATTAGATTTATTGGATGATTTAGCAAACACCAAAAAATTGAGAGATGACTTTTCTATTCAATTTTTGGAACATAAAACAAAAAAGAAAAAGTTGGTCGATCTGCAACAACAACTCCTTGAACAAGAAAAACTAAAGGATTATAACACCTTTCTGTTAGAAGAATTAGGGCAGCTCAAATTAAAAGATCAGGACTTTTCAGAAATTGAAAAAGAACTCCTTAAATTAGATAATGCTGATAATATAAGGGAGTTAGGTGATTCTTTTCAGGATATATGCATCGATAATGGTCCTTATGACCAATTGTATAATTTGTATGCTAAAATTGAAAAAAGTAAAAATTTAGATCAGCAATTCCTTGAATTTGCCAATAGATTAAAATCTTGTTTGATAGAATTAAAGGAGCTTTCTGCAGAGGGAGGGAAATTAAGTAAAGATTTTGATGCCAGCCCAGAAGTTCATAGAGTACTAACAGCAAAAATTGATGCCTACAACAATCAGTTAAACAAACATCGTTTTACTACTCAAGAACAATTAATAAACTTATTTGATCACCTAGATGCTCAATTGAATGAAAATGATCAATTAGAAAATGAAATACTTAAGCTTAAAGACTTAATTGAATTGGAGCACACTCATTTAATGCAATTGGGTGAAACGCTGAATGCTAAAAGAATTAAAGCAATACCAGAGATTGAAAAAGAATTAAAAGCTCTATTTGACGCACTCAAATTAAAAGAAGCGACACTTCATTTCTCTTTAATTAAAGGAGTTGAATTAAAGGAAAATGGCTTAGATCAATTGAGCATGTTATTTAGCGCTAATAAAGGTATGGAAGCTGTTCCTATTGAAAAAGCTGCAAGCGGAGGGGAGTTATCAAGAGTGATGTTGGCCTTGCAAAAAATGATTTCAGAAAAACGACAATTACCGAGTGTCTTATTCGATGAAATAGATACTGGGGTTTCAGGTGATGTAGCAGAGAAAATTGGAGTATTGCTTAAAGAAATGGGGAAAAATATGCAGTTAATTGCCATATCACACCTTCCTCAAGTAGCCGCAAAGGCTGACTATCATTTAAAAGTAGAAAAGAATAATAGCGGAGATAAAACAAATACTACCGTGCTTTCTCTTACGAATGAGCAGAGAGTCAATGAAATAGCCCGTTTAATGAGTGGGGAAATCATAAGCAATGAAGCGCTATTAACAGCTAAAAGCTTGATGAACTGATGAAAGATTTTTTCTTGCCCTTTGTTATTCCAGTTTCTGAAAGAAAAATAAGCCATCAAGACCAAATAATTCTTTTAGGCTCTTGTTTTTCAGATGAAATGAGTCAATTTTTCAAACTAAGTGGTTTTCAAGAATTCAGCAATCCATTCGGAACAATTTTTCATCCTTATTGTATTGCAAATCAAATAATTGATGCTATTAGTTTAAACAAAGAAGTTAGAAGTGTTAAACGCAATGATTTGTTTTTTGACTATGAAAGTGGCGCTAAAATATTTGCGAAATCAGAAGCAGAATTAATTGCATTGATTCTTGAAAAAAGAAACCATTTACTTGATCGACTAAAGAAATGCTCCCATCTCTTTATAACTTTCGGTTCTGCATTTGCCTATAGACACAACGCAGATGGAATGCTAGTCGCTAATTGTCATAAACAAAAAGCTGATTTATTTACGAAGGAGTTAAGTGAAACTGACGCAATAATTGAGCATTGGAAGATATGTTTGGATTTATTAAGATCAATTAATCCTAATATCTGCTTGCATTTTACGGTGAGTCCTGTGCGACATTCGAAAGATGGCTTACCAGAAAACAATAGGAGTAAAGGGAGGTTAATCGAAATTGCCCATCAATTAGTTGACTATTCAAAAGGAAGGTATTTTCCTTCTTACGAAATAATTATAGATCACTTGAGGGATTATCGATTTTATAAGCAAGATAGAATTCATCCCAACGATGAAGCACTCGATTATATTTGGGAACAAATTCAAGAAACCTATTTCTCTTCAGAAACTAAAAAACTGCTAAGTAAAATATCAGCTTATCAGAAATCCAAAGCACATCGATTTTTTTATCCTGAAAGTGAGGAGGCGCAAACACATAGTGAGAAATTGGAAGTTTTAAAAAATCAGATTCTTCAAGAAATTCCTACTATTCAATTTTAGAGAAATCTAATTCCCATTCTTGTTTAAAAGCATCTAAAAAATCCAACATTAAATCATGTCGCTTTGCAGCAATCTTCTTCGCTGTGCTGGTTTCCATTCTATCTTTCAATAGTAGCAGCTTTTCATAAAAATGATTAACAGTATGACTTTTACTTTTAAAATAATCTTCCTGAGAGGAATGTAGTGTAGGATTAACTTCTGGACTGAATAAAGGTCTATTGCGACTGCCACCATAAGAAAACGCTCTTGCAATTCCAATAGCTCCAATAGCATCTAGTCGATCAGCATCGCGAACAATTGATAGAGCAAGATGATCTTTTTTATCTTCGACCAGAGCACCTTTGAAGGAGATTTTTGAAATGATATCAGCAACTTCTTTTGCTAATAGGGTCGAAGCACCATGATTTAATAATAATTCTTCCGCTACTGAAGACCCTGCATTGAAGTCTCCGCCATTATATTTGTGATCAGAAATATCATGCAGCAAGGCCGCCAATTGAATTGTTTCTAATGGACCTCCTTCTTGAGATTGAATATAGGTGGCCATTTTATATACGCGCTCAATATGAAACCAATCG
This sequence comes from Flavobacteriales bacterium, assembly GCA_947488235.1. GTDB lineage: Bacteria > Bacteroidota > Bacteroidia > Flavobacteriales_D > Crocinitomicaceae > UBA952. The sequence continues at coordinate 10,955 of CANLAQ010000032.1, read as the reverse complement.
TGACTTCCTTCAAGATCACTAAAGCGTTCTTTAACTAAATTATAGATGGAATCGTGAAGATTGGACACTATTTTTTGATAAATTTTATTACTGAGGTAGCATCAGATGAACTAACCTTTGCATAATAAATACCTGCCGTCAAGCTGTTAACATCAATTGATTTAGTGTTGGAGCTTAAAACGATTTGTCCAGCACTCGTTAATATTTCAATCGACTCGATTTCTAAATCGCTTGATATGGTAATGATATCATTTGCAGGATTAGGATAAAGTACAAAATCGGAACTATTTATATCAGAAATACCAGTTACATCCTCAGAACGCATTTCTAAATCATCAATGTACAATTTGAAACCATCATAAGTTACATTTACAAAGGCAATATATACCGTTTGGTTGTCATAACCTTGCTCACTTAAATCAACTTCACGATAGGTCCATTCAAAATTCTCTTGAATTACATATCCAATAGTATCGGTAAAGCTTTCTATTTGATTATTGGTACTTGAAATCAACACTAAATAATCATCCGGATAAGAGGCGTCATGTGATTTAGCTTCCCACGAAAAATAATTTCCAAAAGCACCTGTTGAAATAGGGGGGGTAATCAACCATCGATGAGCAGTATCTTGTGGTAAGAAGAAAGAAGTGGAGGCTGCAATAGTATCTAAAGCATTTTCAGGATCCAATGTGGTAATCCAAGCACTCGTGAATTCTTGCACATTAAATGCGGGCATATTCCCATCATTATCAACAAGAGTAACATTGGTAGGCATTCCCGATTGAAAATTCTCAGAATAAACAATTACTTGAGCATTGGTAGTAAAAGTAGAACACCAACAAAACAATAATAATAAAACAGCGCTTTTTAACATGATATAAAATTACATAATTAATCTACCAAATTGATTAGAATATCCTTGAATTCTTGATAAAAAATATCAAAAGAGATCAATCGATCTCGAAAAAACGAGTGAATTTTGGGCCAATCTGCTTGATCATAAAAATTAACATCATCAAGTTTCCAAGTGATTCGATCTAAAATCACGCCTTCATTATTTTTAATGGATCGAATCCATTGCGCAGGATAGGACATTTGGTTTTCAAGTAGCACTTTTAATTCACCCATTTGTTCCCAAACGATATCTCTAATTCCTTGATCTTTAAATTGAAAGTCTATTTGTAAAGCAACCGAGTTAGATTCACAAACTAATCGAATGTATACATGGCGGATATCAGAGGGGTAATTCAACCAATTAATTTTTCTATTATTGGAGGATTTATCACCATTCATTATAGATTTGAAAGTGCCCCAAAATAGAATATTCCATTCTTTAGCCGCCTCTTTTGAAAGCATTCGAGTTATTGATTACCTTTTGCATAATCTGCCAAAAACTGCTGTAAACCTAAGTCAGTCAATGGGTGTTTTGCTAATGCTTTGATGGCACTTAAAGGACCTGTCATGACATCAGCTCCTATTTCAGCACAATTTATTATATGCATAGGATGTCTAACGGATGCAGCAAGAATTTGAGTATCGAACGCATAATTATCATATATCAATCTAATTTGACTTATTAAATCTAAGCCATTAGTTGAAATATCGTCCAAACGACCTAAAAATGGTGAAATATAAGTTGCTCCAGCTTTTGCAGCAAGTAGCGCTTGACCAGCAGAAAAAACTAAGGTACAATTGGTACGGATTCCTTTCGCTGAAAAATACTTAATCGCCTTAATTCCTTCAGGAATCATAGGTATTTTAACAACAATATTGGGATGTAATTCAGCTAGTAATTCACCTTCTCGAATCATTCCATCTCTATCAACACTAATAACTTCAGCACTTACTGGACCATCAACGATATTACAAATAGCAACATAATGTTGTAAGATTTTATCAGTTCCTGTAATTCCTTCTTTAGCCATTAAGGAAGGATTAGTAGTTACACCATCAAGAACGCCAAGTTCATACGCTTCTTTGATTTCATTAAGGTTGGCTGTATCTATAAAGAATTTCATAATTCAGATTTATTTTTTTATTTCTTTTTGTTTTTTATCATTTCCTGCTGTTGTTTTTGCATTTCCTCTAGCTTTTCTTGAAAACGAGATTTCTTTTTCACTTTAGGATTAGCAGAAGCAGTTGCTTTACGAGAAGCCATTTTTAATTTCAATTTATCTTCATTTACAAAGAACTGCTTGATTAAAACCATAATTAAGATAGAAACCAAGGTAGAGATGAAGTAATAATAACTTAAACCTGAGGAATAATTATTAAAGAAGAAAATCATCATAAGAGGGAAGACATACATAATCACCTTCATATTCGGCATGCCCGGCTGTGTTGGCTGTTGAACATTACCGGAATTCATAAAGGTATACAGTAGGGTAGTAGCAGACATCAACAAAGTGAACAAACTTACATGGTCACCATATGGCCAAACATTAAAACCAAAATCTAAAATGGAATCATAAGAGGATAAATCTTCTGCCCAAAGGAAATTCTGTTGTCTCAAACCAAATGTAGCAGGGAAAAATCTAAATACTGCTAAAAGAATTGGCATTTGAATTAACATAGGGACACAACCTGCGAGCGGACTAGCGCCTGATTCTTTATAGAGCGCCATCATTTCCACTTGCTTCTTCATTGCATCGTCCTTGTTAGGAAACTTTGCATTCAATTCATCAATTTCAGGTTTTAAAATTTTCATTTTCACTGAAGAAAGGAACATTTTCCATTGAACAGGCATTAAGATTAACTTCAAAATAATGGTAAGAACTAAAATTGCCCAACCAACTCCTAAACCACTTGAAATTATTAAATTAAATATAGGTTGAACTGCATATAAATTAATCCAACGAAATACTCCCCAACCATAATTTAGAATCGCATCATAATTAGAATCATAAGATTTTAAAATAGTATAATCATTCGGAACAAATGACCAAACCATACTTGAAGAGGTACCACCTTTGAAATTCAATCCTAAGGTTGCAACATAATCTTTTAAATGCGTTTTTTGCTTTGCTTCACCATCTTTATAAACCTTAACACCAATTAAACCATTCGTTTTTGAAAAAGCGGCTTTAGGTTTTAAAATAGCAGAGAAATAACTTTGTTTGTAGGCAATCCAATTAATGTCATCACTAGGATTAGTATATTCACCAGAGGTCTCGCTTAAATAAGTGAAGCCATCTTTAACCTGATCATAACATACCGTACTAACGCGTCTTTGTTCACTGAATAATCTTTCAGTTTTTCTAAAGGCTGTTTTCCAATTCAATTGAACATGCTTAAGTGCTGCAGCATTAAATCCAATCAATTTAACATCATAATTCAAATCAAAACCTTTGTCTCCAATAGCGTATTTATATTCAATTGATCTACTGTCATCAATTTGCATTACAAAAGTCAAAGCGTTTTTGGATACTTGAGTCGCTTTACAAAAATAATTTGAGGTGTAAATTGTTTTCTCACCTAATGGCAATACCAATTGATTGGTTGCATCTCCGGCTTTAAATAAACAAAGTGCTGTATTTTTTTTGTTTACATAATTGTTATAAGAAAGATAATTCTTCAGATATACAGCTTCAACTTGTCCGCCTTTTGAATTTAAATCAATGATTAATTCTTTGTTTTCAATTCTAAATGTTGCTGCTTTTTGAACAGGAAGTACACTTTTAATTTCCTTAGCTTCTGGAGTATCATTTCCTGTATTCGCTTGGGGTTTTTTCTCAGGAGCAACTGCTTTTACTTGCGTAGTTTTCTTTGCCTTTGCAGCAATTTCAATTTTTCTTTCTTTAGCAGTTATTTCTTTCTTAGAAGGTTGATTAAAAACTGAAAATAAAGTCAATACCAAACCTATAAGAACTAATCCTGTTATTGTATTTCTATCCATTATTTATTTTTTATTAATTAAACTAGCGTTCACAAACGCCACAAAAAGTGGGTGAGGTTTGGCTACTGTACTTTTATATTCTGGGTGAAATTGAACTCCCACAAACCAAGGATGGCTTGGGATTTCAACCACTTCAACTAAGTTAGATTTTGGATTTTTACCTGTTGCTTTCATTCCAGCAGTTTCAAAAGCATCTAAATAGGCTGAATTAAATTCATAGCGATGTCTATGTCTTTCCGATATTTTATCTGAATCATATGCAGCAGCAACATTTGACTTAGGTTTTAACTGACATTTATAAGCTCCTAAACGCATCGTTCCACCCATATTTGAGATGGTTTTCTGTTCTTCCATCATTGAAATCACAGGATGCTTAGTATCTTCAGCAATTTCTGTTGAATGTGCGTCCTCATATCCTAAAACATTTCTTGCAAATTCAATTACAGCACATTGCATTCCTAAGCAAATACCTAAGAAAGGAATATTATTTTCTCTAGCAAATTGAACAGCTTCAATTTTTCCAGCTATTCCCCTAGAACCAAAACCTGGAGCCACTAGAATTCCATCTAATCCTCCTAATAATTTATTGACATTTGATTTTTTAACTTTTTCAGATTGAATCCATTCTACATTCACTTTCGTGTCGTTAGCAACACCAGCGTGAATTAAAGATTCTGAAATTGATTTATAAGCGTCTTTTAATTCAACATATTTACCTACTAGACCGATTGTAATTTCTTGAGAAGGGTTTTTAAGTTTATCTAAAAATAATCTCCATTGCGTTAAATCTGGCGCTGTATTTTTAGGAAGACCTAATTTATCTAGTACAACCGTATCCAATTCCTCAGCAAGCATCAATAAAGGAACATCATAAATAGAACTAGCATCCCTTGCTTCAATCACTGCATTCATAGAAACATTACAGAATTTAGCAATTTTTCTTCTTAGGTTTAAATCTAATTCGTGTTCCGTGCGACAACACAATATATCAGGTTGAACTCCTAATTCAAGAAGTTGTTTAACCGAATGTTGCGTAGGTTTAGTTTTTAATTCACCTGCAGCAGCCAAATAGGGAACTAAGGTTAAATGGACAACAATACAATCCTTTTCATATTCCCAAACCAATTGACGCACCGCTTCAACATAAGGTAAAGATTCGATGTCTCCAACAGTTCCACCAATTTCGGTGATAACGATGTCATATTCACCATTTTTTGCTACCAATTGAATTCTATGCTTGATTTCATCTGTGATATGAGGGATAACTTGAACAGTTTTCCCAAGAAATTCTCCTCTTCTTTCTTTTTCAATTACCGATAGGTAAATCCTACCAGTAGTAATGTTATTGGCTTGAGAGGTTGGAACATTTAGAAAACGCTCGTAATGACCAAGATCTAAATCAGTCTCGGCACCATCATCCGTAACAAAACACTCACCGTGCTCATATGGATTTAAAGTTCCTGGATCAATATTGATGTAGGGATCAAGCTTTTGAATGGTCACTGAATAGCCTCTAGCTTGAAGCAATTTCGCTAGTGAAGCGGAAATAATACCTTTTCCTAACGATGACGTAACGCCCCCGGTTACAAAAATATACTTAGTTGAATTGGACATGAATTGTAAATTGTAACTACGGGAGTCAAAGTTAATAGATCCAAAGGAACTTTAATGCAAAAAGTAAAAAACAAGTCCTATTTGTTGATAAATAATTACGAAATGGGAATAATAGGAAGTACTAAGTAGTTATTTCTGCCATTTTTGATAAGAAAGCGCTTGTTTAGGTCGATTATCTTCTATTTCAAGTAAAGGCTCACAGGGGAGGAGGGAAGTGTGACACAATTGAGGTAATTCTTGATAGAGTTTTGTTCCTTCCGTTTTCCAAGCAATCATATCATCGGAAACTTCCTTGATAATTTTAGCAGGATTTCCAACAACCAAACTTCTTTCAGGAATTTGCATTTTTGAAGGAACAAAAGCAAGTGCGCCAATAATGGATTCCTTTCCAATGAAAGCATCATCCATCAATACGGAATTCATACCAATTAAACAGTTTTCTCCAAGATGAGCTCCATGAATGATAGCTCCATGTCCAACATGAGCTCCTTTTTCAAAATTCACGGTGGTACCAGGAAACATGTGAACCGTGCAATTCTCTTGTATATTACAGCCATCTGCAATGATGATGCTGCCCCAATCACCGCGTAATACAGCACCGGGACCAACATATACATTTTTTCCAATAATTACATCTCCAATGACACTTGCCAAGGGATGAATGAAGCTAGATGGGTCAATAACAGGAATAAATCCGTTGAATGAATAGACGGCCATTTTTATATTATGTTAAATAGAAATTATCTACAAGTATATTTAATTAATTTTGACATCAAATATACATCATGAAAACAATACTTTTTTCAATTTCTTTTCTTTTCGTTCTGATTAATGTTTCAGCTCAGAAAGTGGTTGAGCAGTCGGAATTTAAATCTCTTATGAAAACAGAGGGTGCGCAACTGATAGATGTTCGTACAGCAAAAGAGTATGCGCAGGGAAAAATCTCAGGTGCAGATAACATAGATTACTTCTCAAGTAATTTTACTACGGCAATTTCTAAGTTAGATAAAAGTAAAATCATTTTGGTCTATTGTGCCGCTGGTGGTAGAAGTGCTTCGGCAGCAAAAGAATTCAAAAAGCTTGGATTCAAAAAAGTCTACGACCTGAAAGGGGGGTATGATCACTGGAAAGATTAATAAGCAATAATACTATAGCATTATATTAGAATAGATTACTTGGTAATACTATTTAACATAATATTAATTATATGACAGAATAGGCTAATAAGAATGAATTGATACGCTAGGCTTTCAATCAATAGAGTTTTTCAATATATTTGAAAAATAAAAATGACAGGATGATACCAGATCAAATTGTAGATGGTCCACTTACGATGAGTATGGATCCTTATAACGGAACTTGGACACAACAAGAAGCAGGACATCTTTTGAGACGAACTACTTTCGGGCCTACATTTCAGCAAATTCAATCTGCTGTTAATTTAGGGATGGATACTACAGTGAATTCCTTATTACAAATTAATCCAACTGGCTTACCCTTAAGTTATGATCCGAGCGAAACCATTTCTGCTTTTGGAACTACTTGGATTAACAGCGTTTATCCAGCTGGTGCAGCCAGTGCACAAGTGCATGAAAATGCTAGAATAAAGTCTTTGGGAGCTTGGTTAATTAAACGATTGAATACTGAAAATACAACTATAGCTGAAAAAATGTGCCTTTTTTGGCAAAATCATTTTGCTGCAGTATTAGCTCCTGATGCACGCGCTAGCTACCAATATCATTTATTAATTCGTAATAGTTCTCTTGGAAATTTTAAGCAGTTTGTAAAGGATATGACGATTGATCCAACGATGCTGATATTTCTAAACGGTGCAACTAATAATGTTTACAGTCCAAATGAAAATTATGCGCGTGAAATATTAGAGTTATTTACCATCGGTAAAGGTCCGCAAATTGGCCCTGGAGATTACACGAATTATACTGAAAACGATGTCGCTGCTGGAGCAAAAGTATTCACTGGATATACGGTGGACGGTTTGAGAAGTACTACACTCACCTCCCCTGTTGCAACTTATTACGACATACTTCACGATCAATCCACAAAGCAATTGTCCTCGCATTTTGGAAACCAAACGATTGTTGCCAACGGTGCTACTGAATATGCTGATTACATAGATGTGATTTTTCAGCAGAATCAAGTTGCAACTTATATATGTACTAAATTATATCGCTATTTCGTAAATTATGATCTAACGCTTGATGTTCAGACCAATATTATTCCAGTTATGGCGCAAACTATGATTGATAATAATTATGAAATTTTACCCGTAATGCAACTCTTATTAAAGAGTCAACATTTTTATGATATTGCTTTTCATGGCGCTTTAATTAGAAATCCTCTTGAACTTGTCTTCGGAATGTTTAATCCATGTGATTCTGTGCCTAATTTCGATTTAGTATCCAATTCAGATCTCTATGTGTCCATCTATGATTTTTGTCAAAATATGGGGCAATCCTACGGCGCTCCGCCAAGTGTAGCTGGATGGATAGCGTATTACCAAGCCCCTGCGTTTTCTAAGTTATGGGTGAATTCTACAACCATTAAAAACAGGTTTGACCTTGCTTATTATATAACAGTATATACCGGAATTCCAATTAATGGTAATAATTTCAAAGTAAATGCGCTTCAATTGGTTGATGGATTATCTTTCCCTGACAATGCTGTTGCTGTTATTGATGACTTATGTACGGTATTTTTCCCGAAAGCTATTTCAGCAGCTCAAAAAACGCTATTGAAGTTAATTTTAACAGGAGGTCTACCCGAATTTGAATGGACTATTGATTACAATGCTTATGCTGCTGATCCAACAAACATCATTGTTTCAACACCTGTTAGAACTAAGGTAGAACAAGTTTTAGCGCGCATTTTTCAAATGCCTGAATTCCAAACAATTTAATTTTCTCAAAGATGAAAAGAAGGAATTTTTTAAGGAATATGACATTAGCATCGCTTGCTACTCCTTTTGCATTAAAAGGTGTTCAATATAAAGGCCTTGCAAAAAAACTATTTAATTATTCCAAATCAGCTGAAGATCGCGTATTGGTAATTGTTAGACTAAACGGAGGTAACGATGGACTCAACACTGTAATTCCATTGGATCAATATGGAAATTTACTTGCGCAGCGTTCTAATGTAATAATTCCTCAGCCAAATATTATTCAAGTTACTCCAGAAATTGGTTTTCATCCTGTTATGACGGGGATGAAAAATATGTTTAATGATGGGAATCTAACAATAATCCAAAATGTTGGTTATCCAGAACAAAATCGTTCACATTTTAGATCTATGGATATTTGGTCCACTGGAATGACTGATATATCTGAAACGAGAGGTTGGTTAGGTCGCTATTTGGATAGTGTTTATCCTAATTACCCAAATGATTACCCTAACGCTGCAAATCCTGATCCTTTTGCCATTAGTATGGGTTCCGAGGTATCTTCTACTTGTCAAGGATTAATGTCGAATTTTTCGAATGCAATCAATGACCCTTTTGCTGCAGTTAATCTTTTGAATACCGGCGCTGTGAACGATGGAACTTATTTCGGTTCTCACATGGAGTATTTGTCCATATTAATTGATCAAACGAATCTATATGCAGCGACCATAAATGCTGCAGCCAATGCTGGATCTTCATTGTCTACTTTGTATGATGTGAATAATCCACTCGCTATGCAACTTAGAAATGTTGCAAAAATGATTTCAGGAGGATTAAAGACAAAAGTTTATATATTGAATATCAATGGATTTGATACACATGATGCTCAAGTCGATGCCAACAATACCATGATTGGAAATCATGCGGATTTGTTGAAAAAGCTATCTGATGCCATCAATGCTTTTCAAAATGATTTAGGATTATTGGGTATTTCAAATAGAGTCGCAGGAATGACTTTCTCTGAATTTGGTCGCCAAATAGCTTCGAATGCAAGTCTTGGAACGGATCACGGGGATGCAGCACCTATGTTTTTGTTCGGTTCCTGTATTAATGCTGGCATTATAGGAAGTAACCCAGTTATTCCTGGTACTGTGAATTCGCAAGATGCCGTTCCAATGCAAATTGATTTTAGAGATATTTATGCTTCCATATTAAAAGATTGGTTTGAAGTTCCTGAAATTGAAATACAACCTCTTTTTGAACAAGCTATTACTTATTATCAAGTTCTTGGTGCTTGCAATGTAGGATTAAATGAGTTAGTCGAGGAAAGAGATAAAGGAATTGTTTATCCCAATCCAGCCGTGAATAATGTGACAGTTCGTTTTAAATGTCATAATGAAAGGGTTAAAATTGAACTTTTAGATCTGAATGGACGCCAAATCAGGGTTGTTTTTGATGGTGATCTTACTTATGGTGTTCAAAATATTCCATTTGAGCTAGAAGGTCTTAAATCTGGACAATATTTCGTTGTTGTAATTAAAGAATCCGCTAAAGAATCAATAGCTTTGACAAAAATTCAATAATTGTTGAGACCCATCAATACCTTTCCTCTTGTTTGCTGTGTTATCGCACAAGTAAAAATTTAATATGGCGCTTTCTAAACTAAATAAAATATTTATTGTTTTAATATTAAGTTTTATTTCCATAATTGGGTTCATGATCAAATTACCAAGAGTTTTTAGTCAACACGACAAAGCGCTTCATTTTTTATTTTATTTCTGTGCTGCCTTTACGCTAAATTTTCTTTGGGCTAAACCCAATGCAATAGTTTCAAATTTTTTAAAGCATATCGCTATCGCATTTTTTCTTGGTTTTTTCGGAATCTTTATTGAAATAGCACAAGAATTATCTAATCATCTAGTCACCAAAAGAATACATGGTAATTTTGATCCAGAAGATATCTTTTTTAATCTCCTCGGTCTCATCTTCTTTTCAGGGATTTGGATGGTCTACACAATAGTGAAAAAGTTGTTCAATGTCTGAACAGAAACAAGTATTCGCTAGCGATAAGCAAACGCTCAAGGAATTAGAGTTTGATCTAATTCTAGAATGGTTAGATTCATTTACTATTGGTCTTACCGCTAAAAAACGCGTACAATCTTTAATACCAATAAATGATTTTAGTTCAATTCAACAACGCTTATCAGAAACAGATGCGCTCGTAAACATAAGAAGACGACAATTAAATTTCCCTCCTTTAGATTTTGAAGAATTATTAGATGAAATTAAATTATTAGGCATTGCTCAAGCAGTGTTAAGTGCTGAAGGTTTTTACAGAATTGTAACTGCTTCAGATTTGGTGAATCGAATTCTAGAATTTTTTGAAAAACATCCTAATAGCTTTGAGTCTATAGCTGCGTTTTTCGATTCTTGTTATCACACCAAAGAAATCATTACCATTATCTCTAAAGTAATTGATCGTAATGGTTTGGTTAAAGATGATGCTTCGAAGTTACTCTATGAAATCAGACAGAAAATTAAAACGCTTAA
>CANLAQ010000031.1 GCA_947488235.1 Flavobacteriales bacterium | reverse complement strand
ACAAAAAGAAACAATAAAAGTAAAGTGTAAATCTTTCTCATTATTCTAAAAATAGTTTCTTTAATTCAGTAGCTTCAGATGCTTTCATTTTACCTGCAATAATTAAACTAAGTTGCTTTCTTCTCAAGGCACCTTCAAAGCGTTGAATTTCCTCTTCTGTTTCAGGAACCAATTCAGGCACTTGGATAGGTCCTCCATTTTGATCAACCGCGACAAAAGTATAAATAGCCTCATTGCATTTCTCCCGCTCTCCTGTAACTGGATCTTCAACAAATACATCGACAAAGATCTCCATGGAGGAGGAAAAGGATCGGGAAACTTTAGCTTCTAATGTTACAATGGAGGCAACCTTTATTGGTTTTTGAAAGGAAACATTATTCACACTAGCAGTGACTACCACTCGTTTACAATGTCTATGCGCAGCAACACTTGAGATGACATCCATCCACGCCAAAAGTTGTCCACCGAATAAATTACCTAATGTATTCGTATCATTTGGTAATACTACAATTGTTGTAATTGATAATGTTTCTGAAGCAAGTCTTTTTTTCATAGTGTAAAGTTAATCTTAATCATTAAAATGAAACATCTCTTTTAGATACTTTTTTTTCTCCAAAAATTAATTAACTTTAAGGCACTTAAATATAAAATTCATTTTTTAGTCTCTTTTTATTATGAATAAAATCTTATTTTCTATACTTGCTGTCGCTCAATTTTTTGCTTTTAAAGCGCAGAAAACAAATACTTTTGATCCCACAAATGCGAGAGAAGGCGAACAAGTGGAGTATTGTATTACCCACAAAAAAATGAATCAGATCTTAAGCAATCCTGCTAATGTTTTATTAAAAGGACAGGATGATGCTGAAACATTACTAAATCAAAAGAAACCCATTGAAAAAGCCACTATTTATAAAATCCCGGTGGTATTCCATGTATTACACATAAATGGAGTAGAGAATATTTCAGATGAACAAATTTATGATGCATTGGCAATTCTTAATCGTGATTATCGAAGATTAAATTTGGATGCGGCAAATGTTCATGCTGAATTTCTAGGTATGCCTACAGATGTTGAAGTAGAATTTGTACTTGCAACAAAAGCTCCCAATGGAGCATGTTTCAAAGGTATTACAAGAACATTGAATGCATTAAGTTATGATGGTGCAGATGGGGATGCTCAGGTGACGGCTATTAAAAATGGCAATGATGTTTTTCAAGGAAATTGGCCAGGAAATAAATATTTAAATTTTTTCATTTGTGGTGAAATAGGAGGCGCAGCAGGATATACAACGCTTCCAGGTGGATGGTCTGCCAATCAAATGACCAATGGAATTTGGGTACTTCATGATTATGTTGGCTCAATTGGTACCAGTTCGGTTGGTACTTCTAGAACACTTACCCACGAGGTTGGACATTGGTTAAACTTAAGTCACACATGGGGAGGTAATAACAATCCTGGTAATACTACAAGTTGCTCAACAGACGACGGCGTAAATGATACTCCAAATTGTATAGGTGTAACCGCATGTTTATTAAATTCAAATACATGTAACAGTGACAATGCTTATTGGGGTGGAGTAGACAAAAGAGATAATGTTGAAAATTATATGGATTATTCTTATTGTTCTAAAATGTTCACCGCAGGTCAAGTAGCGCGCATGAGAACTGCTCTTTTATCTACTAATACGGGTAGAGCAAATTTATGGACCACTGCTAATTTAAATGCAACAGGCGCAACAGGCGTGATGACTTTGTGTGCTGCAGATTTTACCGCTAACAAAACAACAGTTTGTTTAGGGGAGCAAGTTCAATTTGCTGATGATTCTTACAATGCTGTAACGGGATTGTCTTGGAGTTTTCCAAATGGCTCCCCATCTACTTCTACCATTGCAAATCCTATAGTGAGTTATGCTCAACCAGGTCTTTATTCTGTTACACTTACCGCTACAGATGGAACAACAAATGATACGGAATTAAAAACAAATTTCATCCGTGTTCTTCCGGCTCCTTCAGTGTTGCCTTATTGGGAAGGATTTGAGTCGTATACTTCATTGGCTAATTTGACCAATTGGGAAGTGACAAATATTAATAATAACAATGCCTTTACCATCGAATCAACTACTGCTCATTCAGGTACAAAATGTGCTAAATTGGTAAACTTTGGTCAAGCACCTTCTAATATCGACGAATTAATTTCTGCTCCAATTGATTTAAGTGTTATTCCTTCTACAGGAATTGTGACCTTAAGCTTTAGGTATGCTTATAGAAAGAAAACAACAGCTGATTATGAATACTTAAAAGTATTTATCACAGCAGATTGTGGCGATAATTGGGTACAAAGAAAAACTTTGGGTGGATCTCAATTATCAAGTACTGCCGTATCAACATCGTGGGCACCAAGCTCTATTACTGATTGGGTTACAGTGCACATGACCAATGTTACTAATGCTTATTTCACAAGTAATTTCAGGATGAAATTTAAGTTCGAAGGTGAAGGTGGAAATAATTTTTATCTAGATGACATTAACTTATATGCTGGAGCACCATCAGATGTTGTTGTACTCGCTTCTGGCGCTGGATTAGATGAAGTTTCAAATGGCATTGATTTTGTAGAACTTTTCCCAAATCCTGCAGATGATGAGGTTAATTTGAAATTTACTTCAGCAAACCAAAAAGATGTTATTTTTGAGATCGTTGATTTAACAGGAAAGTCTATTCAAAAACATTTAGTGAAAGCTGCACAAGGAAATAACTTAGTTATGTTTGACACAAAAAGTATGGCTGCAGGTTCTTATTTTGTTAAGTTCAAAACTGAAGGTCAAATTCAAACATTTCAATTTGTTATTAAGTAGCAGCGTCTAAAGCTTTTCTAACGATTAAAGCTTTTGCTGTACCAATACATTTTTCTAAAGCCATTAATTCAGCTGAATTAATGGCTTTTATGGTTTTAAACTCTTGGAAGAGTTGGGTCATTGTTTTTTCACCAATGCCAGGGATGTCCAACAAACTTGATTGTATAGCTTTTTTACTTCTTAAGTCTCGATGATGCGTGATTCCAAAACGATGCGCTTCATTTCTAATATGTTGAATGACTTTCAAGCTTTCGGATTTCTTATCAATATATAAAGGATAGGAGTCGCCAGGAAAGAATATTTCCTCTAATTTTTTAGCAATTCCAACTACTGCAAATGAACCTCTCAATCCTAATGCATCTATGGATTCCATTGCGGCACTTAATTGACCTTTCCCACCATCAATTACGACGAGTTGAGGAAAGGGTAGTTTTTCTTCTTTCAAGCGTTTATAGCGCCTGAAAACTATTTCTTTCATGGAGGCAAAGTCATCGGGTCCATCTACGGTTTTAATTAGAAAATGCCGATATTCTTTTTTGAAGGGTTTCGCATCTTTAAAAACCACACATGCTGCTACAGCATTAGTTCCTTGAAAATTAGAATTGTCAAAACATTCAATATGATGCGGCAAATCGGTCAAATGGAAGTCCTTTTTTATTTGTTCTAAAATCCTTTGCGTATGTCTTTCTGGAGCAACCAGACTTTCTTTTTTTCTTTGATCTAAACGGAAATAATTTGCGTTTTTAACGGATAATTCTAGTAATTTAAACTTGTCACCCTTTTGAGGGACATGACACTCAAAGGATTTAAAATCAATGCTCAATGGATGTGAAGTCAGCACTTCTTTGTTTTGACTTTGGTATCGTTCTCTTAATTCTGGTAAAGTAAATGCCAAGACATCAGCAGCGCTCTCTTCTAGTTTCTTGATAATCTCTGAAGAATATCCATGAATTATGGCCCCCTCAGACACCACTAGATAATTAATGAAAAAAGACCGCTCATCTTCCATCAACGAAATCACATCTAGATCTAATACATGATTAGAAACCACCATTGATTTTGACTTATAGTGCAAAAGTTGCTCATAGATTTCTTTATATTCCTGAGCTTTCTCAAAAGCAAGTTCTTTTGAACTCTCTTGCATTTTAAGCTTTAATTCTTGAAGAAGCGCATTCGTTTTCCCTTTCAATAATAAGGTGATCTGATGAATGGATTCTAAATAGTTTTCTTCAGTTTGATAGCCAACACAAGGACCTTTACATTTTCCAATATGATAATCTAAGCATACTTTAAACTTATTTTCTTGGATGTTCTTTGGTCTCAAATCAAAGTTGCAAGAGCGTAAAGGATAAGTTTCTTTAATTAATTTTAAAAGGGTGTTCATCATTTTGACATTGGCGTAGGGACCGAAATACCGGGTGCCGTCATTTTCTTTTTTTCGCGTGCTGATTACCCTTGGGAATGCTTCGTTTTTTATTCCGATCCATGGAAATGTCTTGTCGTCTTTTAAAAGAATATTGTATTTAGGCCGGTATTGTTTTATGAGATTGTTCTCTAATAACAAGGCGTCAAGCTCTGTATCGACTACTAAATATTCTATTTTGGTGATTTGTTTGACTAAAACTGCAGTCTTATTATTTTCGAATGTTTTTTGAAAATAGGAGTGGACTCTTTTTTTTAGATTCTTAGCTTTTCCTACATAAATAATCTTTCCGTCCTTTGAAAAGTACTTATAGATTCCTGGTTTCTCAGGTATTGTCTTTATATAGGTTATTAGTTCTTTCAATCTTTAAATAATCAGGTGAAATTAGGCAAAAAAAAACCGATCACGAAGGATCGGTTTTTTATATATGAGGTAAATTAATTTTTAATAATGCGTTTTGTAATAATTCCTGATGGACTGTAAATCACTACTTGATAAACACCTGCAGCAAATTCACCCATTTCAATTACTTGTGAGTTGTTGTTCTTCACCTCAAATCGCTTCAAAACTTGACCAGTAATACTCGTTAATTCCATTCGTTGAATAGTACTTGAAGCAGCACCAAAATTAAGGGTGATATTATCTTGAGTTGGATTAGGATATAAGGTAACATGATCTAACAAGTTTTCCTCTAATCCAGAACTTGCTACAATATTAACCTTGTAATCTTCGACTTCCCCATAGGTACTTTGGCCACAAGGTATGATAGCACCATCTACTGAATAGGAAATTCGAACGCGCATGTTAACACTTCCCGTTACCGCAGTTGTTGGAACTGTAAAATTAAATACATTACTCCATCCAGCTGCGACGATCACATAAGCAATTCTCTCACCAGCATCAACAAAATCCATATCATTGTTGTAATCTATCCAAACTGCAATCTCATCATCCGTGTATGCTTGAGCCGTTTCCCCAACAATTCCAGGTAAAACAGTAATAGTATAGGCGGCACCTTTTGATAGGTTGGTACTTAATGTTGTGTAATTTGCATAACCTCCAACGGAACATGCTGAAGTATTGTTGATGGTATTTAAAGTTACTGTGTTGATATATTCTTCACAGGCAGCAGATGAGCCAGCACAAGGACCTGTTTGTTGTACTACAGTAATATAATTTGTTTTGACTTCACTATCGTTCCCTAAGGAATTTGTTGCCACTAGAGTCACTGTGTATTGTCCAACAGTATTAAAAATTACTTGCGGATTTTGACTAGTTGCAGATGTTCCTCCAGTATAGCTCCATCCACTTCCAGAAATAGTCCAAGCCCAAGAGGTAGGAGCTCCAGAACTTTGATCCGTGAAGGCTACTGTTCCTCCAGTATTTACTGTAGTAGGTGCACCAACAAATTGAGCAATAGGTGCGGTTGGAACTATAGCACTACAAGGGTCTGCTGAACCATTAAGGACCAACAACCCTGTATTTCCCGGGTCTAAAAAAGTCTTTAAGCGCTGATTGGCAGCGGTACCATTGCTTAACCAATGATAAGATATTTTTCCATATAAATCAGGCGCAGTTAAAGCAGTGCAAAATGAACTTCCTCCAGTAAGTGTTCCAATTATTCTTCCTGAACTATTATTAAATATTGGTGATCCAGACGATCCTCCTTCGGTTACACCAGTACCATTAGAATTGGCAGACCATGTGATTCTCCAATGTGTGTTAGGTGTCGAACCTCCATATGTTGTAGATACTGTTGAACCATTGAAAGTTGAAATTTTCTTAATATCACCTGCAGGATGATGTATTCCAACTCCTCCAGTAGTAGGTGTGTTATTGGCATCCCACCCATTCCAATACGCATTAAAATTGGCACTTTTTAAAGTCGTAATCGTAGCAGCTTGGTTGGCAGTTGTTCCCATTTGAACCAATAAAAAGTCTGAACCACTTGTCCCACCACCATCATTTGAATCTGCTAATCTAATACATCCAGTAATAAAATAGTCATCTAAGGTACCGGCTATACTTGGATTCGTACAAGTAGGCGCCTCATATCTAAAATAGAATTTCCATTGATTCATATTGGCTGTAGTAGCAGAAACACCACAATGTAGTGCTGTTAAAAATAAAGGTTTACAATCCAATGCTGTATTATTGACTAAAGATCCTGTACACCATCCTGCTCCAGCTGCTTCTACTACATATAAACGTGCAACACCTCTTTTTTGATTTTGCCAATTGTCTCCAACAGGACTGCAATTTACATTGATTTCACAGGCTTCTGATTCATTAATTTTTAAAGCATTTGGATTACCAGTGGAACGATAATTATACATGATGCGATCAATAAATATTTCTGATGGAGTGGTATATGCTGGTTCAGTTAATGTTAAGATCATTTCATCTCCAAAACACAAAGCAGCATTTTGCATAAAATGAGATTCCACATCATTTTTGGTCATGGTAGAGTGCAACATTTTTCCTTTTAAATCTTGGATGTTAAGTGTTGTTCCACCATAGATAATAAATCTTTCAAATAAGAAACTTATAGCTTCCGCTCCAGGAGATTTAACATGTAATTGCCATTGTCTAGAACCATTATTTAAGGTCCTCCAGATCCCAGAATTGTTAGTTGTTATATTTGCAGCTCTTGCTACACCAATGCGGTATAATTCTCCGTTTTTATCTCTTTGTAAATCCTCGATTTTAATGGACTCTAAATCAGGTGCAGTAATTAAGGTTGTTGGAATTGTTTTATCAAAAGAGAATTTAGAAATTGTTGTGATTTGTGCATCAATATTCTGAATAGAACTGAGTGATATAATAGATATTAGAAAAGAAAGTATTCGTGTTTTCATAGTTGAATAGTTTTAGTTAATTTCACTTATACAAATATAACATTAGTTCCAAAATTTCCTAAATGTATTTAATTTATATCATCGAAGATGAAACTGTATTATTAGAATTAATTCGATTCAACCTCGAAATTGAGGGGTATAGCGTGGAAGGAATACAATCAGGAAAACTAGCTTTTAATCAGGCAAAAAAAATGTCTGAAGCTGATTTGGTGATTTTAGATGTGATGCTTCCAGAAGTAAATGGCCTAGATGTATGTAAAGAAATTAGGCGGTTTAGTGAAGTGCCGATCTTATTTTTATCCGCTAAAGGCACCACTTCAGACAGGGTTGCAGGACTTAAACTTGGCGCAAATGACTATCTACCAAAACCCTTTGACTTAGAAGAGTTAATGTTGAAAGTAAAAATCCTGATCAGCAGCAATACTTCTTTGGTACCTGAAAAAACATTGCTTAAAATTGGTCAATTAGAGGTCAATTTCAATACTTTCGAAGTTCTTGACCCAACAAAAAAAGTAATTCATATTTTTTCAAAACGCGAAATTGAATTATTAAAATTGTTTTCAGAAAGAGCTGGAAATGTAATTTCACGAGATGATATTTTAGATAAAATCTGGGGTAAAGACCAATACCCAACTACTCGAACTATTGACAACTACATACTTTCATTTCGTAAATTATTTGAGGAAGATCAAAAGGAACCTAAATTTTTCCATTCTATTAGAGGTGTAGGGTATAAATTAACTTTGGCATAATCCGAATAAGGGAGTACTTTTGTAGAGGTCAAAAAATTAAAACATGTTTACTGGAATAATTGAAAATTTAGGGGAAATTGTGAATATTAATATCGAAGCGACGAATAAGCATTTTGTCGTGAAGTCAGATTTCACAGATGAATTAAAAGTCGATCAGAGTATTGCGCACAATGGTTGCTGCTTAACAGTAGTTGATTTAGATTTAAAAAACAATACCTATTCTGTTACAGCGATTAAAGAAACTTTAGATAAAACAAATTTAGGTTCGTGGAAAATAGGAACAATCGTAAATTTAGAACGATGTATGCTTATGAATGGTCGCTTGGATGGACATATTGTTCAAGGACATGTTGATGTGACCGCTATTTGTTCCAATATTATAGATGAAAATGGAAGTTGGAGGTATACCTTTAACTATAATTCTCCTCATTTGACCGTAGAAAAAGGTTCTATTACAGTAAATGGCGTAAGTTTAACGGTGGTTGATTCTAAAGAAGGATCCTTCTCCGTGTGTATTATTCCCTATACCTATGAGCACACTAATTTTCATGCTTTAACTATTGGATCAACAGTCAATCTTGAATTCGATATTATCGGAAAGTATGTAAGTCAGTGGTTAATTCAAACCGGAAAAGTATGAGTTTACCACTAAGTGAAATGCAAGAGCAAGTAGACCAATGGATTAAAAAACATGGAGTTCGCTACTTTAACGAATTGACCAATACTGCTATTCTAATGGAAGAGGTGGGCGAATTGGCGCGTGTAATGTCTAGAAGGTTCGGAGAACAAAGTGAAAAGGAATCAGATAAAGATCGCGATTTGGCGGATGAGTTAACAGATGTTCTCTTTGTATTGATTTGCATTGCCAATCAAACAGGGGTAGATCTTACGAAAGCCTTTGAGGAAAACTTGAATAAAAAGACGCAGCGCGATACTACGCGGCATCATAAAAATGAAAAATTAAAATGACAAATGAATTTAATTTACGGGTATTAAAATCTGTAAAAGCAGGCAATCATGTTCTTTGTACGCATGAATTACCCCTACCGGTAGATTTACTCCAAGAAATCATCTCTTTTTGTATTCCTCAACCCGAAGAAGGCTCTCCGCGCATGATAATTTTATGTGCTGATAATGATAGTGCTGTTCAATTGGGTGCTGAACTAGCTCCTTTTATAAAAGAAAAAGATCTCACGCTAGATTTAATTTTAGAAAAAGGAAATAAGGTCAAGCAACGCAATGATTTATTTGATGGAACGGAAGTAATTGTTGGAACTTCAAGAAGGGTTTGTGAAATGTATTTTCAGAATGGATATAACATTAGTAAAATGAAAATGCTGATTGTCCTTGAAATGGATAAACAAATGAAAAAAGCATGGAAAGGATTCATTTCTAGAATGGCTGAGAGTTTACCAAAAGTGAAGCAAGTATTGTTTGTTTGTGATCCAATTGACGAAAGAATTGATGAGTATATTGACTTATATACCGCGGTTCATCAAAGATTTATTTCTGAAAATAATATATGAAAAAACAAAATTCCATTCGTATAGACGAAGAATTGATTAGCTTAAGACCGATGATCAAAATTGAGCAGGACGATAAAAAACCATTGGAGTCCTTCCAAAATGATGTTTTACGCCCTGTTCTAAAATATCAGCATGAATTACTGGAATTAGAGATGTTAAACAATCCAATCTTTAAGCATCTTAAGTCTAAACGACTTAATCCAACTGCCCACCGTACTGCCTTACAAAAATTAGTGCAAACTCCAGAACTTAAATTCAGATGCCTTGGCTTAATTTTAGGTATGTTATGTAATAAAGAATACCAATTCTACTTAGAACACAAAACAGAATTAAATAAGCGTATTTCTGCTATGATTGTAGATCGAATTGTAAGTATTTAATTACTTTTCTTTATCCTTAATCAATTGTTTTTTTAACGCGTCAATGGCATCATTGGTCGCTTCTTCAAAACTAGGACAATTCTTTTTTACGAACAATTCTCTCCCTGGAACATGTAATTTGATTTCCACAAACTTATTGGCGTGATCCTCATCTTTTTCCACCTTTAAAAAAACTTCACTACTGGTAATGTGTTGATGAAATAAATTAAGTTTCTCTAATTTTTCATGGACAAAAGTCATTAGATCTTGGTCGGCTTTGAAATGAACCGTGTGAATTTGAATTTCCATAATATTAAGAATTTGTTCCTCTAGGGTGGGCTTGTAAATATACTTTATTTAATTGTGCGAAGGAGTTGTGTGTGTAGACTTGTGTAGCGGCCAAACTTGCATGACCCAATAGATCCTTTAAAGTTTCCAATCCTGCACCTCTATTCAACATATGCGTTGCAAAGGTGTGTCTCAGCACATGCGGACTTTTTTTGTCTAGTTGGGTGGCAGTACCCAAATAAGCGACGATTTTTCGATAAACAAAATTTGGATATAATTGATTTCCATTGGAAAGAACGAATAAATATTTTGTCATTCCACAGGTAGCATTTCTAATAGATCTATACGCCTCAATCTTTTCATATAAAAGAGAATTGATAGGAATAATCCGTTCTTTATTGCGCTTTCCTAATACTTTTATGGCTCCAGATTGTGTATCACTATCCAAAAGATGGATTAATTCACTTAAACGAATCCCAGTTTGATAAAAAATCTCTACCATTAAAGCATCTCGTTGTCCATCAAAATCAGAACTAAAATAATGATCTAGATGTTCGGTACTCATTTCTGATTCTTTAGCAAAGGAAGGCAAGCGCTTCTCACTTTTTGGACCTTTAAGTTTGTTTAATGGATTATGGGAAACAAGCCCCTCCTTTCTTAACCACTTATACCAACTTCTTAAGCTTGCTAATTTTCGATTGACGCTTTTATTGGCAACGCCCTTTTCAATAAGTTCCACAATCCAAGATCGGATAAAAGATGAACTCAAACTAGAAAATTCTTGAATAGATTGTATTTCAGCAAATTCGATGAATTGCTTTAAGTCATTTTCGTAAGCAATTAAAGTATGCTCCGAATAGCGTTTTTCAAAATGAAGATAATCTATGAAATTAGTAAGCATAAAAAAAGGAGCTAATGCTCCTTTAACGCTAATAAAATATATTAGTTACATTTCTGCAGACTGCATTCTTTGTTTGTAAGCAGCACGAATTACTTCCTGACGACGAGAAATTGAAGGCTTTTCAAATTCTTTTCTTGCACGAAGTTGCTTCATCATATTAGTTTTTTCGAATTTCTTCTTATACTTTTTTAATGCTCTTTCGATGTTTTCGCCTTCTTTGATTGGAATAATTAACATATCTACTTAATTTTTATAATAAACTTTGGGTGGCAAAGATACACCAAAATCAATAATTTGCAACTTTTATTTTAAAATTTCTCGAGAAATTACCACCTTTTGTATTTCTGAGGTTCCTTCACCAATAGTCATTAGTTTGGCATCTCGCAAATATTTTTCTGCAGGGTATTCTTTAGTGTAACCGTAGCCTCCCATTATTTGTACCGCTTCATTACCACATTTGACAGCAACTTCCGAAGCATAATACTTTGCGAAGGCTCCTTCTTTGGTCATTGGTAGTTTATTATTTTTCAAATAAGCAGCCTGAAATGTCAATAATTCAGCAGCATCTACTGCAGTCGCCATATCGGCAAGTTTGAATGCTATTGCTTGAAATTGACTAATTGCATGTCCAAATTGCTCCCTTTCTTTGGAATATTTAATAGAAGCCTCTAAGGCTCCTCGTGCGATACCACAACTTAAAGAGGCAATGGAAATTCTACCCCCATCAAGAATTTGCATGGCTTGTTTAAACCCGGAACCAACTTCACCAATAACTTGGTCGGCAGATACACGGACATGATCAAAAATCATTTCAGCAGTTTCACTTGCTCTTACGCCAAGTTTATCTTTTATTTTCACCGCGGATAATCCGGGAGTTCCTTTTTCTATTATGAAAGCTGTAATTCCCTTGCTGTCTAATAATTCACCAGTTCTCACCAAAACAACCGCAACATCACCGGACAATCCATGAGTAATCCAATTTTTTGATCCGTTAATGATCCAATCGTCACCATCTTTTACAGCAGTTGTTTGCATGCGCATTGCATCAGAACCTGTATTGGCCTCTGTTAACGCCCAAGCTGCAATCCATTCTCCTGTAGCAAGTTTTGGTAAATATTTTTTCTTTTGAGCTTCAGATCCATGATAATAAATATGTCCAGTTCCTAAAGAATTATGAGCTGCTACACTTAATCCAAGTCCTCCGCAAACTTTCCCTAATTCCATAATAGCTGTCGCGTATTCATCATAAGTAAATCCAGACCCACCATATTCTTCAGGAATAAAAATACCCAAGAGACCTAAATCGCCTAATTTTTTCATGGTATCAATTGGAAAATATTCATCATCATCCCATTGTTTCATGAATGGCTTAATTTCTTTTTCAGCAAAATCACGCAGCATTTGCGAAATCATTATTTGATTTTCGCTTTGAATAAAGTCCATTTAGTAATTTATTATCGTTTGAATATTAGAGGAATGAGGTATAAGTTTTTGTCGACCATTTAAAAAGTCTAAACCCACCAAAAAATTAAATCCAACGACCTCTCCACCACATTTTTTAATTAATTGAGCGGCTGCGTCAGCGGATCCACCAGTGGCAAGTAAATCGTCATGAATTAAAATTCGATCTCCTTTTGATAAGGCGTCTTCATGTATTTCAATAACAGCACTTCCATATTCTAAATCATAGGAATGTGCAATTTTGTTGTAAGGTAATTTCCCTTCTTTTCTTATTAAGATAAAAGGAATTCCTAAACGCATCGCCAAAGGATAACCAAATAGAAAACCTCGACTTTCAATACCTGCAATTGCAGAGATGTTCTTGTCTTGGTAATTTAGAACCAGTTGATCTAATAAATCGTTGGATAAACTCGCGTCTAACATGATGGGACTAATATCCTTAAAGACAATTCCCGGTTTTGGAAAATCTTTAACATCCCTAATACTTGCATTTAGCCTTTCTGTCAATGTCATATTACAAAGATAGGTAAGGCAATAGTTTTAAAAAAGTATTTTCATCGATTAAATGAGATTCTAATAATTCGTTAACATTAAGATACCCGACTTTTTGTTCTCTCATTTTTACAATAGAGTTGGCTTGACTCCAATCAAGATAAGGATGTGCTTGCAATTCAAGGGCAGTTACAGTATTAATATTTATCTTCCTGCAAAAAGATGGATCAATAATGCAATTATTTTCCAAGATGGCAACTACTTCGGGAGTCATTTTATAGACTTCTAAAAGTTGATTTTTGTCAACAAATCCGCCTAAAGCATCACGATATTTTAGGATCATTTTTGCATAAAAGGGACCAATCCCTTTAAGATGCTCTAAGTCCGTTGTCGAAGCAGTATTAAGATGGAGAGATTTGATAAGAATCTGTATTTCTTTGGAATCCTCAAATGGTTTATTTTCTTTAGTAGGGTAGAAAGTCGAATCCTTTATAAGTTCGTATAGGGCAGGGGGAATAACAAAAATCTTTTTAAGATCCTCATTAGAATACAAACCTCTTTTTGTAAAATTCATTACTACTGCTACTTGTTTTAAGGATAAACCTAAGGCAGCCCAATCTGCTTCTAAATAATTATTGGGGTCGAATCTTTCTGGTGCAGTTTTGTAGGTCTTTCTTTTGTAATGACTTTTATATTTATAAGCGTATTTTGCTTGTCTTTTTTGTAAGAGTTCCACTTGAGTTCTAGTGATTACTAGATGTAATGGTTCCTTAAAATAGGACAAGAATCTTGGTGTAAAAACGATGATAAGGGAAATAATGAGGAGTGCAGCCACCCCTTTTTTATTTTTCGGGGAAACATAGTAAGGGTCTTCAAAGGGCATAGGGTAAAATAAAGAAGGGCTTAACGATCGTCAAGCCCTTCTTATTTCATATTTCTACACGAGATATTAAAGTTTATCTTGATCTTGTTTTCTTAGCTTACTGTGGTGCTTACTGTAACCAAAATATATTAAGAGGCCTACTAACATCCATACAGCAGCTACTGTTAGTGTAGTTAAATCTAAGGCAACAATCATTGCCACACAAACAAGTATTCCTAAAATTGGAACTAAGGGAACCAATGGAGTTTTAAAGGGTCTTTCTAAATCCGGAAAATTTTTGCGCATCATAATGATACCGGCACAAACAATTACGAAGGCAAACAAAGTTCCAAAAGAGGTAAGGTTTCCTGCCACACTTCCTGGGATAAACGCTGCAAAACCGCCTACCATTACAAGTAAAAGTATATTTGACTTGTATGGAGTTTTAAATTTTGGATGCAATTGAGAAAATAACTTAGGGATTAATCCATCATTTGACATTGAATAAAATACCCTTGTTTGACCCATTAACATAACTAATATAACCGAGGAAAATCCTGCTAATATGGCAATATTAACACTTGTTCCAAGCCATTCATAGCCAGCCATTTTTTTAATAGCATAGGAAACTGATGCTTCACCTCCTGCACCACCTGCTCCGAATTCTTTCCAATTTGCGATACCGGTCAGCACATGGGCAAACAAAATATACAAAACTGTGCAAATAATTAATGAACCTAATATACCAATAGGCATATCTCTTTTAGGGTTTTTTGCTTCTTGCGCCGCTGTTGATACCGCATCAAAACCAATAAATGCAAAGAAGACAATCGCAGCACCTCCAAGGACACCACCCCATCCCCATTTAAAAATCCCTTCATGACCGATGGTACTTTCCGGAATTAAATAAGGCGTATGGTTTTCGGGCTTAATATAGTTCCAACCAACTATTATAAAAATCAAAACGATGGCAACCTTTATAAAAACCATTATACCATTAATAAAGGCAGATTCTTGCGTCCCTTTTATTAATAATAAAGTTAGAATTGCTAAAATAGATAAGGCAGGTAAATTCATTATACCATTGGTAGGTATAGTATTATTTCCAATTAATTTATGCTCAAAAGGGGAGTGGCACCATTCGTAGGGTATCGCACCGCCTAAAAGATTATTTAAGTATTCACTCCAGGCAATAGAGACCGTTGCTGCTCCCAAAGCATATTCCATGACTAAGGACCACCCAATGATCCAGGCAACAATTTCACCTAGAGTAGCATAGGAGTAGGTATAAGCGCTTCCCGCAATAGGAATTGTAGAGGCGAATTCAGCATAGCATAATCCTGCAAAAGCACAACCAATAGCGGCAACAGCAAAGGATAATGTTACCCCTGATCCAGCTGCTTCTGCGGCTGCTCTTCCAGTATTAACAAATAATCCAGCACCTATGATGGCACCAACACCTAGAGCAATTAAGGACCACATTCCCAATGTTTTTTTCAATCCATGCTCGTTGGCATGCGCTTCTGCTAATAAATGAGGGATAGATTTTTTACTAAATAGTTTTTTCATAGTTTAATCGCGTTAATCTAATTATTCAATTGATATTTTTATTTAAGTCTTAAAGATATTATTTTTTGGGTAATTGGAGTCTATTATTTTAATAGATCCAATGTCTCCTCGATAGTTTTTGGAGCATAGCCCAATTCAAGGCTTGATTTATTTAGATTTAATCCAGTTCTTGGAGGCCTTTGTGCTGCTTGATTTAATAGCTTACTATTACTGCGTTGGATTAATGTTGCATCAAATTTATAAAAACGCGCAATGCGACATACAATTTCATATATTGATAAAGTCTCTGGACCACAGGCATTATAAACGCCAAGTTTGTTCAATTTACATATTCGTATACAGGCCCATGCTAAATCTTCCGCCCAAGTTGGTGCTCTAAATTGGTCATCAATTACCGAAATTTTTTCTCCTTTCTTCAAAGATTCTTTAGCCCAACTGATCAAATTAGATCTGCTTAAGTTCTCTCCATCTCCATAAACGATAATAGTTCTGACGATGGACCAATTGGAATAACTGCCTTTATGCAAGAGTAATTCCGCTTCCCATTTTGAATGGGCATAATGACTTAATGGATTGGCGGCATCTGTTTCTAAATAGTCCCCCTTTAAACCATCAAATATAAAGTCTGTGGAAAGCAAGAGAAAATGAGCGTCAATGCTAATAGCAGCATCTAATAATAATTTTGTTGCGTTTACATTTACGGCATAACACAGTTCGGGATCTTGCTCGCAATAGTCTACATTCGTAATAGCAGCCGTATGAATTACATGGCTTGGTTGGTAGGAACTAAAAATGCTTTCAATGTCTTCTATTCTTTCAATGTCAAGACTTTGATAGTTATGTTCTTGGCAGGATGTGTTTCTGTTCTCCCCTTTAGAGGTGGCTAAAAAATCAATTTGCTTGGCAATAAGTTGCTTAACAATCTTTTGACCCAACAATCCATTACTTCCAGTAATTAATATTCTTAAATTTCCCAAATTGATGTTTTTCGCTTTTGTTGTAATTTGAAATAATGTTTATGTTCTAAGATCCAAGCCATAATAAGGTAGAGTAAAATAGGTGACCCTAAGGCAACAAATGAAAAGTAGATAAAGCCTAACTTAACTTTATAAGTACTGATGCCTAATTTTCGTGCCCACCATCCGCAAACACCATAAGATTGCATTTCAAAGAAAAAAATAATCTTCTGTAAGAATCGCCTCATTTTTTTAATATTTCTTTACCGAGTTCACATAGATGGCAAAGTTTCTTACTGCAAAATTGCTGATAAATTTCTAAACAAGCTTGTGTATCGGCAGCATTTTTTAAACTTATACTACTTGCCTTCCAAATGCGTGTTATTTTATTGTCCTCTGTATCTAAATCTGAATAAAAGTGAAAAAGCTCCTTAAGTTCAATTTCTAGAAGCCCTTTTTTATCTAGTGCAAAAAGAAATGGTATTAATGCGTTGATTTTTAAGTTGGTTTTTAAAAATTTACTAAACATGCTACTATCAATGTGTTCAATAAATCGAAGTGTATCTTTTGTTTTGAGCAGTTCATCTATGGCATTCTTAAAATCCAAGGCATAAAATGCAGTAAATAGTTTTTTAACCTTGTCGTTGTAATTATAAGCGTTTCTAAGGCCTTTTGTCTTCCAAGGCAATCTATTTTCAAGATGAGCGCTCCAATGATAAAGAAGCGCCTGTTCTGATGGATTTTGTTTGTATTTGTTATAATAGTCTAGAGTAAAGTTTGAAAGCGTATCACCATTAATCGAACCACCTATAGTTTTAGCGAAAAGTAATAAAAGAAGTTCTTCTAGATTATTATAGGATTCAATTTCGATGAGATGAAATTTTCGCTCTAATCTCTTGGATAGATAATCTTCAGCGTGTTGATTAAATACATCTTGTCCATTCGATTGAAGGCTATTATGACAAAACAATCCTTGTTCTTTATAGTAGTTGCTGATGAAATTTTGATGATGTACTTTATTGAGATGCTGTGCTAGAGCAATTGTTGGAATATCACGATTGTTTTGAATTATTTTTCGATCATTTTCATATACGAAATGTAAAATGACATTATTGTAATTCTTATCTGTTTCATGTTTGTGTAAATACCAATCAGAGGACTTAACATGAATTTCTACTGGACCAACCCATAGTATTCCGTCTATTTTTATTTTAGCTAGGCTAAAATCTGGACCTGCTTCACTTTCATTATATGTTCCGTAATGAACAATTTGAAATTCTTGTCCGTTATCCAAAGAGAGCAGATGAAAAGGAATGAGTTTCTTTTTCCACAAGTAATGTAAATAGATTTCTTTTACCTTGCCAGCCACTATTGAAGGTACAAAAAAAAAGCGTTCCTAAGAACGCTTTTTTAACTTAATTATCTCGGTAATGGATCAATAAACTTTTTATAGTTTGGATCTGCAGGAGCTGCAGTCTTTGGATCGTATTTTTCACTAGTAATTTTAACATCCGTTCTTCTGTTCATTTGATGTAGTCGCTCAAATTTAGCAGGGTCTGTTGCTTTAAATTGATTGATGTAAGTTTCCGTTAAGGTTTGCTCTACACCATTTTCATCAACCCATTTTGCTGGTTCAGATTCTCCTTTCCCAACTGGACGAATACGACGAGGATCAATACCTTTTTGATCTACTAAATAAACATAAACAGCTTTAGCTCTATTTTCCGACAAAGCTTGATTGTGTTTTTCTGTATCTCTAGCATCTGTATGAGAATACAAGTCAATAGTAATGAAATCAAAATTTGTCAATAAACTATCCAAAAATTTAAGGGAGTCTGTTGATGTTATGGTAGCATCATCAACAAAGGTCCACTTATCTAAATAGTAGCGAATTTCAGGAGTGCGCAAATGATATTTAGGCAATAACGGAAGTTCTAACAAGAAACTTTGGTTTTTATCTAAACCAACAGTGGTAAACTTCGCGCCTTTAACATCCTCGAAATAGTCATCTTTAGAAGCTTTAAGCGTATAACTTACTTCACCATTTATCCATCGAGCACCATCTGCTTTTTTATCCCACTTAATAGTTGAGCCTTTTTTGTCAGTGATTCCTTCCCAAGCACTTCCGTCAGATCCAACAACCTCAACTTTGGCATCCATGATGCGCTTTGATTTTTTCCCTGCTTCAAATACAACAACGCGTAAATCAAAAACAACCGGAGGGATACTAAAACTCCAAATGTCTGGTGAATAAACTTTATTAGTATTGGTTTGTCTTTCAGAAGTAAAATACCCTCTTAAACCAGTTTTTTCATCTAAGAAGTCTGCCATTGCATAATCATTTGCAATAGAGTTAATAGGGTATTGCATATTGGTAACAAGTGACCATTTGGCCGGATTCTCTTTGGTGTTTTCTTCACCAACTCTTGTAGCATAGAAAATATCTAATCCACCGATTCCTGGGTGACCATCACTTGCGAAATAAAGACGATTGTTGGCACCAATAGAAGGAAATAATTCATTTCCTGTAGTATTGATTTCAGCACCCATATTTTTTGGTATAGAATCCCAAACTTTATTTTTCTTATCATACATTACATACCAAAGATCTCGTCCACCTTTACCACCAGCCATGTCACTAGCAAAAATTAACATCATACCATCTTCAGTAATACATGGATGACCAACGGAAATAGTATCGCTCGTTTTCAAGGTGATTTTCATTACATTTTCCCAGTCTTCGCCATTTTTGTCTGCTTTCCAAATGTCACAACCTAAGTTTTGCTTAGCTTTAGTAGGACAACGCGTAAAATATAAAGTCTTTCCTTTTTTATCCATTACAGCAGTACCTTCATTGTCTCCTGTATTAATTAAATTATTATTATCAATACTTTTGGCGCTAATAAAATTTCTTTTAAGGTCAAAATCAGCTGTCCAGATATCCATGAATTTCTCACCTGTAATTGGATCTCTTGTTGTTGTTGTTAAGTCTTCTCTACTGGTTCCGTACAAAATAGACATCCCTTTTTTATCGTTAAAAGTAGGGGCCATATCGAATTGTACTTTGTTTAATTTGCTTTCATTTTTTATGATAAATTTCGATTCTGCAATTTCAAAGTCTTTGTACATCTCTACAGACTTGATCGCTGACTCAACATCATGAGAAAAATCATTTGCTGGTTTTCTTTTTTTGTATTCTTTATAACTTTTGATCGCATCATCAAATTTACCCATCATGCGTTGCATTTCACCTTGCCAAAAATATAAAAGGGGTTGAACATCATAATACTTCAATTCAATAGAATTAGCATACCAATCCTTAGCTTTATCAAATTGCTCCATGTGGCGGTAACACTCTGCCACTTTATATGCCATATCTCCTTTTTGAGTAATAGTACCTTTATTACCTAATTTTGTATAGGCGCTTTGAAGTTTAGGTAATGCCTCGAAGTAGCGTCCTGAATTAAACGACTTATTCGCTTCGTTTAAATATTTAGGCGTATTGGTTTGTGCATCAATAGAAGAAATGAATGCAAAATTTAATAAGGCAATAAATAATAAATGCTTCATATTATAAGTTTAATGGCTCTAGAAATGATTCTAAGGCAAACAAAAATAAAAAAATTTTTTTAATTTTCAAGTGTAAAGTGTTGCCAAGATTCTAGCAATGTTTGCATACCCTCATTCAGGGGTGACGAAAAACTAATATTTTCTTTGGTTTTTGGATGGACGAACCCTAAAGTTTTTGCATGTAAAGCTTGTCCAGGCAACAAAGCGAAACATTTTTCAATAAATTGTTTGAATTCTTTTTTATGGGCATCTCTTAGAATTTTATTTCCTCCATATTCTGGATCATTGAACAAAGGATGACCTAAAAACTGCATATGGACTCTAATTTGATGGGTTCTTCCCGTTTCTAACTTGCATTCTACCAAAGTTCCGAAACCAAACCTCTCCAAAACACGATAATGGGTTACGGCATGTTTGCCCAATTCCCCATCTTTGAAAACAGCCATTACTTTTCTGTTTTTTAAAGATCGTCCAACATTTCCTGTTATGGTCCCATCATTTTTCACATCTCCCCAAACCAATGCCCAATAAGTCCGCTCTGTAGTTTTTTCGTAAAATTGTTTTGCTAAATGTGTTAAGGCATCTTCCGTTTTAGCAACAAGGAGGATTCCTGAGGTGTTTTTATCTATTCGATGCACCAATCCGGGTCTGCCGTAATAGTTTTTTGGTAATGATGGAAGGTGCTTGAAGTGGTATATTAAAGCATTAACGAGTGTCCCAGAATAGTGTCCGTATGCTGGATGGACTACCATGTCTACCGTTTTGTTGACTACAATTAATTCGTCGTCTTCATAGACAATATTTATTGGAATATCTTGTGCAATTAATTCGATTTCTCGAATAGGATAAGGCATGACAATAGAAACTATATCAGAAGGTTTTATTCTGTAATTTTGCTTTACAATTTGATTATTCACCAAGACAT
Organism: Flavobacteriales bacterium; assembly: GCA_947488235.1. Classification (GTDB taxonomy): domain Bacteria; phylum Bacteroidota; class Bacteroidia; order Flavobacteriales_D; family Crocinitomicaceae; genus UBA952. The sequence goes on along the minus strand of CANLAQ010000031.1, from coordinate 8,651 downwards.
TCCCGTTTTTTGCGGCAACTTGGATTTTATTTCTTGAGGTATTGGGTAGGCGATCAAGTAAAAACTTATCAATCCTTAATAATTCTTGGCCGGGATCTGCTGTAAATCGATAATGTTCAAATAATTCCTCCTCCTCATGGGCTTGTTCGAGGTCCTTCTCTTCAATCACTGCTTGATAACTTTGTAGGTACGAGATGAAATTTCTGGAGCTGTTACAAAATAAACTCCATTTTCTAGTTCATGAAGATCAATTTGATTGCTTTCAACATTTCTAATGATTTGCCCTAAACTATTGAATAAAGTTAGATGATTGATCTCTTTGTCTTTTAAACTGACTGTAATTGAGGTATTGCTTGGATTTGGATAAATTACAAGTAATTCTTCAATAGCTTGCGCAGGCACTGCTAAAACGGCATCAATTTGTGTGGAAAAAACGGGTCGTAACATAGCTGAACCTGGAAAAGGAGATGTAAACCAATTATTTCCACCATCTACACTGTATCTTATGGTATTGGAATGGTCAATATTTCGATCTAATCCTAAATTTAATCGATTGGGATCTAATTGTCTCCAACCCACAAAGAAGGTGGTCCCTACTGGAACTTTCTCATTATTTGTAAAGTAGTAGGTCTCAAAATTGTTTTGTCCGCTAATATATACGGGCTGCCTAGGAGAAAATGCATCATCTTCATATAATACATTCCCGGGAACACCATTGTCATTATCCCAAACCGTTAATAAAAATAATTTTTGTGAAACATCGACCACTGAAGGTACAAAATGCATCGCAACACCTATTAGTGAATCTGCTTCGTAACTGTCATATCTAATGGCTAAGCGCGCTTGCACACCTGTTGGACCAAAGGCAGCCTCAGCTGATCCATCATCATAACTATAGAAATTATAAAATGACTGTGTAAATAAGGTAGAATCGTTTTGTGAGAAATTTGGAAATTGAGCAGACGCACTTGCTTTAACTTCAAAATCTTGCTGAATTCCAAGTAAAGTTTTGTCGTATTCATAACCATTAGAAAGGTCGTGATGGGAAGTAAATAAGGCCGTTGGATTGTAATTAATTTGACCTTCAGCTAATAAAAAACCAGGTAATGTAAACATTCCTAAAGTAGCACTATTCTGTAAAATACTCACTTGCCCATTTTGATAATTCTCTGCTGTGTTACTTCCATTATAAACTTTAACTTCCAAGGAATCCGTCATTTTATTGGTGTTACTGGCCTTGTAATGATCCCACGGCACTGCAGTATAGGTTTTTAATAAGGTGTTGAGCGGATATGAAAAAGCAAAGTCTTTGAATATGGTGTCATTAGAATAAGATAAGCTGCGTAAATGAACATAATCTACATGAAAATGATCTAAAGCACCAGATAAGCCACCGTAATTTCTAATGCGAAATTGAAATCCTTTGTGAAAAAATTTAGGATCACTTATATTAACATGTACCGCTTTAAAAGGATGAACAGCAGCGCCGCTTACGCTCCAAATATGAAACCATTGATCAATTTGTGGTGCGTAAAATTCTAAAAGTAAAGAATCGCCACTTTCAGGCACATCACCCAATCCTTCAGGCTGATATAAAAAACTTAAATAAACAGAATCTGATGCATTTACCGAACTCATATCAATTGGTTTTGAGGTCAAGCGATCACCATAATTGGTAACAGTTGTTCCAAATTGATATGGGTAGCCATTTTCATTTAATCCGTCAAATGTTGCAACGCCTAATGATCTTGGATTTAAACCATAACGATAGTTGTGATAAGCATAATGATCCGCCCATATTTTAGTTAAATCATTAACAGGTTGAAAAAATTGTCTAGCAGAGTCTTGCGTGTATGCTGGATTGGTGATCCAAACGGTATCACTGACATCTACGACTCCAATGGTATCATAAATGTAATAGGGTGGATATAAATTGCTCGTTTGATAGACCACCGGAAAATGGGCTAAATCCCCTACTTGAACGCTTGTAGCGGTAAATGGAAAGTCAATAAAAGTACTATTTACGGCATCATACACCCGTTTGAAGGTTACTTGATTGGTAAAAACCTCAGTTGAACTCAATGGAAGGTTAGTGCTTGGATTCAATAAATGGTAAAATAGCAAACTACTTATCCCTACTGCATTATAATCCGGAGCGTATTGTTGAAATTTTGACGAGGAGAAATCATCAAAAATCGGAAGGGAAATAGTGTCGAGTTGGTAGATAAAGGAACTGTCAATGGTATTTCCAGTTTTAAGAATTTGTACTGGCTTGATGGCCATATTTTGCGTCAATGGACCTTGCGTCATCTCTTGACCCCAAGCAAATATGGAGCAAAAGAACATTAAATGAAATATTATCTTTTGCCTCATTGCTCTGGGTTTTCAATGTCACCATTAAAATTTAAGGTCATGTGCAAGGTAAAGGGTGTCGATTTAGGCACCGTATTTCCTTCTAAATATTCAGGACTTTGACTGTCAATTCGTGCCGCCAAGGAATCTTCTGTTGTGATACAATCCTCACAAATAAAAGTGTATGACACCCCCAATGTATCCATGATATATTGCGCTTCAGACATGCTTTGCCCATAAAAATCTGGAATTTCGATAGGCTCTCCTATGTCGTTCTGTCCAACAATTAAAGTGATGAGGGAGCCAATAGGTATTTTACTTCCACCCTTAACATTTCTCCCCTTGAATAATTGTTCTAATACAGCGCCATTTGCTTCGCTAGTCGGTCTGTATTTGATGATGTAGCGAAGACCTCTACTTTTTAAAATATTCTCTGCAAATCGAATTTGCTTGAAGATTAAACTAGGCATTGCAATCAAATCTGTTTTTTTACTTACCCTTAAACTTATGGTTCTTCCTGATTTAACAAAAAGCAAGGTAAAGGCTGTAGATTTTGGACTTTGCTCTTTAACGGTTCCTTCAGGTAATTTAGGATCATATATGGAATCCATGATTTGAAATTCAAGACCTAAGTCTTCAATTACAACTTTTGCTTTTTCAGAATTCATGCCTACAAAATTCGGAACCTCAATCTTTTCACCATGATTGGTATAGAAATAGAGATAAACCATCATAATTAATACGATAGAAACATAAAATAACATGATTAAGCCCAAGTGCTTAAGAAAATGTTTTGTGAAAACAAATGCAATAATATTTTTCAAAATTTCTTTTATCATTTAAAAGCAAAGATAAGAAAGGTAAACAATTTCTAATTAAAAGTTGGGGGTCAATTTATGTGTTATGAAAAAGTCCTCTATATAACTGATCGCTTCATCTGCCGTGTCAACTATAGTATATAATTTCAAATCTTCTTCAGAGATATTTAATTCCTTGTGCAACATCGTTTCTTCAACCCATTGCATTAAACCGGTCCAATAACTTCTGCCTATTAAAACTACTGGTCGTTTAGCGATTTTTTTGGTTTGAATAAGCGTCAACGCTTCAAAGAATTCATCCAAGGTCCCAAACCCTCCAGGTAAGATGATAAATGCTTGGGAGTATTTCACAAAAATTACCTTTCTAACAAAAAAGTAGTTAAATTCTATGTTGTGATCTGGATCAATATATGGATTATGGTTTTGTTCAAATGGCAAATCAATGTTGAGACCAACGGAAGGACCTTCACCTAATTGAGCGCCTTTGTTTGCAGCTTCCATGATTCCTGGTCCACCACCTGTAATGATCCCGTATCCTAATGTGGCTAACTTTTGACCAAGTTCTACACTTAAGCTATAATATTCATTTTCTTCTTTTGTCCTGGCGGAACCAAAAATGGATACACAAGGTCCGATTTTTGACATTCGGTCATATGCTTCAACAAATTCTGACATGATTTTAAAAATCGACCAACTGTCATTACTCTTTATATCATTCCAATCTTTTCTCTGATGTTCCATAAGGTAACTTTCTTTCTACAAAAATAGGATTTGCATTTGCTTAAACGCGCTTTTTATGATTTATTATCTACCTTCGGATCATGAAGGGATTTTTTATCTTAATGGTGCTGCTTCCTTTTTTTGCACTAAGTAATCCAAAAGTTGGTCTGAATGATTCAATTCCCAATAAAGGAAAATTGTTTCTTTCCTCAGCACTTACACTTGGCGCCTATTCTTCTAGTTTATTAGTTCTGCAAAATGTTTGGTACAAAGATTATCCGCAATCAAAGTTTCACTTTTTTGATGATGGAAAGAATTGGATGCAAATGGATAAAATGGGGCATGGTTTTTCCTCCTATTACCTGGCAAAATCTGTTAGTGCAGGATTTGCAAAGACCGGAATTGATAAAAAAAGTATATGGGTAGGGGCGGGGACATCTTTTTTGTATCTAGGAACTCTCGAGTTAATGGATGGTAAAAGTTCTGCTTGGGGATTCTCCTGGTATGATATTACTGCAAATGCAACAGGCACCTCTATTTTTCTGCTAGAAAAATTGGTGTTTAAAAAGCAATATCTTATCCCTAAATTTTCCTTTATGCCTTCTCCTTACGCTACTTACAGACCGACTGTTTTAGGAAGTAATTTAGGGCAACAAATTTTAAAAGATTACAATGGACAAACTTATTGGTTAAGTCTTCCAATGGGTGTTCTTGCTCCAAAATTCAATAAAATCAATTGGTTGTGCCTTAGTTTTGGCTATAGTGTAGATCAAAAATTAGTTGGAGATCAAGATCAGTATCTTCAATTTAATGCAGCACGACAATATTATCTTTCTTTGGATGTAGATTTGAGCAGCATAAAAGTTAAAAATCCTACTATGAAAAAAGTGCTTTCTGCAATGAATTGTATTAAGATCCCTTTTTCAGCGCTACAACTTCAATCTAGTAAATTAACTTTTCGTCCGATTTATTTTTAAATAAAAAAAGGGGCCTGAGCCCCTTTAATTAAATAGTTTAAGAATTATTGTTTTACAATTCTATTCATGATTTGTCCTCTTGGAGTTAAAATCTTAATGAAGTAAACTCCAGTTTGATAAGAAGCAAAGCTCAACTTAATCGAATTCATGTCTAAACCTTCTGTTACTGTTTCCAATACCTTGCCATTTAAATCACTAATAGTAATGGATTCAAAACTTAGGTCAAGTCCTTTATCAATGGTGATATCATTGCTCGTTGGATTAGGATACAGCGCAATGTGTTGCCCTAATTCCTCTAAGGATAAGTAGTCACAATTTGCAGATACAATAACCAGAATGTTAGCAGTATCATCCGGACAAATCCCATTACCTGTGATGTAGTCATAATTAAATTGACCAGGAATAAAACTAGCGACATCATTCGGGCTCGTCATTAATTGGTTTGATGGGTTATACCAATCACCATTCATATCAACATTTCCAGATAAGCCCATTAATAAATTGAAGGGTTCATTTTTACATACGGTCATTTGACCATCATTTCCTGCAGATGATGGTGGATAAACATGAACTTGTGCGTTAACATTATCTATAGCACATCCATCTTGCATGGTATAAGTAAAATTGAAAATTACTGGAGCTAAACCTGCCGTAATAAAGATGCTATCCTGTAAACCTAAGGTTGGGATTTGTTGCGTCCAAGTTCCCCCTGCATCATTTCCTGAAATCCCATTAAACAAATTCACAGAATCTCCATAACAAACATTCATCATGTTTCCAGCAATACCTGCATTTAATACAATCTCATTGATAGCAATGGCATGAATTCCTTCAAGTGCATTAAATCCATCCTGCATCATATAATAACTTTGCCCAGGAATCAATCCGCAAATGGTAAAGTTTGGAGCAAGGCTACTTCCTCCAATTTCATCATCATTTGCCGCTACTAAATTGAAAGTAGTTAAGTTGTTACAATCAAATCCACTATAAACAGCCATTTGACCATTGTATGAGGTAGCGGTACAATTTATTCTAACAGCTCCAGAGTTCGGTGCTATAAAACTAAACCATGAAGTAAGATTTAAGGCGTTATTTGCCCATCCTGTCGTTGTTTGAGCACCTGAAGCAGGCGGTGCAATTCCAATCTCAGTCACATCAACTGTAGCACCTGTATTGTCAAAATAATGCGTAGCTCCATTCACTGGAATTACATCAGCCCCACATGATAAATCATTGGTTAAAGGCAGTGTTACTGTAAATGGACCAACATATTGCGAAGTATCAACGCCACATACCGCTTGAACATAAACATCAATTACTTCACTTGCTATGAAAGCAGTATTAGCAATGGTATCTGTCATATTGTTATCTACTGCTTGAACTGTACCTGAATAAAGTGGAAAATCCATAGCTCCATATTGTAAATTGAAACCAGTAGAAGGATAACTTGGTGAACTTGCTGACCATACCCATGATGCAAAAACACTATCAATTGCTGTAGCATTGAACATAGCTGTTGGATTGGAACAATATGGAGGAGTAAAGAAGGTTCCAAATAAACCTAAACTTTGCAAACCAACGGAACAATCAGCATAAATATAGACATCATATTGCGTCAATTGATTCAAATTAGAAAGTGTTGCGCTTGGTGAATTACTTGGAACACTTGTGCCACTTGTTGTTGGATCAAATCCTGATGGGCCATAAATTACAGTCCAACTGGTTTCATTGGCAATACTTGGAGTCCAAGTGAAACTACCTTCAGATGAATTTACATAAGAAAGATTGTAATTCTGTGGTTTAGGACAATTGGTATAATAGAAATGGATACAACTATTATTACTCAAATAGGCAGCATCGTCCATAGAAACCTGAATGGTTTGATTAGGAGTCACTACTCCAATCTCAGCGTCAGCACCATTATCCCACCAGGTATCGCCCATCATTACATCATCATAAACATAGTAAAATTCATTGCTTGTTTCTTCGTAGATGATTTCAAAGGTTGCTCCATCTGTTGCTGCAGGCCATGTAAAATGTGCTAAATCGCTCCACATGATTACAAATTTCCTGTTAGGCGCATTTCCTATAGATTCATAATATATATTGTCTAAAGGTGTATTTAAATCTTGCACAAAAGGGAACATACCTTCACCTGTGATGTTGTAATACAACCAACTGTTCAAACTATTAAAAATTAATCCTCCATTATTACCAACAGAAATATCATTTACTAGGTTTCCTTGCACCAACCAAGGCCATGGTAAGGTGATTCCTTGATTACTATCATCCCAAGTATTCAAAGGAGTTCCTGTTGCAGAAATGTCTATAAATCCTGTGCTTGGACAATTAGAATCCCAATCTAAGTATTGTGCTTGATTAAAAGTCTGAAAGGCCAGGGTAGGAGTAAAATAGGAAGTATCTCCTCCGCCACAAAGTGCTCTTACATATACTTCATAAAAGGTATTTCCTGTTAAACCATTGATGGTATAAGGATTGTTACTTGTAACAATTGTAGTTCCTGTTCCTGGTGTAAATCCTTGAGGGCCATATTGTACTTCCCATTGCGTTTCAGCACCACCTGCAGTCCATTGAATAAGAGCATTGGTTAATCCTGCTTGTACTAAGGAGAAATTTTGAGGTTGTGGACATGTCGGAACCGGCATTATGGTAACGGTATAGTCTTCTGTTTCACCAGAACCCATATCTGTGCAGGCATCTGTAGCACCATTTGGATTTCCCGCTCCTCTAGAACGAATGCGCATTCCAGTAGTTCCTAAAGGTATTCCAATCGGTACATTGATGTTAATTGTCGCTGTAGTTCCACTACCTACATTGACGCCAACTTGTTGCCATTCAGAGGCTTCATATAGACCATTCTGATTCCAGTCAATCCAAACAGATACGATGGCACCTGTATAAACATTTGCGGCATCTATTGTAACAGATAAACCATAAGTTGCACCTTGCGCAAGTATGGTATTTATTGGAAAGGATGTGTAAAACGGAGAGGCTACTGGGTTGGTAGCTGCAGTATTGTTGTTAATGGAACCAATTTGAATATTATTCATCATGCAACCACCGCCGCCTGCATTGATCGCGGAACAATAACAAGAGAAAAATGAATTCATATTAACGAGAATAGGAGTAGAGGTAGCTGGTGTTCCAGCACTACAAGTAACGATACATTGATAATAGGTATTTGCTGTTTGTATTAAACTATAGTTTGCATTAGTCGCACCTGTTATGTCTGTCCAAGCAGTTCCATTAGCAGATGATTGCCATTGATAAGTAAGCCCAGTTCCAACGGTTACACCATTTAAGGTTAGATTGATCGCTTGTCCAGGACATGCTCCTGTTGGAGTTGAAACAGTCGCTCCTGCTGCAACAGGATTTCCACATGGTGATGCAGGACTTATATAAGTTATAGTTGTCACCATACAATTAGTTGCAGTTGCACACGATGCATCAACATTCCAATGCGCATAGTAAGTTCCAGCTACTGTAGAATTCCATTGTAAGGGACTTGCTCCTGAAGCAATAACGGGGCCTGCTGGAGTTCCTTCATGTATGGTGATATATCCACCTGTTACAATTTCACATTGGTAAATCGTTGCAGCAATTACATTTTGTAATTCAGAATATTCTTCTTGATATGAACATGTCGATATGGTTACAGTTCCCGATGTAGGTGCTATAGCGACAGCATAAGGAGATAAATTAGTACACTGTGCATTGGTATTTGAAAAATTTATCAAAATAAATGCAGCCATTATTAGTGATA
>CANLAQ010000030.1 GCA_947488235.1 Flavobacteriales bacterium | reverse complement strand
GGTTTAAGTAAGAAATGGTTTTTGGGATATTCCAAATGTTGAAAATGTCCTAAAACTTCTTCCAATACTTGTTCAGGTAATAAATAAATGGATTGAATTATGTCTTCTAAAGTTATTTTCATTTAGTTTGTTGATATTACGCATAACGGCAGCGGGCTTGGCGCCGTGCCGACTTTTTAAATTAAATTATAGTTCCGAAGTTAAATTAATTTCTTTCATATTAATCGTTTTTTCGAAGAAAGAGCTGAGGCATGGAGCTAAACCCGGGTTATGAGTAGTAATTAACTATTTCACCTGTTTCGCTCTGTTCCAAACAATTACTCCTAATTGAATTAAACATACGAACCAGTGGATTCCAATAGATATAATCCAGAAAAACCATGAGACTAAAGCTGTTCCACCACTGGAGTTATATTTTAGATCATACCACCAAAGCAATGAGTATCCTAGCTGAATACTTAAATGAATAATTATCGTTTGCTTTTTCTTTGAACTGTAAAATATGACTGCACCAAGTGCTATCCAATTTATGAAATAACAGGCTAAAATTAATTGATTATCTTCACTCATTCTATTTTAACTTATTGGTCACTAAACCCTGCTCTGCGATTACTCATAACTTATATATATCCCCCGTTTTTTGAGGCTTACCTGGCAAATGGCTTGGTTTACCCTCATTTTATGAGGGTTATTAAAACTAGTCTTTATTTAAGTTTCTTTTGCTTTTTTTCTTCTAAAACTTTGTAATTCGTAGTTGAAACAACTTTTTCACCTGTCTTGATTTCTAATTCCTTACGGGCATTTCCAGCAACATCACCTCCTTGTTTTGCTACCTTTTTGTTTTCCGCAAAACCTTTGGGATTTTGTGATTTGACAATTGCAGTTGTTGATGCTTCACCAAGCATTGAGAATATTAACTCCAAGTCATTCATATGATCTCGAAGATTTTCTCGCTTCAAACTTTTGATCTCTTTATATTCTGATGGCGTTAAACCAAATGCTGCCTTAGAGATTTGAGCTGTAAGAATTGCATATTCTTTTTGTCCTTTCACGCCTCTCTGAGACCATTCACCGGTAAGTTCTTCACGAATCGCAATACTTCGCATGCGTTTTTCAACCCATTCATCAGAATATCCTTTCAACTTATATGTTTCTCTGGTGCGTTGAATTGCTAATTCTGGATTTTCAATCTCTTCAATTCTTTCAGAGCCTACCTGGGCAAGCCAAAGCTTAAATGGTTCAGCTTTTGGTGAAGGAATTGATTGAATTATCCTGAGTAAACCCTTTGCATCAGAACACCCCATTTTCTGAAGGCCACCTTTTGTTTCAACTAAAAGGGTAGGTACAATTTGTACCCATCCTTTTGAAAGTTCTGAATCCCGCATGCGCATGCGTTTAATATATTGCTTTGGATCTTTGCTGTCTGTTAAAATGGCAATCACATCCTCGACTACGAAATACCATTTTTCGTCCGCTTCGTTCCAAACAGAACGAATGTTTTTACTTTCAAATAATTTAATAGAATTCATTATTTAAATATAGTTATAAATCGTCAAAAGGAATTCTGATATTATGAGCGTTTTTTTGCTTAATATTTGTTCCGCTTCAATTTCCTCCTACTTCCGATGCTGTAAGCATCACCTTGAAATCTCAATTTTTAATTTCTTTCCTTTGACTTTTTCAGGTTTGATTTTTTCTAATAGCGCCTGAATGTTTTTTCGCTTCACCGCTACATGAGTGCTGAAATCTTGCACTATAATCAAGCCAATATCGTCTTTACCCAAACCGCCTTTTTGACTTAAAAATCCGACAATGTCAATTTTATTGATTTTATCTTTTTTTCCTCCACTAAAATAAATAGTAATCCACGGACTCACGGTCGGAGCGCTTTGCGTATCGGTTAATTTAAATTCTTTTGGAGTAAGCGATAGATAATCAGGAACATGATCTTCTTTGTTGACCAGTAGGTAAGAGGATCCATTAGATTTCATCCTGGCCGTTCGACCGTTTCTGTGAATAAAGGCCGCTTCATTTTGAGGAAATTGAAAATGAACAACATGTTGAATTTCTGGAATGTCTAGTCCACGAGATCCTAAATCTGTACATATTAAGGTATGAAAGGTTCCGTTTCTAAATTTAATCAAGGCCCGTTCGCGTTCATCTTGTTCCATTCCACCGTGATAGACTACCGATTCATAGCCTTTTTCACTCAAATGCGCACAAACACTTTCCGTTGCTTCTCTGAAGTTACAAAACACAATACTCAATTCACCTTGGAAGGAGCAAAGCAAATCAAATAAGCGATCAAATTTGTTGGTGTTTCTCACTGGAAATTGCCAAAAAGTGATATCTGGATCAATGGAATTTGAAAGATGATTGATGATTCCAGCCTCTTTGAAGGATAGATAAGTTGGAAATTCTTCGTGTTCCGTCGCAGAAACTAAGGTGATGGCGTCTAGATTTCTAAATTCTTGATAAATAAATTTAATCTGTTCCTCAAACCCAAATTCTAAACTCTTGTCGTATTCATCAACAATAAATTGCTTTACCTGCGATAAATCTACTGTGTTTCTGGTAATATGATCGCAAATTCTACCTGGAGTTCCAATTAAGACCGCCGGAGCTTCTACTAAACTTTTTTTCTCTACCTGAATATCGTGCCCACCATAACAAGTCAAAACTTTAAAATTGGTTCTCATGGCGCGAAAAACACTTTCTATTTGAATGGCCAATTCTCTTGAAGGAGCCAATATGACCGCTTGCGTGGCCTTAACATTTGGATCAAGTTTTAAAAACAAAGGCAATAAAAACGCAAAGGTCTTTCCGGATCCCGTCTGAGAAAGAATTAAATTGTTTTTGTTGGAGAAGCTTTTTTCAAGTGCCTTTTTTTGTAAGTCATTTAACCGTTCAAATCCGATTGCTGAAAGTACTCCTTCTATTTTTTTATTTTGATCTATCATACTGCAAAGATAGGGCTACTCGGTTGATAATTATAACACATGAATATTTCCTAGCCCGAAGGGGTTAAATATCAATAGCGCTGAATGAAATTCAGCGAAAAAAGATAAGACAATTCCCTTTTCTTTACGGCATGTATTTTTGTTTAAAATCATGATGAAAATAGGTAGTAGTAAGAAAGTGATCAATCAAAAAATAATAACTTCACTTGAGTAGATAAGCTTATCAATTCGATGAAAAGTAAGTAACTTTAAAAAAAATAACCATCATGATAGATTTACAAAGTATTCAAACGGAAATAGATGCTAGTTTTTTGTACAAGATTTTAGCGGAAAATGAATCTGATTCCAATGTAGCTGATGTATTTCATCAAATGAGTGCGATTGAAATGAGTCATGCGGTTGCCTTTGCTCAGAAAAACAATATGCTGGAGAAAGATTTGCCTGGACCATCACTGCGGGCAAAAACATTGCGTACAATAGGAAAATTTTTCGGTTATAATTATGTCCTAGGGGTCTTGTTAGACACGGAGAAAAGTATTTCGTCTGCAGTTGTGGGAGCAAGAAAAAGAACTCAAACAGCGCCTTCTATTTCAGATACGGCCCATGTTACCATTTTAAAGAATATCATTCAAAATAACAAGCACATTTCTGGAACAACTTTGGCCCGTTTTGAAAAGCGTCATCGAAGTGTGGGCGGTAATGCATTAAGAGCAGCAGTACTTGGTGGAAATGATGGATTGGTTTCAAATTTTAGTTTGGTGATGGGGATTGCTGGTGCAACAAGCGGACAAAACGAAGTATTACTAACAGGTTTGGCTGGATTATTAGCTGGAGCTTTATCCATGGCGCTAGGGGAGTGGATCTCTGTGAAAAGTTCTCAAGAATTATTTGAAAATCAAATGCAATTAGAGATGGATGAATTGGAAACGAATCCTGAAGGAGAAGAAAAAGAATTGGTTCTTATCTACATGTCAAAAGGAATAGAAGAAGTTCAAGCAAAATCTATGGCCAAAGACATCATTCAAAATAAAAGTTTAGCGCATGATATTCTGGTAAAGGAAGAATTGGGCATCAATCCTGAGGATTTGGAAGGTTCTGCGATGGAAGCCGCCATAACCTCCTTCGTGCTTTTTGCTTTTGGAGCGGTCATTCCAGTATTACCATTTTTCTTTATGGGGGGAATGAATGCCATTATCCTCTCCGCTGCAAGCAGTGCTGTTGGATTATTTATTATTGGAGCTAGTATTACCTTATTTACTGGAAAAAGTGTGCTTTATTCAGGAATACGTCAGGTTGTTTTTGGCTTGATTGCAGCCGCCATTACTTTTGGAATTGGACATTTTATTGGCATTTCATTAGCAGGATAAATGATTTCTTGAGTGGGATTCCCATCAATAAGGGGGGAATCCTATTATTTTGCAAATAACAATATTCTAGTTCAGACCTTGCAATAGCAGGTTTTTAAAACCCATTGAATTTGGTATATGCTAAGATTATCTGAAAGATCAATTGCCAGCATCCAAATTTGGTGGGGATTAAAAATACTTCGAACATACTCAGAGTTGAGAAGATTGCATGTTCGTCGAAGTAAAGCGCATTGCTCAGTCAGCTCCTTTTTTTGTTTCCGAGGCGTCGGTATTTTTTTTGAGCTAAAAAAAAGTAAAGGACCTCCTCTTTCTACTTTTTTTCCGCACATCTCGACTTACTTCGACTGGCTCAGCACAAGTACTCTGCACAAGTGCCAAAGTACAGGCCGCTCGATGAGCTTTAAAAGTGGATTGAGCGCATCTCGACTCCGCTCGATGAGCTAATTGAAAGCCATGGTGCCCGACATTCAATGCGATGCACTTGATTAAAAAAAATGCACCAATTTAAAATCCTCCCCCTTGCCCTCCAAAGGGGGAAATATTCTAGTTTAGACCTTGCAATAGCTTATTGAAAACATTATTAAAATTGATAAACCACAGCATTTATATTCATGCCTGCGCCAACAGAGGCGAAAATCACACAATCTCCAATTTCAATTTGATGACCTTCAAGTTTGTGATTCAAGATCAGATCAAGTAAGGTTGGAACTGTCGCAACCGAAGAATTACCTAATGTATTAATACTCATGGGCATAATTCCCTCTGGAGCTTCCTGTTCATAAAGCGCATAGAATCGATCAATTATTGCTTGATCCATCTTTTCATTGGCTTGATGCAGCAGCACTTTCTTAATATTTTTTAATGGCACTCCTGATTTCTCAAGTGCTATTTTCATGGCATTGGGAACATGATTGAGTGCAAATTCATAAATTTTTCGTCCTTGCATTCTAATATAACGACTGTCGGCTTCACCGCTCCCGCTAAAGGATTTATCATTGTACAAATAGTGAGATTCCTCTTTTGTAAAGGATTGGGTTGCATGGGCTAAAATTCCTTTTGAATCATCATCGCTAGCACTCAAAACACAAGCGCCTGCACCATCAGAAAAAATCATAGCATCGCGATCATCATTGTCCACTACTCTAGAAAGTGTTTCTGCACCGATCACTAAACAATGTTTAGCGGCACCACTTTTAATAAAAAGATGTGCATGAATTAGGGCTTCTACCCATCCAGGACATCCGAAAATTAAATCGTAAGCAACACAATTGTTATTTTCAATTTCCAGCGCATGTTTTACTCTAGTGGCAATACTGGGAAGTAGGTCTGTTTTATTGGACCCAAAGGATACATTGCCAAAGTTATGAGCTACAATTAGATAATCTAATTCCTCTTTGTTGATACTCGAAGCTGCTAATGCTTTTTGAGCTGCGCTTAGAGCAATTTCATCATTATTCTGATTTTCATTGACATACCTTCTTTCCGCAATACCGGTTATTTTTTCAAATTTCCTGATAATGGACGCCGTTTCTTCTTCAATTTTAGTGTTGAAATCACTGTAAAATTGATGCCTTAAAAAGTCACTGTTTTTAATTATTTTTTCAGGTATATAACTACCGACGCCATTGATTAATGAACCCATTTTATTGCAGAGATAAATATGCTGTGATTAATGGGATAAATATAATTATTTGTAAGGGTTTTCTTTCAGTAATTTCGTTATTTCTTTCCAAGCAATAGTTACATCAGGCGCTCCCATTGCATAGGGTCCAATTTCATACTGATTGTAATAAAAATGAAGACCATCATTTTCGAGACTAAAATTTTCACTCAATTTAAAATCACCACTTCTAGGAGTAAAATCCCAATCTTCACCACCCCAAGCTTTAATAAAAGCTTTCTCCACTATTCTTTTAAGGTCTTTTTTACTTCCTGGACTAAAAAGATCATTAAGCGAGATTAGCGCTCCAGTTTTGAGATCAAAATTAAGTACAAGTGTTCCGCTACTTGGATGAGCCGCTCCGTAATACATTGCATACTCATTGATTCCTATAGAAATATAATTTAAGGTAGAATCATATAGTGAACAAGTCGTTTCTTCATCGAAACATTCTTCAATGGACGCTAAACTTTTCACTTCGTTTACATATTTTTGAAGGGAATAGCTTCCCATTCTTTTATCAGTTACCGCTTTGAAAATAGCGGCATTAATTTTATTCTCAACCGTTTTATCATTCAATTCAATTTCTATTAGTTTTACTTTTCTGTGCGCAGTAAAAGTTGCTAATTCTTCATATTCATTTTCCGGATTCTCTTCACTTACTTCAGCTGTGTAGGTGCGCTCTGCTTGATATTTGGAATATCGAATTTTCAATCCACTCTGAGGAATAAGAGCAACAGTGTCCTTTGTTACTTCTTTCTTTATAGGTTTGCCCTTTGAAATTGTTTTCTTTTCTGAATTGGATCCACAAGCACTTATCAATAAGATCAGAAGTGGCAGTAAATAAAGTTGATTTTTCATTTTCATAAGAATAAGTTTCCATAAATATAATCATGTTTCAATAGAACTCATAACAATTAAAGTATTTTTACAAAATGAAAATTGCAATTATAGGTGGTGGAGCAGCAGGTTTTTTTTCAGCACTTTCTGTTAAGCAACATTTTCCAATGCATGAAGTCATTATTTTAGAAAAAACCACTAAAGTTTTAGCTAAAGTTAAAATCTCCGGTGGCGGCAGGTGTAATGTCACCAACAATCAATTGGATTCCATTGTCCTTTCAAAACATTATCCAAGAGGGGAAAATTACCTTAAAAAAGCCTTCGATATCTTTAATGTTCAAGATACTTTCAATTGGTTTGAGGAAAGAGGCGTCGCCTTAAAAGTTTATCCAGATGGCTGCGTATTTCCACTTGCCAATGATTCTCAAGTAATCATAGATTGTTTTACAAAAGAAGCCCATCGGCTCCATGTCAAAATTGAATATCAGGCAGCCGTTCAAGAAATTCAAATTGAAAAAGATCACTTTATTCTTAAAACGAGAGACCAATCTTATTCCTTCGACAAGGTTATCATCACTACTGGTGGTCAACCCAAACGCAATGGACTAGAATGGCTCGAAAAATTGGGACATACCCTTATTGATCCTGTTCCATCTTTGTTCACTTTTAATATGCCCGGAAATCCGATTGCTACTTTGATGGGAAATGTGGTTGAAAAAGCTGTGGTCAGGGTAGAAGGGACAAAATTAATTGGTCGCGGTCCATTATTGGTTACCCATTGGGGAATGAGTGGACCTGCAATTCTACAATTATCCGCTTGGGGTGCCCGTGTATTGCATGATAAAGAATATCAGTTTGCCATTTTGGTGAATTGGTTAGACGAGCAAAAGGAACAAGAAGTACAAGCTTTAATTTCGAAGACCATAGCCAATCAAGGCGGAAAAATGTTAGGTAATTTAAATCCATTTCCTTTAACCAATCGATTGTGGCATTTCTTGGTAAGCAAATGTGCTTTGAGTCTGGAGTTGCGTTGGCAAGATCTTGGAAGTAAAAGCATCAATAAATTGATCAACACCTTAATTAATGACCGTTACGAGGTTTCAGGAAAAACTACTTTTAAAGAAGAATTTGTAACTGCGGGAGGTATCGCTTTGAAAGACATCGATATTCGCACCATGGAAAGTAAAATAGTCCCTGGATTACATTTTGCAGGAGAGTTAATTGATATAGACGGAATTACCGGAGGGTATAATTTTCAAGCCGCTTGGACCACTGGGTTTATTGCTGGAAAAGGAGTAGGGAATTAAGCTTATAAAATAATAATCAACCATCCACCTAACAATCCTACGGTACAAACACCTAAAACAATGTATTGTAAAATAGAAATAGGATACTTTTCAACTTCATTTCCAGGATCTTTCGCAAGACTAAGTACAATCATTCTTAAGTATAAGAAAGCACCAATTGCAGAACTTACCAGCGCTAATATTACTAAGTAAAGATGATCATTGATAGCGTTGCTCAGCAATAAAAATTTACCAAAGAACCCAGACAATGGAGGAATTCCCGACAAAGACAGTAAACTCATTATCATGACAAATCCAATAAATGGATTTTTATACCCAATACCTTTGAATGCAGCTATTTTATCATCAACATTGTGAATAATCATGCTGATGGTAACTAAAGCTATTGTAGCACATCCATATGCGATAAGAAATACCCAAAGACTTCCAGCGGAAGAAGGCGAAGTGGTTAATAATGCAAAAAGAGCAAATCCAGTATTGCTTATACTTGAATAGGCGAGCATGCGTTTGAAACTCGTTTGGCGCAAGGCAGAAAGATATCCTAAGAAGAGAGATAAAATTATAGCGATATTCAAGGCTCCCGTCCAGAATTCACTTAAGAATTGAAAAGTTCCAGCATATAATTTCAAGAAAGCAAACACAGCGGCTAATTTCACAACGGTAGCCATAAACGCCATTACGATATCAGGTGCCCCTTGATAAACATCAGGTCCCCAGAAATGAAAAGGAACAGCCCCAACCTTAAATAGAAAGGCTGCCATAATGAATAGTAGTGCAATGAGTAACATCGGTTCTGAATAGGAACCAGATTGAATTACTTCTTGAATGGTTGCCAGATTAAAGGAAGCTGTTGCACCGTAAAGAAGTGCAATTCCAAAAAGTAAAATTGCTGTAGCGAAGGAACCGGTAAAGAAATACTTAAGTGAGGCTTCAGCGGATAAGACATCTTGTTTTTTAATCCCTACCATAACATAGATCGGAATAGAAAGAATCTCTAATCCCAAGAAAAACATAAATAAATCCGTAAAACCAATCAAGCAGATGGCACCACATAAGGAGAACAACAATAGAGACAAATAATCTGATGTATGTTCAATATCTTGCTTGAAATACTGAAATCCACCCAAGACAAGTAATAGCGTAAACCCAATTGCCATTTCACTAAAGTACAATTGAGTAATATTAAAATACAGGTTGTCATACTTACTAAAAATAGAAGTATAATTACCATAATTCATTTGCAAACAAAAAGAAAGCACTAATCCACTTGCAATAATACCCAAAGTTAAATAGGGCTTTTTTAACATGCCAACAAATAAAGAAATCAATCCCGTAATAAATATCACTATCAGTGCGTCCATGCTATTTTAAAGTTACTTGGTAATTAGATAAACTTGGTTCTAAAAAATCTATAATGCAATTGGAACTCAGTCCAATAACTAGAATAAGAATTGTCAATGCGACAAATACAAAAGTTTCATTCCATTTCAAATCTTGAAACTCCGTTAATTTTGGTGCGCCAAACATACTCACTTGATATGCGCGCAACATGTAAACTGCTCCTAAAACGAGTGTAGTTGCAGCGACGATACCAATAATCATATGGAAAGAGAACATTTCTTTGATCAAGATAAATTCACCAATAAATCCTGCTGTAAAAGGAACGGACAATCCTGCAAAAACAATTACTGCAAACCAAAACCCATAATGTGGAGCCAATTTTGCAATTCCACCAAGTTCATTGATTTTTCTAGTTCCCGTTCTATTTTCAAGAATATCAGCAGCTAAGAAAAGTCCAACAGAAATTAAACTGTGGTTAATGATTTGAATCATTGCACCTTGCATGGCACTGGTAGTATACAGCATAATTCCCGCAGCAATTAAACCTAAGTGGCTAATGGATGCATAAGCAAAAATTTTCTTGATATCATTTTGTTTGATAGCAATTAGAGCACCATAAACAATCCCAATACTTCCAAGAATTATAACTGGCCAACGCATACATTCCAAACCTTCAGCGGTCAAAGGCAGCATCCATTTGATCATTCCAAAGAGCGCCATTTTCAACATCAATGCTGATAACAACATCGTTCCCGCCATGGGAGCACTTGAGTAGGTAGCAGGTTGCCAAGTATGAAAAGGAAATAAAGGAATCTTAATAGCAAAGGCCAAGAGAAAACCACTCATGATCCAACAAGCATATCCTGCCGGCAAACTTACTTGTCGCAAATCTTCGTAGGAGTAGGAACTTGAAAAAGATCCTAAAGTAATAAAGGCAGCAAGCATTGCAAGAGAACCTACTAGCGTGTAAATGAAGAATTTAAACAAGGTTGGATTGTTATCTTTAGCACCAAACCAATACAGGATTAGGAAGATAGGGAGTAAAGTAAATTCCCAGAAAATATAGAATAATATACCATCTTGAGCAGTAAAGACTCCAAGCAATCCAAATTGCATTAAGAATACCAATGCGGTAAACAGCTTATTTTTAGCAATTTCTCTATTCCAATTGCTCAATAGAACCAATAAGACAATTCCATTGGTTAAAAGAATCATGACCAAACCTAAGGCATCGAAGCCCATTTTAAAACTTAGTCCAAGAGGAAAAGTACGATTGGGATCAAAAATGGTACGAACTGTTTGTGGTTCAAATCCCGACAAATGGAACAACGCCACCATTAGGGAGCTTGCAGCGCCAATTAATCCAAAGGTCCGTGACCAACTACTTGGAATAATAAAGGATAAAATCCCAAAAACGAAAGGTAATATTAAAAGTTCCAAACCTGTAATTTTATAAAGTAATAGCTTATTAAACTGATCAAACCGATGAGCATCCAGAACAAATAACTAGAAAGCACTCCATTCTGCCATTTTCTTGTGACACCGCCAAGCTTGCTAAACAGTTGAGCAAACGAATATACTCCTTGAGCAAGAACTTTAATATCAAAATTCGAATAAAAGACATTTCCAATAAATTCAATTGGTTTCACAAAAACCAAGGCATATAGCTCATCGATATATAACTTTTTGTTAGACCATAATTGCCAACCATGAAGTTCTTCATCTGCCAAAGCAAGCTTTTGTTTTTTCGCATAATTAATATATGCCCAAATTAAAATAAGCAAGGTCATAGCACTTGCGACGAACATTAAAATCAAAGTAGTTGAAGCGGCTAGATGTTCAGCATGTAAAAGATTTAATCCTGCTGTTTGGCCGCTTAAAAAATCATTCAACCAATGTGCTCCGGAATGAAGAAACAGACCAGGAAGGTTAAGAATTCCCCCAAAAACAGAAAGAATAGCAAGAATCATTAGAGGAAGCGTCATGATCAAAGGACTTTCATGCAAGTGAGAAGCTGCCTTTTCTCCTCCTCTGAAAGAACCGAAAAACACCAAGAAGTACATTCTGAACATATAAATACTGGTCATGGCAACAGAGATCATTAAAATCCCATAAAGCAATGGATTGGCTGCTAATGCATGTCCAAGGATTTCATCTTTAGAATAAAAACCAGACAACAAAGGAAAACCAGAAATCGCTAGGGTTCCAATTAAAAAGGTAGCATGCGTAATGGGTAATTTTTTAGCTAAGCCTCCCATTTTACGAATATCTTGTTCGTCTGACATGGCGTGAATAACACTTCCTGATCCCAAGAAAAGCAAAGCTTTGAAAAACGCGTGGGTAGTAACATGAAAGATAGCAACCGTGTAAGCTCCCATTCCAAGCGCTACGAACATCAATCCTAATTGAGAAACCGTTGAATAAGCAAGTACTTTTTTGATATCATTTTGACGCAAAGCAATAAAGGCTGCGACCAAAGAAGTAGCAAGACCAATATAAAGAATGATGTCTTTGGTAAATGGAGCCAATTCAAACAAGAAATTGGAACGAACAACCAAATAGATACCAGCAGTAACCATTGTTGCAGCGTGAATTAACGCAGATACAGGCGTTGGACCTGCCATGGCATCCGGTAACCAGGTGAACAATGGAATTTGAGCACTTTTTCCAGTTGCAGCCAAAAACAAACATAAAGTAATTCCAATCAGCATCGCTTGAGCCACGCCATGACCAGGACCTGTCATTCTTGCTAAGTCAAGATACTCTAAAGTACCGAATTGAGATAAGATCAAAAACAATGCAAATAACAAACCAGCGTCACCAATTCGATTCATTATAAATGCTTTTCTAGCAGCTATACTATTAGAAATTCCTTTCTCAAGATCACTATAATGAAATCCAATTAACAAATAAGAACAGATACCAACACCTTCCCATCCAAAGAAAAGCACAAAGTAATTACTTCCTAAAACCAATAATAACATGGCGAAAATGAAGAGGTTCAGATAAGTAAAGAATTTGTAATACCCTTTATCATGAGACATATAGCCCATGGAAAATAAGTGGATCAGTGTTCCAATTCCTGTAACAATCATCGTCATCCAAATAGACAAAGCATCCACTTGAAAACGCGCATTTAATTGAAAACCATCTAATTTCAGAAGAGAGAATAAATGAATTAATTGAGTTTTGTGAAACTGACTAAAAACAAGCACAGCACAAATAAAGGAAGCCAACATAACGCTTGTAGCAATGGTTCCTACTACAATATTGGGTAATTTTTTTCCAATTGTTCCATTGACCAAGGCACCAATTAAGGGCAGGGCAATTAAAATCAATACGATACTATCTATAGTCATTGAATTAATCTTTTAAAGTTTTAAATAAACCAACATCCGTGGATTTATTATTGCGATACGCCATAATGAGAATCGAAAGTCCAACCGTGGCTTCTGCTGCAGCAACAACAATAATAAAGAAGACAAATATTTGAGCATCTCCTTGACCATAGTAAGTAGAGAAAGCTACTAAAAGTAGATTCACTGCATTCAACATGAGTTCGATACACATTAAAAGCACAATCATATTTCGACGCACTAAAACACCCAGTGCACCGATGGTAAAAAGAACGCAAGACAATAGAATATAAAATTCAATAGACGCGCTCAGGTTAGTTGTTGTAGGATTCATACTTAGTCGATTATTGGTTTTTCGCGTTTAGCTAATAAAACAGCGCCTACCATTGAAGCAATAAATAAGATGGAAGATATTTCAAAAGGAACGATATATTTCTTAAACAACAGTTCTCCTAAATTCTCCACCATTCCTGCATTTAAATTTCCAGCTACTTGTCCAGATTTTTGAATAAAACTATCTTTCAATGCAGCGATTAATACCAAAACAAAAATTCCAGCTGCCCCAACAGAGGAGAGCATTACTAAAAGGGGCGTTTTGGGTTCAGTTGCTTTATTCAAATTGAGCAGCATCAGTACAAATAAGAACAAAACCATAATGGCTCCAGCATAAACAATAATATTTACGATGGCTAAGAATTGCGCATTCATCATAATGTATAGTCCTGATACTAAAAAGAAAGTTACGATTAAGTACAGTACACTTCTAATAGGATGTTTACTAAAAACCACCATTAAAGCGGATCCGATACTCAGTCCACCAAGTATCCAGTTGATTAATTCTGCTGTCATATTACTCCTCTTTTACCTGTGTTTTGACGCTTAGTTATATCTATGCGGTCATTTATTGGTTCTACCAAAACTGATTTATCGTAAATAAAATCATTTCGATCAAATTCAGTTGGAACAATACGATCTGTTAAAAAAACTGCTTCTTTAGGACAAGCTTCTTCACAAAGTCCGCAGAAAATACAACGCAGCATATTAATTTCATAAGAAGATGCATATTTTTCTTCTCGGTATAAAAGTTCTTCTCCTTTTTTTCTTTCTTCCGCCACCATGGTAATTGCTTCCGCTGGACAAGCCACAGCGCATAGACCACAAGCGGTACAATTTTCACGACCTTCTTCGTCTCTTTTCAAGACATGCATACCGCGATAAACAGGAGCAAATACCCTTTGCTCTTCAGGATATTTAATCGTATGATTCTTTTTAAAAATATGTTTAAGCGTTATAAACATACCTCCCCAAATTGCCGGCAAGTACAACTTTTCTAAAAAAGTCATGGGTTTATCCGAAACAACTCGTTTTCTATTCGTTAAACTTTCCATTCCATTTAATTTAAAAACCAACCTTCATGAAAGGCGATAACAATACCCGTAAGCATCAAATTTATAATAGCAATTGGAATTAAAACTTTCCAACCAAGGTGCATTAATTGATCAAAACGGAACCTAGGAATAGTCCAACGGATCCACATAATAACAAAGATGAAGAAGAAGATTTTGGCAAAAAACACCAAAACACTTAATAGAGCTAGAGTATTTCCACTAAAGTGATCCATTCCTGGGAAATTATAACCACCAAAGAATAAGATAGAAATAATAGCAGCAGAAACGAACATAGAAACATATTCAGCGAAAAGAAATAAGCCTAATTTCATCGAACTGTACTCTGTGTGATACCCACCGATTAATTCCGATTCACATTCTGGTAAATCAAAAGGAGCTCGATTTGTTTCTGCCAGGGCACAGATAAAGAATACTAAAAAACATACTGGTTGATAGAAAATATTCCAATTCATTCCATGTTGTGATTTCACGATATCTGTTAAACCAAGACTTCCAGACATCATAATAATAGTAATGGCTGAAATACCCATGGCCAATTCGTATGAAATCATTTGAGATGAGGCACGAATCGCACCATAAAGCGAGTATTTATTGTTCGATGCCCAACCTCCGATCATAATTCCATATACACCGATTGAAATGGTGCCAAAAACAAACAAGATCCCAATATTAAAATCAGCGACTTGCAAAACAATGGTTCGTCCAAAAAGGTATAAATCTGTCCCCCAAGGAACAATAGAACTCGTAATAAGCGCTGTAAACATGGCAATTCCAGGTCCAAGAATAAACAACCAACGATCAGCATTCTTAGGAGTAAAATCTTCTTTCATGAACATTTTCACACCATCTGCAATCGGTTGAAGAATTCCAAAGGGTCCGGCTCTATCTGGCCCAACACGATCTTGAATCCAAGCGGCAAGTTTTCGTTCAAAGTAAGTAGAGTAGGCTGCAATCCCCAGAGAAACTAGGAATAACACAACAACTAAAACCAACTTTTCGATTAATAATGCTGTATCCATTAACTTAATTTTTTAATTGTTGGTTCAATATTCGTCTCATACTTTCCTTGAGAAATCACAGAATGTCTATCAATAACTCTTGGTCCGATTACATTCCATTTGGCAAGATCTTTTTTCTCAAAACGACATTCATTACAAATCCAAGCTGTTTTATCACCAATATTTTCTACTTCACCATATTTATCTTTCCTTGCGGTAACGCGATAAATCTCTTTTCCAAACATCCATAAAACAACTGATCCAGAGCATTTAGTACAAGCGCAAGTCGCCTCCATTGGTTTTAAGAACCACACACGGCTTTTAAATCTAAAAGTTTTATCGGTAAGCGCTCCAACGGGACAAACATCAATCATATTTCCAGAGAAATCATTGTCAATTGCTTGTTCGATATAAGTACTAATTTCTGCATGTTCACCGCGATTTAGTACCCCATGAACGCGTTGATTGGTCAATTGATTGGCTACTTCAACACATCGATAGCATAGAATACAGCGATTCATATGCAATTTAATTTTATCTCCAATATCGATTGGTTCAAAAGTGCGTCTTTCCTCTTCGTATCGCGTAGTTGCATTTCCGTGGGTATATCCTAAGTCTTGCAAATTACATTCACCAGCTTGGTCACAAACGGGACAATCTAAGGGGTGATTAATTAAAAGAAATTCAACTACAGCACCTCTATTGTCATGCACGCGTTGACTTGTTTTATTTTTCACCACCATACCATCAGATGCAGGAGTAGAGCAAGAAGCTACCAATTTAGGCATCGGTCGCGGATCTGCTGCAGAACCAGCCGCAACTTCAACCAGACAAGTACGGCATTTACCACCTGTTCCGGGTAACTTACTATAATAACACATGGCAGGGGGAACAACTTCACCGCCAATTTTACGGGCAGCATTTAAGATACTTGTTCCAGCTTCAACTTCAACCTCAATATCGTCAATCGTTACTTTTATCATATTACAAATTTCTAGGCAGTCACCATTTGTTGAATTAAACCAAAATTTCTTTTCTGAGCTTCTTCAGGATGCGTCACATGCCATTCAAATTCTGCTCTAAAATGGCGAATAGCAGCAGCAACTGGCCAGGCAGCAGCATCTCCAAGAGGACAAATAGTATTCCCCTCAATTTTCTTATTAATTTCTTCTAATAAATCAATATCACGCATATTTCCATGACCATTTTCTAGTCGATGTAATACTTTTTCCATCCATCCTGTTCCTTCTCTACATGGCGAGCATTGACCACAAGATTCATGGGCATAAAAACGAGCAAAATTATAGGTATTTCTAACGATACATTGATCTTCATCAAAAACTATAAATCCACCAGAGCCTAGCATAGAACCAGAAGCGAAACCTCCATCAGACAAACTTTCATAAGACATTAAGCGATCTTCTCCAGCGGCAGTTTTACATACAAGAAAGTGAGGCAGAATTGGAACAGATGAACCGCCTGGTATACAAGCTTTTAATTTTTTACCATTTGCAATTCCTCTACAATAATCATCTCCATAGATAAATTCCTCAACGGTCATTCCCATTTCAATCTCGTAAACACCTGGTCTAGCCAGGTTTCCACAAGCAGATATTAATTTAGTTCCAGTACTTTTTCCAATACCAATTTGAGCATAGGCAGCGCCTCCATCATTAACAATGGGAACAACTGCAGCGATACTTTCTACATTATTCACCACCGTTGGACAACCCCACAAACCTTTAACAGCAGGAAAAGGTGGTTTTATTCTTGGATTTCCTCTTTTTCCTTCAAGCGATTCTAGTAGCGCGGTTTCTTCTCCGCAAATGTAAGCACCTCCACCAGGGACAACGCGTAATTCTAAATCATAGCCAGAGCCTAAAATATTTTTCCCTAAAAAACCATTGGCTTTTGCTTCGGCGATTGCTTTTTCTAGGATATGAAGAATATACATAAATTCACCACGGATGTAGATAAAGGACAAATTAGCGCCAAGGGCGTAACTTGATGTAATCATTCCTTCAATCAATAGATGAGGAAGTTTCTCCATCAAATAACGATCTTTGAAAGTCCCTGGTTCTGATTCATCGGCATTACATACCAAATATCTTGGAACTCCTTCAGGCTTAGCCAAGAAAGACCATTTCATTCCTGTGGGAAATCCAGCGCCACCTCGTCCTCTAAGCCCAGAGATTTTAACCTCTTCAACAATTTCTTGGGGTGACATTTTTTTTAAGGCCTTTTCCACC
This sequence comes from Flavobacteriales bacterium, assembly GCA_947488235.1. Taxonomy (GTDB): domain Bacteria; phylum Bacteroidota; class Bacteroidia; order Flavobacteriales_D; family Crocinitomicaceae; genus UBA952. The sequence continues at coordinate 13,353 of CANLAQ010000030.1, read as the reverse complement.
GAACGATAACCACCATTTTTACGGTAAATATCGAATGATTCAATTCCTTGAATGTCAATATTTTCTAGAAGTAATTTTCTATTATTCATTCAGCGCTTAATTTTCGACAATACCATTACGGTAAGCATCTATTAATAAATCAACTTTCTCCTTGGTTAAATGCTCATGGAATTTATACTTGCATTGCAATACAGGTCCATAGCCACAAGCGCCCAAACATTCTGCAGTTTTCAAAGTAAAGGCTCCATCTGTTGTTGTTTCACCCACCTTAATTTTTAATTTATCTTCAATATAAGAGATGATATCATCACTACCCAACAACATGCAAGGACCGGTTCTACAAACCTCAAACACATGCGTCCCAACTGGATTTACATGAAACATGGTATAAAAAGTTGCTACCTCATAAACTTCAATGGCTTCAATTTTCAAGTAATCAGCTACAGCATGCATCGCTGAGGGACTCAACCAAGCAAATTCAGTTTGAACAATATGTAAGATTCTAATGATGGCACTTTTTTCTTTACCGTCAGGAAATTGTTTTACAATCTCATCAAATTCTAATATCATTTCTGGGCTAAAACTAATTTTTTCAGCACTCGATAAGGCAGTGGTATCTCTTTTCATATTTATGCGTCTAATTCTCCTGCGATAACATTCATACTACTTAAAGTAATCACGGCATCACTAATGGTTTGTCCAGTTATCATTTCAGGATAGGCTTGGTAATAAATAAAACAAGGTCTTCTAAATTGCAAACGATACGGAGCGCGACCACCATCACTAATTAGATAGTAACCCAACTCTCCATTTCCTCCTTCAACACTGTGGTATACTTCTCCAGCTGGAATTTTAGATTCACCCATTACGATCTTAAAATGATAAATCAAAGCTTCCATATTGTTATAAACATCTTCTTTTGGTGGAAGGTAAAAATCAGGGACATCAGCTTTATAAGGTCCTTCGGGTAGATTGTTATAGGCTTGTTCAATAATGCGAATACTTTGTCTAATTTCTTCTTGACGCACCATGAATCGATCATAAGTATCTCCATTGACACCTACAGGAATAATAAAATCAAAATCTTCATAAGAAGAATAAGGCTTCATGACACGAACATCATAATCAACACCAGCGGCTCTTAAATTCGGTCCAGTAAACCCATATGCTAAAGCGCGTTCAGCTGAAATAGGTCCAGTTCCTCGAGTACGATCCATGAAAATTCGATTGCGCGATAACATGGAATCCCATTCGGCAAAGATCTTAGGGAAAGTCTTTAAAAACTCTTTTAATTTGGTGTGAAAAACGGGTGTGAAATCACGCTCAAACCCTCCAATTCTACCAATATTTGTTGTTAATCTAGCACCACAAATTTCTTCATACAATTCATATATTTTTTCCCTTTCTTGAAAAGGATAAAAGAAACTTGTTAATGCACCCGTATCCACTCCAACAACCGAATCACAAATTAAATGATCGGCGATTCTTGCAAGTTCCATGATAATAACCCTCATGTATTGCACTCTTTTAGGAATTTCTGCACCGATTAGTTTTTCAACGGTCATGTGCCAACCTAGGTTGTTAATAGGAGAGGAGCAATAATTTAAGCGATCCGTTATGGGTGTAATTTGATTGTAAGGTCTTCTTTCCGCTAATTTTTCAAATGCTCGGTGAATGTATCCTACTGTTTGTTCAGATGAAATAATTTTTTCACCATCTACTTGAAGGATATTCTGAAAAATACCATGCGTTGCCGGGTGCGTTGGACCAAAATTAATGGTTGCGATATCTCCGTCAATGGTTTCTTTAGAGTTATAAAACTCTGCTGGACTATCGTATATTTTTTCTTTAATGTTACTCATGTCAAAAATTTAAATGCGTCCAAAATAACGATCGTCTTTATCTTCTCTTGTCCCATCTTCCAGGGCAAATTCTTTTCTTAATGGGAAATAATCCATGCTGTCTTCATTAAGAATCCTTTTCATGTTAGGATGTCCAATAAAATTAACACCGAAAAAATCATATGTTTCTCTTTCTAGCCAATTGGCACCATCAAAGATGTCAGTGATTGTTGCGATTTCTGGTTTTCCGATCCCTAAATAGGCTTTTACGCGAAGTCTGCAATTGGTTTTCCAACTGTGTAAATGATAAACCATTGCAATCTCACGATCCTTATTGTCAGGATAATGAACAGCTCCAAGTAAGGTTAGAAAATTGAAAGACAATTCACTGTCGTTTTTTAATCCAAGAATAATTTCATGAACTTTTGAAGGTGCTACCTCAAGAATTAGTGTGTCGAATTGTTCTTCCGAAGTAATGATATCCGAAGAAAATAAAATATTAATGCGGTCTAATAGATCTTGATTAGTCATTGTCTCCGTTGTTAATTTCAATTTTATAGTCGTCCATTAAGTGCTTGTATTCTTCACTGTATCTTCTTCTCATAGATTCATTCTTCACCAATTTGTGAATGTTAATTACACCATCTATGATTTGTTCTGGTCGAGGAGGACATCCAGGAACATAGACATCAACAGGAATAATTCTATCAATACCTTGTAATACACTGTAAGTATCAAATATTCCACCTGAAGAAGCACATGCTCCAACTGATAAAACCCATTTAGGTTCAGACATTTGCTCGTAAACTTGTTTCAATACTGGCCCTAATTTTTTTGAAATGGTTCCAGCTACGATCAATAAATCAGCTTGTCTTGGAGAGAAGGACATTCTTTCCATTCCGAAACGCGACATATCGTATGCGCTTCCCATTGTAGCCATAAATTCAATACCACAGCATGAAGTAGCAAATGGTAATGGCCAAACTGAGTTGGCTCTTGCAAGTGCAACGGCCTTATCCAGGGTTGTTAATTGATAACCTTCCCCATTGATCACTTGATCATCTTCTATTTTTCCCATTCTAAAGCTCCTTTTTTTCTAACATACAGAAATCCAATTAAGAAAAAACTAACAAACATAATGACAGCCAAAAGGCCTTCTAATTTAAGTTGATAGAAATTTACTGCGTAAGGGTAAAAGAAAATCACTTCCACATCAAATAGAACAAACAATATGGCAGTCATGAAATAGCGAATAGACACTGGGAAACGAGCGTTTCCAGTAGATTCGATTCCACATTCAAAATTTTCATCCTTCTTTTTAGAATTAATTCTAGGCGTCAAAAGATGGGTTACAAATAGGGTGAAAACCACAAAACTTAATGCTACACCAATTTGGATGAGCAAAGGAAGATATGATATACTCGAGGAGCTTGCGTTCATTTATGTAAATTTATTTAACTAAAACACTTGTAATCAAATCATTATGCGCTTCTAATCTAAATGTATGTATTTATTGAACATAGGTATAGTTAAAAGTTGGACAAATTTACCTTTTAGTTTAATTCTATCAAGTAATTCGCTAACTTTTTTTACTACTTTTTTTCACCCACCAGTTTTTAAATATCCTTATTTAAATCTTAACTATCTTTGACTTCTAATAATTAAATACCGAATGAGCATGAGCGCAGAAAAAGTAGTAAAAGATAGAAGTGGTGAAAATTGCGAATTATGCACCCAAAGTTCCACTTTAATTTTTCATATTGTCGCTCCTAGACCCGATAGTTATGCAGAAAATTGCGCTTGTTTGTGCGAACAGTGTTTGGATCAAATTACGGGCAAAAGCCCAGTTGATTTAGATCATTTACGCTGTTTAAACGAAAGTATTTGGAGTGAAATTCCAGCAGTTAAAGTTCTTTCATATCGACTGTTAACTCAAAACGCTCAGGAAGGTTGGGCGAGTGATTTACTAGACATGATGTATTTGACCGAGGATGAATTAGAATGGGCAAAAGAAGGTTTAGAAGATGAGTTTGCTATCAAACATTTAGATTGCAATGGTGCTCAGCTTTTTGGAGGTGATACGATAGTGCTAACGAAAGATTTAGAGGTTAGGGGGGCGAACTTCACAGCCAAAAGAGGTACTTCGGTTCGCAATATTCGTTTGGTTACCGATAATGCAGAACAAATTGAAGGAAAAGTTAATGGACAAAATATTGTCATTTTAACCCAATTTGTCAAAAAATAAGGCGCTTTATTTCTAAAGCACCTTAAACAATGATTATTTAATGTTTAGCTGATAAATATCGTTCAGCATCTAAAGCAGCCATACACCCTGTTCCTGCAGCAGTAATAGCTTGACGGTAAGTTTTATCAGCAGCATCACCAGCAACAAATACACCAGCAATATTGGTTCTGCTAGTACCTGCTTGTTCATATTTGATATAACCTGTTTCGTCTAAATTGATAAAGTCTTTAAATATTCCTGTATTGGGTTGATGACCAATAGCTACGAAGAATCCCGTACAAGGAATGTCTTTAATTTCCTTTGTAATTGAATCAATCACTCTCGCCCCAGTTACGCCGTTATCATCTCCTAATACTTCCAATGTTTCCGTATTATATAAAATTTCAATATTGGCAGTTTTCTTAACGCGGTCCGCCATTATTTTGGAAGCTCTAAAGTCTTTTCTAACGAGCATGGTAACTTTAGTACATAGTTTTGATAGATAATGCGCTTCTTCACAAGCAGAATCTCCAGCACCAACAATTACCGTCTCTTGACCACGATAGAAAAATCCATCACAAACTGCGCATGCTGATACGCCACCGCCCATTTCTAAGTATTTTTGTTCACTAGGCAGTCCAAGATATTTAGCAGAAGCACCGGTTGAAATAATAACCGATTCTGCGTGAATTTCAGTTCCATCGTCAGCCCAACATTTATGAATGTCACCACTGAAATCTACTTTATCAATAAAACCTGATTTAATTTCTGTTTCAAAGCGAAGTGCCTGCTCTTTTAACTGCACCATCATCTCTGGTCCAGTCACTCCTTGTGGATAACCAGGGAAATTTTCAACTTCATTGGTGGTAGTTAATTGACCACCAGGTTGCAATCCTTCATACATTAAAGGTTTCATGTCAGCTCTCGCAGCATATATTGCAGCAGTATATCCCGCCGGACCAGAACCTATAATCAAACAATGTACTTTTTTAATTTCACTCATTTCTTTAAAATTTATAGTGCAAAAATAGTCATAAGCAGCTAATCTCAAAACAAAAGAATTACATAACTAATGTTAAATTTTTAAGGCTATAATTTATTTCTTATTTTCGCAATCAATTCTAAAAAAATATATTCCATGAAAAGATTTTCTTTCACTTTTATTTTATTATTTCTTGCAGCGCAATTATTGGCTCAAGGTAAAGCACCAGCCAATTGGTATTTAAGTAATCCAAGCGATTCCAAAGTTTATGGAGTAGGTGCAGAAGAAGCCTATAAATTATTAACAGGTAAAACTTCCAAAGAGGTTATTGTTGCTGTAATTGATAGTGGTGTTGAAACTGATCATCCAGATTTAAAGGATGTTATTTGGGTAAATAAAAATGAAATTCCAGACAATGGAATAGATGATGATAAAAATGGATATGTAGATGACATTCATGGTTGGTCATTTCTTGGTGGACAAGGAGGAGACATTAAAGATGAAGCATCTGAATTGTCTAGAATGTGTCGCGAGGATCAGAAATATTTTGAAGGAAAAGACATCAAAAATTTAAGTGCTGAAGAATCAATGAGATATGAAAATTATCAAGAAAGAAAGGTTATTTTCGATGGTGAAAAAATGAATTCTGCAAGACAATACCAAGGTGTGTTAGCACTTTTAGGTTACATGGACGCTGTCAAATTAGAATCCAATGGAATCTTCTCAAAAGCAACCAATAAATCTTATAAGCCAAAGAATGATCAGGAGAAAAAAATGCAATCTCGTATGAAATTAATATTTACGAAGATTAAACCTGAGGATCTTGATAAAGAAATTGTAAGTGCTAAGGAAATGTTCGCAGGTCAAATCAAGATGAATAATATGGATGCAGACAGTATGCGACGAGCTATCGTTGGAGACAATCCTTCTGATTTAACGGAGCGATATTATGGTTGCAATCGTTATGAAGGTCCAGACGCAATGCATGGCACACATGTTTCGGGAATCATTGCAGCAACAAGAGGTAACGGAATTGGAATAGAGGGAATTGCAGCCAACACAAAAATTATGGTCATCCGCACGGTTCCCAATGGAGATGAGAGAGATATAGATATTGCCAATGCAATTATGTATGCAGCAGATAATGGCGCAAAAGTGATTAATATGTCCTTTGGTAAATATTACACTCCCAATAAGGACATTATTGATAAAGCAGTAAAATATGCTGAAAGTAAAGATGTATTACTTGTTCATGCTGCTGGAAATGACGCTAAGAATAAGGATGTACAAGATTCTTATCCAACACGCATTTTTAATGATGGGGCCATTGCACCAAACTGGCTTGAAGTAGGAGCGAGTAGCTCATCAAAAGATTCTAAAAAGTTAATTGCTGATTTTTCCAATTATGGTGCAACAACAGTAGATCTTTTTGCTCCTGGAGTTGATCTTTATTCAACTGTACCTGATGGAAAGTATGAAGATGCATCTGGAACAAGTATGGCTTGTCCAGCGGCGGCGGGAGTTGCGGCACTTATTAGATCCTATTTTCCTGAATTAACCGCAGCTGAAGTGAAAAATGCTTTAATGAAAAATACCATTCCTTATTCTAAAAGTATCATAATTCCTGGTACTAAGAAGAAAGGTACTATGAAGGATTTATGTATTTCAGGTGGTTTTATTAATGCTGCTACAACTGTTGCTGATTTATTAAAATAATCTAGTTAAGAGCGAAGATTTTTGCTCCATAATACAAACTGCCTTGGGTTTTTATCCAGGGCATTTTTATGTGAATTAAATTCTTGTTTGCTTCTACACCCGATATGGTATCTGAAAAGTGAATACAATATTTGAGTGCACCAATTTGAATTATTTTCTTAGGATATTTATTGTGAAGTGTAATGTTCTTTTGATTCAAAATTAACGCAAGGTTCTCTTTTTTCATCGGGATATACTTAATTTTTCCAGTGTGTATTTTTGAATAATCACCCACTATTTTTTTTATACTATTTAAATGATCTGTTTTTTTGATTTCATAGAACACCATGATTTCCCCATTGATTTTGAGCGTCATTAAAAATCGATTGTTATTATAAAAACAAACTTCGTTTTGCTCCTGATTACTAAAACGCTGCGTTGCTATTTGAAAAATGAGGCAAAGCATTGCAAAGGCAGAAATTTTCCAAATTTTCTTTTGGGGTTTATTAAATACGAGTAGGAATAAGAATAAGGAGAGTAGGGGGACAAAAAGCAAACTAATATCGAATCCATATACAACGGCTCCAGGCAATCGTGCGATATAATCTAAAAAGTCAATGAGGGCCTCAATGGAAAGTCCTAATAATTTCCCCCACCAATCTCCAAAAAAAGGAATATAATGAAATATAAAAATGCCTAATCCAATTCCCATTACCAGAGTAGATAAGATCATTATACCCAAATTTGCAATTAAGAAATAATTCGGAAATTGATGAAAATAAAAGATACATAAAGAGACGGTCAAACATTGTGCAGACAAACAAACTGCTGTTCCTTGCCAGAAATAATGCATGATTTTATTTTTAAAATTCAACCAATCTTTAATGATAGGATAAATCGAAAAAATTCCTAACATGGCTAAATAGGACAATTGAAATCCAACATCAAAGAATACCATCGGATTGATCAGAATGAGAACAAATGCGCTAAAGAATAAAATGTTGATTGACGAATAATTTCGACCAGTCATTTGAGCAACAAGAAGCAAGGAGAACATAAAGACTGATCTAACTACACTTGGAGAAAATCCTGAGGTTAGGGCATAAAACCATAGGAACAGCAGCACCAATAATAATCCAGTCTTTCTGTTGATCACTTTACCAAATCCTTGAAGAATAAAAAGTAATAATTGGGATATTATTCCGATGTGCATACCAGAGACCGCTAGTACATGCATAGCACCTGTAGCGCCAAAACTACTCACGGTATCTTGACTTAACAAAGATCTATCGCCTAATAAAATGGCTTGAGCCAAAGCCAATTGTTTACCTTCAAGATGACTACTTAGAATGGATATTAACTGATTATTGGTACTTGAGATCAATTTATTCAAACTAAATGAGGACGAAGAACTTAGTATTTCAAAGTCATACTTTTGTAAAAAAGCAACATTATTAATTCCTTTTGTCTTCCAAAACCACACAGCATTAAATTCTCCTGGATTATTCTTGTTCATTATGGGCTGAATAGCACAAGAAGCTAATATTATTTGATTTTCTTCAATGATTGTTTTGGGATCACTTTTTAGATATAATAGAATTTTTTCACCATTTTTAAATTGATTCTTTTCTTTGCGATCTTGCAAGATGGCAATAATTTTAAATTTGTTTGGCCCACTTTGTTGAACTTGTGTTAATCTTAATATTATTCCTTGCTTTTGAGTTTTTTGTCTTGGAATTGAAGGATTTGGAAAAAGAAAATACCCAAGAAAAATAAAGCTAAAGAGCAGTGAGATGGAAATTAATTTTTTTCTATTTCTTTTAACTGTAAGCAATAGAATAGGTAAGGGTATTAAAAAGATTAGAAAAGTGTAATCATTATTCTTTTTAAGATAAAATGCTGTAATAAGACCGATGCAATAGGCAATAAAAATCCAAATAAATGGATGTTTTACAAAGGTTATTGATACTTTATTTTGCTGGGAAGCACTTAGAGCCATAGATTGGAATCATGATAAAAACACACCGTTATTATATGTAAGTTTTTTGTCATGTTGTAAGCGTCTAATTAGGTCTTTTAATTTATTTATTTCAATTGGAAAAGCAGTACAAATTTCATTAAATGTTCTAGCTTCATGTATAAAGGAAATCAATTCTTGTTCAATATCGACCGAGTTTTTTTCAAAATTTTCTTGAATACAATGATCGCAATGTCCGCATTCCTTTCCTGTTTGTCCAAAATAATTCAACAGCATTAAGGATCGACATTTTTTATGCTCAATAAATTCTAGCATTGCCTTTAACTTTTCCAAAGCATTAAACTTTCTTTCTTTGTAAATAGTATAGGAGAGATTCAAATAATCGTCAGGGAGTCGCTCATGAAGAAATAATACGCTAGGTAAATTGCTTTGAAAATTGATCTCAATAATTCCCTGCTGCTCTAAATTATGGAGTTGCTCATTTAAATTTTCCCTAGTTATTTTGAGCTGTTTCATTATTGAAACCTCACTTATAGTTTTGAATTGATCAAATATTCCCGGGAAATTCCTCGTGAGAAATGTTGTTAAAGGGATTAATTTTGATTGTTGGACCTGAATATTATAAAGTTCAGAGTTACCAATGTTAAATTTTAAATTCGTTGGTTTAAAAAACGCAGGAGAGAAGGATAAATCGCCATTATTTTCTAATAATTTAAGCGCATTAAAGAGCAGCTGTGAGTCAATTGAATAATCCTTACTCAATTGAAAAATATCAACAGGATATGATTCATCTTTACCCGATCCGATAGCAATTCTCAAATAACTACAAAGTGCTCGGTAGACTCTTGTCACTTCTTCTTGCGGAGGAAATTTGGTTTCATATTGATCTTTAAGCGCTTGAATATCTTGCACCTCGTAATAGGTAATTGCCTCAGCCTTTTCGCCATCTCTTCCACCTCTTCCAGCTTCTTGATAATATGCTTCTAGTGTTTCTGGAAAATCATAATGAATTACATATCGAACATTGGGCTTGTCAATGCCCATGCCGAAAGCATTGGTAGCAATCATTAATTTAGGCTGATCATCCATCCAATCTTTTAAAGATTTACTGCGATCGTCAGCCGTCATTCCTCCGTGGTATATTCCACATTTCACCCCTTGATTTTGTAAGGTAATGGCTACTTCCTTTACATTTTTCCGGGTTCGACAATAAATAATCCCAGAAGCATTTGGGGCTGATTTACAATAGCTTAAAATCCTAGCTATTTTATTTTCAACGGGATAAAGGGAATAATTAAGATTCTCTCTTTCAAAGGAAGCCTCATGAATACAGGTATGCTTTAGCTTTAATTTTTCAATGATATCTGCTCTTACTTTTTCTGTAGCAGTAGCAGTTAATGCTATTATTGGCACCTGATTTAAAACATTTCTTAGTGCACCAATTTTTGCATAGGTGGGTCTAAAGTCATGTCCCCAAGTTGAAATGCAATGTGCTTCATCTACAACCAATAATCCAACATTCATTTTCTCAATCCTGGCTAAAAATATACTGGTTTGAATTCTTTCGGGGGAAACATAAAGAAAATCTAATCCTCCAAAAACAGCATTGTCAAGTGTGATATCTATTTCTCTAAAGGTCATTGCACTCGTAATTGCTGCTGCGCGAAGTCCTGCTTTTTTAAGATGACTAACCTGATCCTCCATCAATGCGATTAGTGGAGAAATCACAATTGTCATTCCTTCTCTCGCTATCCCAGGAACTTGAAAACAAATAGATTTCCCACCCCCTGTTGGTAATAACGCTAGACAATCATGACCATTTATAACATCGGATACGATATTAGCCTGTAATGGACGAAACGATTTGTATCCCCAATATTTCTCTAATATTTCGATGCCTTTCATTAATATTTATGTTTTTAACAAATATAAATTAATTGTATCTGTGAATGAAATTTAGTTGTTAACCTTATTGATATATTGTATATTCGCATCCACAAAAAAAAAGGATTATGCCAACTATTTCAAACGATTTTTCGATTCAATTAATTGAAAAGTCAAACCTTGAGCAAGTCAATTGGGAAAAATTAGAATTTGGCAAGATTTTTTCTGATCATATGTTCCTAATGGAATATAGTAACGGAGAATGGCATTCAGGAAAAATCATGCCTTTCCAAGAAATACCTATGCACCCGGCAATGTCCGCTTTGCATTATGGTCAATCAATTTTCGAAGGATTAAAAGCATATAGAACAAAAGATGGTGAAGTAAATATTTTTCGTCCTGATCAAAATGCACACCGCTTCGCTGAATCTGCTGAGCGAATGTGTATGCCTGTTGTTCCAGAAGATTTATTTATTGCTTCTATTAAAGCTCTAATTAATATTGATCGCAATTGGGTGCCCGACCAAGATGGATATTCTCTTTACATTCGCCCTTTCATGTTTGCAACGGATGCAATGGTAGGTATTAAGCCATCGGACACTTATAAATTTATGATTTTAACTTCTCCAGTGGGAATGTATTATGCAGAGCCAGTGCGCGTTAAAATTGAAGAACATTATACACGAGCTGCAGTAGGTGGAGTGGGTAGAGCTAAGGCAGCTGGTAATTATGGAGCTTCTTTATATCCTGCTAAACAATGTCAACTCGCTGGATTTCATCAATTGGTTTGGACTGATGCTAAGGAGCATAAGTACATCGAAGAATCTGGCACTATGAATATTATTTTTCAAATTGGCGGAAAATTGATAACTCCTTCTGAGGAAGCTGATACGATCCTTCGTGGAATCACTAAAAAAACAGTTTTAGAGATTGCTAGGAACTGGGGAGTGGAAATAGAAGAACGCCAAGTGTCAGTAGAAGAAATTATTACTGCTATTAAAAATGGCACTCTTGAAGATGCTTTTGGTGCTGGTACAGCTGCTACTATTGCTCAAATTGCGGTTATTGGATATCGCGACGAGAAGTTGAATTTACCTGCTTTCGAAACGAGAACTCTTTCTAATAAGATAAAAGCGCATCTTGATGCTATTAAATCCGGAGAGGAACCAGATCTTTATGGATGGAATGTAAGGGTATAATTTTTTCTTTTATGGAATTTAGTTAGTTTGACATCTTTATTAAAATGTCAATTATGAAATTTTTCCTTTTTTCTTTCATCTTATTTGTGTCATTCTTTGCCTTTGCTCAAAGTAGCAAACCAATTTCTTTCACTTTACAAGATCGATTGGAAAAAACGGCTATTCCAAATGCTAAAGTAAAAATAACCTTTACAACTTTTAGTAGTGAACCTATAGATTCCATACTGAGTTTAGTGTCTGATTTCGATGGACAAGTTTTTTTCACTTTACCTCTTATAGAGGGAAGAGTTACTTTTGATTTTTCATGCTCCCATCCGGTTTTTGATAGCTACGAAAAGCATTATGACATTAAACCAAAGTCAGATACTTTGAAGTTTACGGTGCTCCTTTCTGTTTCTAAGGAACAAGTATTTAAAGAGATTGTAATTAAAGCTCCGGGGATCCCTGATACCTTTTTTAGTTCAACCCGGGTTTCCGTTTCTGATTATGAAATTTTGAATGATGGATCCTATATGTTACTTGCCTATGAAAAACGGCTTGAAAAACAAAGTGAGTTATTACTTTTTGATGGTCAGCAAATTACGGCAACCTATGTTATTCCTGATGAAGCTCAATATCTAATTAAAGATTATAGAAATAATGCGCATGTTGTTTGTTCTACTTCGGTTTTTGGAACACGATATTCTAATGGTGTACTCGAAATTGGTCAAATTCCTCGAGATTACTTTTTTAAGTATATTGCTCCGATTGTCGATAGTAATGTAAACAAACTATATTTTTCAAATTTTAATAAGGATTATCCGGCATTTGATTATTTCACTTACGATCTCATCGATTCCACCTATAAGTCTATCATGCATATTGAGGATGATTTCACTATGGAGCTTTATCGAGCTGAATATAAATGGGTAGATGTCAGAACTCAACTTTGGGCTAAAAACAAGGAAATTGAAACAGGTATCGATGCGGAAATATGGGTAGGTGCAAATTATTTTACACAGTCTATTTTCTATAAGGAAGTCTATGCGCCACTTTTTCAACGACATGATTCTGTTCTTGTATTTGATTTCCCCAAAGATCAAATTCGAATTTTTAATAATGTGGGAGATTCTCTTTCTACTGTCCCTATTTTTTTTCACTATCAAAAAAGACAAACAGGTTGGCAGCGTAATTTAATTCAGGATAGGGCAACGGGTGAAGTGTATGCTCTATTTGAAATGGATGGCAATCAATATTTAGGCTTAATCTCAATTGCTAACGGTCAAATTACTAGGAAATATAAGTTGTTTTTTAAGTATGTTGATGAGGTGAAAATTGATAATGGCTGGGTAAGTTATATTTATCGGCCTTTTGAATCTACTCAAAAAAAGTTTCTATACAGAGAGAAATTACCCAATTAACTATCTCAACACAACCACATGTCCACTCGCATCTTTAGATTTATTTTTAAAATCTGAGAAGTATAGGGTCCAGTTATAGGCTCCAATCGGAACATTTTTCCCTTTATAAGTTCCATCCCATGCATCGTTGACATCATTGGTTTGGTAGAT
>CANLAQ010000029.1 GCA_947488235.1 Flavobacteriales bacterium | reverse complement strand
ACAGAAATTAATAGTGCAAATCCAGCAATAAGAATTGATTTGCCAATTTTTTTATAGAAAAACAACAGTACAAGGCCTGCACTTACTATAAAAAACAATAAAGTCCTTCCAGCATCCGAACGATAAATATTCATTCTTGTATCAATCAAGGAATTTTTCAAACCATTAATAAAACTAATTTGAGCTTGATCTTTAGTTTGAGAAGCATATTCATTAAACTGTTTTGATTCGTCAGCTACAATAAATGAACCGGAAATAGAGGGAGCCACATATAGAACCAAACCAATAAAAACAATCACGCCGCTTCCAATTAACCAAATCTTTTGTTTACCCCATAAACCTTCTTGCTTGATTGCCTTATCCAAAAACATCATTCCGATTAAGGGAATCATGACTTGCAAGAGGACGAGAATCATTTTAGAATCTCTAAATTTATTGTACATCGGAATATGATCTATAAAAAAATCATTAAGGAAACCGTCCTTCGCGGCCAATCCCATTACAATTATGGACAAGAAAATGACAGGATATTTCAAACTATCCTTAATAAAAACTAATCCAATAATAAACAAGAAAAAGGCAACAGCTCCAAAATAGATGGCACCACCACTAAATTTCTGTCCACCCCAATAATGAGAACTTTTACCTATTTGTTCAGCGTATTCAGGATCTGCTTGTTCCATTGCAGCTTCATCATTTCCAATATAATCAGCTTTACCACCTTTGGCATTTGGAATAAAGATGGAAAGACCCTCCCCTTTTCCAAAATTATATTCAAGAATATAATCCTTATTTAATCCCGTCAATCCAGATTTTTCCCTTGCCTGATTGTCCGCCGTAATGGTTAAATCAGTAGCCCCACGCGTAGTATATTTTGAATACTCGAAAGTCGTTAATAAATTACTCATGGAAGGCAGGACAGCAAGAATACCTGCTGCGATTAAACTACCACTGACGATTAACAGATATTTAAATTGTTTTTCAAAAACCAAACGAATTCCTTCTGCGATAGCAATTACCAATAGAAATATTGCGGTGTAATAAGTGATTTGAAAGTGATTGGAACAAAGATTCAAACAGAAGAAAAACGCAAACAAGACACTTCCAAGCATCCATTTCCCTCTGGTGGCGAGCAACAATCCCCCTAAACTTGGGGCAATATAAGCAACCGCATTAATTTTAGTAAGATGCCCAGCACCTAGATAGAGAATATTAAAAGTCGCAAAACCAAAACTTAGCGCCCCCACTATTCCAAGCCATGGATTGATGCGCATACACAGCGCAAGTATATAAAACCCAATCAACATCACAAATAGATTCCCAACGGGAACAGGCAAACCAAGACGCATCATTTCACCGACCTTAAGCATCCAATTATTCTCATGATTGATACTAATTTGATAAGCAGGCATTCCGCCAAAAATAGCATTAGTCCACAAAGGCTCTTTACCATTCAACATACGGTAATCAGCAATTTCTTTGGCGACACCTTGATATTGTTTAACATCACTTTGTTTTAAACTATAAGAATCCCAAACAGGAGAGAAATAAACAGAGGATACAATCACAAATAGAAGCACTGCGGTAACATGCGGTAACAACTTGAATAAAATATTTTTCATAGCTTTTAAAATCTAAGTCTTAAAATTAATAGTTTTTATAGAATTTTACGAGATCGAAGTAAATCGTTTAACATCAGCAGCGGTAATCACCTCATCGCAAAGGATTATTAAGCGTTCAATCACATTGCGCAATTCGCGAATATTCCCTGTCCAATTAATTGATTCCAAAGCTTTTAAAGCAGCCGAATCAAATTGTTTGCATTTGATACCATGAGCAGCACAAATGATTTCAATAAAATAATTGGCTAAAATCGAAATGTCATCCTTTCTTTCATTCAGAGAAGGAACATGAATTGGAATAACAGCCAAGCGATGGAACAAATCTTCTCGGAATCTTCCTTCAGAGATTTCCTTTCGTAGTTCCTTATTGGTCGCTGCAAGAATTCGGCAATCTACCTTAATATCTTTTTCGCCACCTACTCTTTGTATTACATTTTCTTGAAGTGCTCTCAATACTTTTGCCTGAGCGCTTAGCGACATGTCCCCAATTTCATCAAGAAACAAAGTTCCACCGTGTGCCAATTCAAATTTTCCTTTTTTATCTTTTACAGCGGAAGTAAAAGCACCTTTCTCATGACCAAAAAGTTCGCTTTCAATCAATTCAGCTGGTATTGCAGCGCAATTCACCTCAATGAATGGCATGGTATTCCTCGAAGACAAATCATGAAGCGAGCGTGCTACCAATTCCTTTCCCGAACCATTTGGTCCCGTGATCAAAACTCGAGCATCAGAAGGAGCTACTTTTTCAATCATTGATTTAATGTCATTAATCGCTTTTGAAGCACCAATAATAGAAGTGCCTTTAATTTTCTTGATGGTGTTTTTTAATTGAACTGTTTCTTGAACCAAAGCCGTATTAAGTTTCGCATTGCGAATGGTAACCAAGATTCGATTTAAATCAAGTGGTTTCTCGATAAAATCAAAGGCACCATTTTTTATAGCTTGAACAGCTGTTTCCACAGTTCCATGACCACTAATCATAATAATCAAACTTTTAATTCCTTCCTCTTTGATCTTCGAAAGCAATTCAAGTCCATCGAGTTGAGGCATTTTTATATCACAAAAAACCAAATCAAAAGATTGCTCCCGTAACAATTTAAGGGCGTCCATTCCATTTTCAGCCTCTTCGATTTGATATCCTTCAAATTCAAGAATTTCTCTTAGAGCTCTGCGAATAGCGCGTTCATCATCCGTAATTAATATTTTCATTTCAATTATTTAACAGTTCGTTCCAACATTGGGACAAATTTAAAAGTTCCAAATTCTTCTATATCTACATCATCCTCTGCAATTTTTTTGATTCGCAACATTTTCTGCTCCTTACCTTCTCCAACAGGAATAACCATTAAGCCACCAATTTTTAATTGTTTTAAAAGTTCCTCTGGAATTTCTGGAGCCCCACAAGTAACTAATATTTTATCGAAAGGTGCATGAGAGGGCATTCCTTTATAGCCATCACCAAAATTCATTCGAGCATTCAAGTTTAAGAAAGTAAGCATTCTCCTCGCTTTATCATGCAAGTCGTGATGTCTTTCTATGGTGTACACACGAACCCCTAATTTACAAAGAATACAAGTTTGGAATCCAGAACCCGTTCCAATTTCAAGCACCTTTTCAGCTTTATGCAAGTCCAATAATTGCGTTTGAAAAGCCACCGTAAAGGGATGAGAAATTGTTTGACCAGAACCGATTTGGAAAGCCATATTCGTGTAAGCTTGTTCATCAAAAGCAAGGTCAAGGAAAAAATGACGCGGCACCTCATTAAAAGCATCAAGAATTGCTTGATCTTTTATTCCCATTTCCACTAACTCCGCGATTAATATTTTACGCTTTCCTTTATGCTTAAAAGTATCTTTAAGATGACTGCTCATTGTAAAACTCCTATTCTTTTTAATACTATTTATTGAAATCCTTGAAATATCTATAGGATTTTACATAGTTACAAATTTAATTGAATCTTGAGACTAAAAATTGAAATTGAACTAAAATTTATAACTTTACCTCCCAAGAGTTATTCTTGTAAATAAAAAATAAATTGAATGCGCATTTTAGTCACTGGCGGAGCCGGTTTTATCGGGTCAAATACATGTGATACCTTACTAAATGAAAAACACCAAGTAGTTTGCTTGGATAATTTTCTAACAGGAAGGAGAGAGAATATCGCAAAAGCAATAGAAAACCCCAACTTCACCTTAATAGAAGGCGATATAAGATCTTTTGAGATGTGTGAAAACGCTGTCAAAGACTGTGATTTAGTACTGCATCTTGCAGCATTAGGTTCAGTACCTCGTTCCATAAATGATCCGATCACAACCAATGACATCAACATCAATGGCTTCCTTAATATAATTACAGCAACCAGAAATGCTGGTATTAAAAGATTTGTTTTTGCTGCGAGCAGTTCCACTTATGGAGACTCAAAAGAATTACCTAAAGTTGAAGATCGCATTGGTAAACCCATGTCGCCTTATGCGATTACCAAGTATGTAGGAGAATTGTACGCTGATGTTTTTGCCAAGGTGTATGGAATGGAATTCATAGGATTAAGATATTTCAATGTCTTTGGAAGAAGGCAAGATCCAGAGGGAGCGTATGCAGCGGTTATTCCCAAGTTTATTCAATCCTTATTGAAACATGAAGCTCCCGTTATCAACGGTGACGGATCTTTTTCTCGAGATTTTACCTATATCGATAATGTAGTGAATATCAATTTACAGGCGCTTTTCACTAGCCAGAAGGAAGCGATTAATCAAATTTACAATGTAGCGTGTGGAGAGGCGACGACCTTGAATCAACTTTACGACTATTTACGAACAGCGCTTGGAGCAGAGCATCCTGAGATATTAGAAATTAATCCTATTTACCAAGAAGTAAGAAGTGGAGACATACCTCATTCACTGGCCTCCATTGAAAAGGCAAAGCTTTTATTATCTTATGATCCTAAGATTAATATTCAAGAAGGAATCACAAGAACAGTAGCTTGGTATTCAAAAAACATCCTTTAATTTAATCTGCTATTTCGATTGCTACGGGACAATGATCAGATCCATGAATTTCATTGTGTATGGAGGCTGAATTAATTTTAGAAATAAAAGAAGCTGAAACCAAAAAATAATCAATTCTCCAACCTACATTTTTTTCACGAGCACCAGCACGATAACTCCACCAAGAGTATTTTGATTCATTTGGATAAAAATGTCTAAAAGTATCGATAAAGTCTGCGGCTAGAAAATTATTCATCCCATCAATCTCCTGCTGCATATACCCTGCTGCTTTATTGTAATTTTCCTTTGGTCGCGCCAAATCGATAGCGGTATGCGCTACATTAAAGTCCCCACAAACAACAACAGGTTTAGATTTTTCTAATTCTTTTAAATATCCCAAAAAGTCAGCATCCCATTGTTGACGATAGGATAAACGCGCTAATTCACTACCTGAATTGGGGACATAAACAGAAATCACATAACACTTTTCAAATTCTACAGCTACAATTCTTCCCTCATGGTCATGCTCATCTATTCCCATGTCATAGACAACAGAAATCGGTTTAAGCTTCGTTAGAATAGCAGTTCCAGAATATCCTTTTTTATCTGCAGCATTAGCGTATACTGTATATGCACCAAGGGGAGCTACCGCTATTTTAACTTGTTCAACATCTGCTTTAGTCTCTTGCAAGCAAATCACAGTTGGATCAACATCAATCATATCTTGAATGAAATTTTTACTTGTTATTGCTCTAATTCCATTGACATTAAAGGAAACTACTTTCATATTTTTTAAAAATTTGTTTGAATAAAGATAAAACCGATTAAATTATTAAGTCCATTTTTATTGTGCATCGATTTCAATTCCGCACCTATTGAAAGAGCTGTATTGGGTTTATATTTCAATCCGAAACTAGTTCCAATAAAATAAAATCCATTGGGATCAATATATTGTTGGATTTGAATATCGTCTCGATCTCTAATATATTCTACTCTTCCATTCATACTCAATTTAGAATTGAAGGAATAGGATGCAATAGCATTCATTTGCCACCAATGTTTAAGAGATTTATCCACCACTTGAAACCCATAATAGGCACAAGATTGGAATTTAATCTTTTTAAATTGTCGCTCAATATTAACTTCATTAAAATAACGCCAAGTAGCAGCAGGATTATTTTTTGTTTTTTCATTGCCCAAATAAGAAGTCCAATTTAAAGTGGATGAATTTTTTGTCCAAGATAACCAAGTTCCTAAAGCGGGTAAATAAGTAAGTGAAGGCAAATGTTGCCACCCATTAATTAAATATGCAGCGAGTTTTAGATTTTTATTAAACTGAAAGCTATTTCTTACACCAGAAAGATAATAAGGAACATATTCGGTTGAAAGGCTCCTTGAGTACATGATTTGTTGTGCTGAAATGGCATTTTCTTGCGTATAAGGCGAGGTAAATACCCCCACATCAATTTGCTTTAATTTCTTTCCATGTACCGACCATCCTGCATAAGCTTCATATATCCAACGGGTTCCTTTTTTTTCATTTCGATAATTCGCTTGCATATAGGTACCTATTGCAGGCGTGAATTGAAATGAAAAATTATTTTTATAAAAACCTATGTTCAAATAGGCTAAATTAATGGCTACTTGATTCAATTGATTGGAGGAAACAAAGAGGTCTGCGCTTAAAGAATTAGGATTTAAAAAATCATGCGCTGAGTATAAATCACAATAGCCACTGATTTTAAGACTGTCCAATTTTTGGGTACCATTAGATTGAGCATAGATAGATTTACCTATCAAAAAAATAAGAATTATTGATAAAATATATCGAATCACCTGATGAATAATTTTAAGAGTATGCGAATTAAGAAATTTCCATGCTCTTGAGAACCCTCATTCTTTCTCGAAAGAAAAAATTTAACAAGTAGTTTTAGAAAGAAATATAAAACAACAAGCACAAGAATTATGAGCACGAATCCAAACATAATAATTATTTAATTTTTGTTTATCAATTTCCCTTTTCCGTATTCGATATTATATATTGAAGTAGGAATACCATAATACCAAATATCTCCAATGCCGTTTATTTCTGATTTTAATTTGCAATTTTCAGCATTAATCTTTTGAATGGTTGAAGAATAGGAAATGAAACTAATAGAATCTCTTACTTGTAAATTGCTTGCATCAATAAATCCATCTCCTAATAATTGATAACGCGAAGTATTGGTTTTTCCTGCAATCATCATGTCGCCCCAACCATGTGTGAGATCTGTTCGAATATCAAAAGCATCGACTAACATATGCATAGAACCACCGCCATCTCTAAGCGTCAAAGCTAAATAATTAGTTTTCATCGTATCCAAACAAGTTAATGATTCCGTTCCTTCAAAAACAATATTAATCATTGAGGTGTAATGGATTTCAACATCAACGATGGCATATTTCCTGAAAAAATTACATTTATTTCTACTGCGAATAGAAACCAAACCATTTTCACCATTCACTTCAATAAAGTCGATCATATTGACACCACCTTTAATAACAATTTGATTGGTCGAATCTTGAATGAGGGTATATCGAAGATGCTCCTTTAAAAACAAACGATTAAAATCGCCCAATTGAATTACTTTTTCAGCGTAAGGACCTGCAGATTTCCAACACTTTCGTTCACTTGCTTTTTTACAAGAAAAAGCGAGCGGTAAAAACATCAGCATGAAAAATATTTTTCTCATTTTGTTCGATTCTTAAAAGTATATCCAAGTCCCCACTCCAAGTAATCCGCACGAGCCCAATGCGTTTTTAGGGTGAAATTAGCCATCAAGCCATTGGAAAATTGATATCTACAACCAATTCTGGTATAAATCCTATCTTCAGGTTGATATTTATCTCTCACATAGGCTCCCATTCCGAAAACAAAATTAAAATGATCAAAGGGAACCAGATACGCAGCAAAAACACCTACTTGAAGAATATCCATTTGAGATTTTGAAATCAGCGGTATATAAGCAAGAACAGCTTGTTTAGAAATCACATCTAAGGCAATTTCAGCTCCAGCTTTATTACTATAAAATCGGCGTGCCGAGAAATTTAAAGCATAAACAGGATATTTCTTCCCACCAACTGGCATTACCTCTTTCACAGATCCAATTCCTAAAACACTATAATTCCAATGTCGTTTGAATGGCGCTAAAAGTCTTGATTTTTCAGCAATAGTTTTGTCGTCAGCTGGCTGAAAAATATATGCGTATCCTAAAGACAAATAAGGCATATTTACACCATAATTAGGAACTTTAAAGGCTGCATTACTAAAATGTGTGATGTCTAATGCAGTATTTAGTGCATGTGGTCCAAAACGATACGAACTTTTAATGGCAAAGCACATCATTGCATTAAGATGGGTGCTAACTGCGACATTTTTAGGATTGTTAATTGGATCATAAATTTTTGAAGTATAACCTACACCGCAACCCAATTTAAATGACATATCATAATGCTTGGTTTTAATCATGGGTAATTCTGAAAATCCATAAGCACCGACATAATTACCCATTAAAGCAGTGTTTCCAACGGATCCTAAAAACAAAGTCCCTCCGATAGTTGGGTAACGATACGCTTGATGCCAATTTTTAGTACCTCTAGTTCTTAGTATATAACTTATTTCTATTGCTTTAGCTGTTTCTCTAGGCATGTGCGCCATCACTCCTCTATGAGCTGCTAGGAATCCAATTTTTTGACGGTATTCAAAACCACGATCAAATTGTGCTTGAGCTAAGAACGAACTTGTCGCAAATAAAAAACAACTAAAAATTAAAATCTTTATCATCAATTAACAAAGTTAATCAATAGTATTAGAGATTAAAATATAATTTTGCATTGCAATGGATGAAAGATTAAAAGCGTTTGAACGCTTACTGACCGTAATGGATGAATTGAGGGAAAAATGCCCTTGGGATAAGAAGCAGACTTTTGAGTCGCTGCGCAATCTAACCATAGAAGAAACCTATGAATTAGCGGATGCTATTACCGGAAAAGACTTAAAAGAGGTTCAAGGAGAATTGGGTGATTTATTTCTTCATTTAGTTTTTTACTGCAAAATAGGGGATGAACAAGGCGCTTTTAATGTTACCAGTGTATTGAATGGTATTTGTGAAAAATTAATCCATAGACATCCACATATATACAGCGACACCATTGTGCAAGATGAAGAAGAAGTTAAAGCCAATTGGGAAAAATTAAAGTTGAAAGAAGGAAAAAAATCAGTTTTAGAGGGAGTTCCTTCTTCTCTACCAGCCTTGGTTAAAGCGACTAGAATTCAAGAGAAAGTTAAGGGAATTGGATTTGAATGGAAAGACAAACAAGATGTTTGGAAAAAAGTAGAAGAAGAACTACAAGAATTACAGGTTGAAGTGAACTCAGCATCTCCTCACATAGAAGAAGAATTTGGTGATGTTCTTTTTTCCTTGGTGAATTACGCTAGATTTATTGGCATATCACCAGAAAGTGCTTTAGCAAAAACTAATTTAAAATTTCTAAATCGTTTTCAATTAATGGAACAACTCATCGAGACGGACGCTAAAGATATTGGTGAAATGAATCTAGAAGAGATGGATCTTTATTGGGAACAAGCAAAAATTAAACTAAAAAATAAATAATATGAATTTTCAAATTATTGAAACTGGTATTTTAGGACTTATTGTTATCGTAGTTAAAATTTTCTCTGGTTCCGCAGTAAATAGAATTTTAAGTCGAATTGATTTTGATATCAAAAGAAAGAAAATCACCCTAAGAATTATCAATCTTTTTCTCTTGATTTTTGTTTTAACGGCACTTGCAGGAATTTGGAATATTAATAGGAATCAGTTGATGGTTTTTATAACCTCAGTAATTACAGTGATGGGCATTGCCTTTTTTGCTCAATGGTCGATTCTATCCAATATCACTTCGAGTTTGATCTTGTTTTTCAATCACCCAGTTAAGATCGGACAGACCATTCGCGTATTGGACAGAGAGTATGATATAGAGGGGAAATTAGTAGACATTTCCTTTTATTTTCTCTACATCAAAACCGATGCTAATGAATTAATTACCATTCCAACATCCGTAGCGCTTCAAAAAACGATTGTAGTTAAAAACTAAACCTTCAATTTAAAATGTTGGTCAGCTGCTTCTGCTATATAGGTTCCAATAGCTAAAGATGCCGTTGCTGCAGGAGATGGAGCATTAAGAACATGAATTGAATTTCCATGATATTCTATTCTAAAATCATCCTTAGTATCACCATCTTGAGCCAATAATAAAGCCCTCACTCCTGCTCTTCCCGGATGAATGTCATCCATAGTGAGACTAGGAATAATCCTTTGTAGCGTCTTTAAAAATAATTTCTTTGAAAATGCCCTACGGTATTCATTGATTCCAAATGAAATATTGCCGAAAAACAAGCGCCAAGTTCCACGATAAGTCAAAGCATCCCAGGTATCTTTTAAAGAAAAATCTGTTTTGCCATATCCTTCTCTCTTAAAAGTAAAGACTGCATTGGGTCCACACTCAATTTCCCCATCAGTCATTCTGGTAAAATGAACGCCTAAAAACGGAAAGTCTGGATTGGGAACTGGATAAATTAAATGCTTTACTTTTTCTCTAGCGGACTCAGTCAACTCATAATAATCACCTCTAAATCCTACCACTTGTTCTTTTAAATTCACACCATCCTTTCTTGCCAATCTATCCGCTTGCAATCCAGCACAAAAAACTAAATAACGCGCTTCAAAATCTCCCTTATTTGTCAAAACAATACTACTGTCGCCTTGTTTTTGAATGTCTTTTACTTCGTGTGCCAGAAATAACTTACTCATTGGATTAATCTCCAAAGCCAGTTCTACCATTTTTCTTGTAGCTGCACGAAAATCAATAATTCCAGTACATGGAACCACAAGACCAGCAATACATTCTACATAAGGTTCAATTTCTTTCACTTGTGCAGCGGTAATTTTAGCAAGACCTTCTATTTCGTTCTGTAAACCGATCTGATAAATACGCTCCATATTGGCCAATTCACTTTCATCAGTAGCAACTACCACTTTACCGCAAACATCATGAGGAATATTATATTGTTTTGCAAAGGCAACCAATTCTTTTCGACCTTCTATACAATTTCTCGCTTTTAAGGATCCTGGTTTATAATACAAACCTGAGTGAAGTACACCTGAATTGTGACCCGTTTGATGATCTGCTAGAAGATCTTCTTTCTCAAACAAGGCAATGGTTAATTGAGGATTATGCAATTGTAACTTATAGAATGTTGCTGCTCCTACGATCCCACCACCTATTACTGCGATATCAAATTTCATTGAAATTATTTTTACAAAAGTAATCAAGGAAATAGAAAGAGTGAGTGCTTATTAAAATTTTATTTCAAAAATCGGAACAGATCAAATGTTAATTTATCAGATGTTACTGCGGCGCAATGTATTTCTTATTAATATCTTTACACCATGGATTTTGAACTCATTTCTGATTATAAACCTACAGGGGACCAACCAGAAGCTATTCGGCAATTAGTTGAAGGACTTGGGCAAGGAATCGAGCACCAGACTTTGCTGGGAGTAACAGGAAGCGGTAAAACATTTTCTATTGCCAATGTCATTCAAGAGACCAATCGACCTACTTTAATTCTTTCCCACAACAAAACTTTAGCAGCTCAATTATATGGTGAATTCAAGCAATTTTTTCCACATAATGCTGTAGAGTATTTTGTATCCTACTATGATTATTATCAACCTGAAGCCTATTTACCGGTCACGAATACTTACATTGAAAAGGACTTGCAAATAAATGATGAAATTGAGAAATTAAGACTTTCAGCTACTTCAGCTTTATTATCTGGAAGAAGAGATGTCATTATCGTTGCATCAGTTTCCTGCATTTATGGAATTGGAAATCCTGTTGAATTTAGAAATAGTATCATTGAAATCAATGTTGGTCAAATTATTCCGCGCAATCAATTTTTACACCGATTGGTCGAAAATCTATATTCACGCGCTGGAGAAGAATTCAAAAGAGGAACCTTCAAAGTAATTGGTGATACCGTTGATATTTATTTAGCCTATGCAGATTATGCTATTAGAATTGAATTTTTTGGAGATGAAATTGAAAAAATTAGTGCCATTGAACCGGTAAGCAAGCAAAATCTAGAAAAATTTGAACAGCTGCAATTATACCCTGCGAATTTATTTGTCTCCAGTCCAGAAAATACAAGGCAATCTATTATCCAAATTCAAGATGATTTGGTAGAACAGGTTGAAAATTTTAAAAAGGACGGAAAATTAGAAGAATCAAAACGACTAGATGACAGAGTGAATTACGACCTTGAAATGATTCGAGAACTTGGATATTGCTCGGGAATTGAAAATTATTCTAGATATTTTGACCAGCGTCAACCTGGAGAAAGACCCTTTTGCTTGTTAGATTATTTTCCAGAGGATTATTTATTAGTGGTGGATGAAAGTCATGTAACCTTACCACAAGTTCGGGGGATGTATGGAGGAGATCGGGCTAGGAAAATTAATTTAGTGGATTACGGATTTCGCTTGCAAGCTGCAATTGATAACCGTCCATTGAAATTTGAGGAATTTGAAGGAATGATGCATCAAACTATTTATGTTTCTGCAACTCCGGCAGACTATGAAATGGAAAAATCAGAGGGTGTTATAATTGAACAGTTAATCCGTCCAACTGGACTTCTAGATCCCATCATTGAAGTGAGAACCAGTAAGCATCAAATTGATGATTTAATAGATGCAATTCAAGAGCGTGTTGCTGCTGGAGACAGAACATTAGTGACGACCTTAACGAAAAGAATGGCAGAGGAATTGCAAAAATATCTGGACAAACTTGAAATTAAGTGCCGTTATATTCACAGTGAAATTGTCACTATTGAAAGAGTTGAGATTTTAAGGCAATTGCGCTTAGGGACTTTCGATGTTTTAATTGGTGTAAATTTACTGAGGGAAGGACTAGATTTACCTGAGGTTTCTTTGGTTGCTATTTTAGATGCAGATAAGGAAGGTTTCCTGCGCAATGAGCGCTCCCTTGTTCAAACCGTTGGAAGGGCAGCGAGAAATATTAATGGAAAAGTGATTATGTATGCCGATAAAATGACCAAGTCAATGCAGCGTACGATCGATGAAACTGCCAGAAGACGCACCATGCAAATTGAATATAACCGGGAGCATAATATTCAGCCGACCGCATTAAATAAATCCACGGAAAAGATTATGCAATCTACTAAAGTCGCTGATGGAGATTATTTAACCCGAAATATGGCGCAAGAAATTGAGGAAGTAAAACAATTGGCAGCCGATTCACCTACCTTTTATGGAGATCAAAAACAATTGAAAGATGTAATGAAAGCCTTAAAAAAACAAATGGAAAAAGCTGCGAAAGATTTAGATTTTATTCAAGCAGCCCATTTTAGAGACCAACATATTGAACTTGAAAAACTTTTAGAAAAATGAACTTATTAAAACAACTTAGATTTTTAGCCATCGGAGAAGGAATCTCCTATTTGGTGCTTTTTTGCAACATGCTACTGGTAAAACCCAATAATTTAGTCCTTTATAAAAAACTTTTGTATCCAATTGGAATGGCACATGGAGTATTATTCATGGCTTACTGTGTTTTTGTAATTTTGGTAGCTGTAAATAAAAAATGGAATTATAAAATTACCTTGCTAGGGCTTGTAGCTTCATTACTTCCCTTTGGGACCTTTTACTTTGATAAAAAATACTTAAATTGAATTCCACTAACTTACAATCAGCAGATCTTGAATCCTTAGAATTCGCGACTAAGAATAAGCTTGAAAATTTAAAATTTCTTCAAAAAATGAAGAGCACGAAACAACTTGATGCTGTTTTTCAAAAAGCTCATGATGCCGAATTCAAAAAAACTGATTGTTTGAATTGTGGGAATTGCTGCAAAACAACCAGTCCTATTTTTAGAGATACAGACATTAAAAAAATCGCTAAACATTTACGCATCAAAGAAGCCGTTTTCATCAAGCAATATTTGAGAATGGATGAAGATCGAGATTATGTATTGCAAAGTTCACCTTGCGCTTTTCTCGAATCAGATAACACTTGCTCCATCTATGAATACCGACCTTTGGCCTGCCGTGAATACCCGCATACCAATAGAAAAAATATGTATCAAATCTTAGAGTTAACAGCGACCAATACCATGATTTGTCCAGCAGTTGCTCGAATTGTAGAACAATTGAAAATTAAATAAATTTATAGATGTCAGTATCCGTTATTGTTTGTGTTTATAAAGAGTATTCTGCCTTGAATAGTGTGCTTAATTCCTTATGCAAACAAAGTTATAAGGATTTTGAAGTATGTATTGCTCAAGACGCTGACGATCAAAATATTCTTCCAACATTGAATCAATTTACTGGCAAGCTCGATATTGTATTGATGCAGCAAGAGGATCTTGGATTTAGAAAAAATTTAATTTTAAATAAGGCAATTCTAAAATCAAAATATGACAAAATCATATTCATTGACGGTGATTGTGTAGTGCACAGACATTTTATTAAAAATTACAATAAGCACATTAAAAAAGGAAGGTTTTGTGCAGGAAGACGCTTAGATTTAGATCCAATAACTTCTATGAAATTAATAGCTCATCCAGAAACAAATCCAAGTTTAATCGACCTCTTTAAAAATAAAACAAAACGCATTGAAGAAAGACTTTATGCTCCTTGTCTATCCAATAAATTGCTGTCGGAACCTAAATTAATTGGCTGTAATATGGGCTGGTGTAAATCAGATTTAATGCTATTGAATGGATTTGACACTGAATATATTTTGCCTGGTTATGGAGAAGACTCAGATATTGAATGGCGCGCAAAGGCAATGGGAATGGAAGCTTTTACCATGCGATTTAAAGCAATTCAATTTCATTTATTTCACGAGCGTCCTGATCGCGAATCTGATGTTTCTAAAAGCAGGGAATTAATGGATTTCAAAAAACAATTAGGTCATTGGAAATGTTTATCAGGAATATCCGTTAAAGAAGACAATTAATGACAAAATAAAACAACGAAATTGTATCTTTATGCGTCTAAAGCAAATTAATATCATGAAACAAATCTCTCTTTTTATTCTTATTTCATTCCTATCCTTAACAAATGCGTTTGCTCAACGAGGAAAAGATGGAAATTATACCGTTACCACAGCAAATGCCATTATCAACAGCTATACTAATTTAACTGCAAATACTACTGCGGGTGCTTCTGCAATTACCGTAGCAAGCAATGCTTTACAAGGCGGAATATATACCAGCAATCTTGTTCCGGGTGATTTAATATTAATCATACAAATGCAAGGAGCGAGTTTAAATGTTGATACCTATGCAGCCAATGAGTATGTAAATTCTGGTGGAATGTTTTGGGGGCCTTACACTACTCCAATTGGTCATTTGAATGACTGGTCTTCTTTTCAAGATTTGTGGGGAGAGATTTTAAACTATAACAATGCAGGAAAATTCGAATTGGCAGAAGTTAAATCTGTTGCAGGAACAACAACTATAAATCTTATGTGTCCCTTGAGTAATTTATATACAGCAAGTGGACATGTTCAAATCGTAAGAGTACCTAGATTTATAAATCTTACACTGAATGCTAATATGTCTGCCGTTCCTGCACTTTGGAATGGAACAACAGGTGGTGTAGTAGCAGCAGAGATAAACGGTACACTTTTATTCAATACAGGAAGTAAAATAAGTGCTACCGGAGCAGGATTCAGAGGTGGTGTAACAGAGAACAATACTCTTGGAGCGCCTCCAGGAAGTGTTAATAATATAGGTTTTTGTGCTTCACATGTCGCTACACAAGGAGCAGAAAAAGGTGAAGGAATTGCGGGATTCTATGTGGAATATGATGCTATATACTCAAGATATTGTAAATCAGCACCAGCAAATGGTGGTGGGGGTGGTGGAAATCACAATGCCGGTGGTGGTGGTGGTTCCAATGTTGGAACAGGAACTTATACTGGAAAAGGAGTGCCTAGCACCACTTATAATACCTCATGGAATTTGGAGGGTGCAGGATTTGGTGGTTCCATTAGTCCTGGAGGTGGTCGTGGAGGATACTCAGGATCTACAAGTGATCAGAATGAACTCACCGTTGGACCAAACAATACCGCTTGGAATGGAGATTATAGAAGAAAAGAAGGTGGCTTAGGTGGACATCCATTAAGTTTAGATGCAACAAGAATTTTTGCCGGTGGCGGCGGAGGTGCTGGAGATCAAAATGATACGCAAGGTGGAAATGGCGGCCGTGGTGGTGGAATAGCATTTTTAAAAGTTTATGGAACGATTAGCGGACCAGGTACCATTGAAGCCAATGGTTCTAATGGAGTCAATGCTAATTCGGCTGGACTCACTGCACCACAAACTTCTACCTTAAAATATGGAAATGATGCTGCAGGTGGTGCTGGTGGAGGTGGATCGGTATATATTTCTCATGTGAATACCGTACCCGCAAATCTTAATTTAGTTGCTAATGGTGGAAATGGTGGAAATCAAGTGCTTTCAATCGGTCTTTTTGCTTCAAATCCTACAATGGAGGCTGACGGACCTGGTGGCGGAGGTGCAGGAGGTTTAATCTCGATTACAGGAGGAAATCCTATTCAATTGGTACAAGGTGGAATCAATGGGGTAACCAATTCGGCTCATGTAGTTAATTTTCCTCCCAATGGCGCTACTGCTGGTGCTTCTGGGACTACAACAACCAATACTAGTTTTTATGATATTCTAGCTGCTAATGACACTATATGTAATGGCGCATCTGTAACCTTGACGGCTTCGACCATTGGAGTTCCTCCTGTTGGAGCTTTGACTTGGTATTCAACTCCTTTTGGCTCAGCTGTTGTAGGAAGTGGGAATAGTTTCACCACTCCTATCCTTACTACAACTACTACCTATTATGTAGGTATTTGTCCAGGAAGTTTTAGAAGACCTGTTACCGTTTTTGTTGGTGCTAACCCTCAAATTACAGGTAATGCAGTAGTTTTAAACGCTACTTGTTCCTCTCCGGGATCTATTACTGGACTCAGTGCAAGTGGTGGTGTGATTCCTTACTCGTATTCATGGAGCGGTGTATCAACTCCAAGTGCTAACCTAACGAATGCCGGTGCCGGAAACTATACCTTAACTGTAACAGATGCCGTTGGATGTTCGAGTACATCCGCACCTTATGTGATTTCTGGAGCAACACTTCCTACCATAAATGCAACGAATATGGTTCTTACGCCTCAAAGTTGCATCGGTACCTTGGGTAGTATTGTTGGAATTACCACTACAGGTAATAACTTAAGTTACATCTGGACAAATTCAACGGGCACTACCCTTAATCTTTCGAATTTAGTTGCAGGATCTTATTCTCTTTCAGCTACAGATGCTAATGGATGCCTTGTTACTGCAGGTCCTTTTGTTATCAGCTATATTGCAGGACCAACTGTAAATACTACTGCAATTGTTTTAAGTCCTGAAAATTGTGGACAGGGCAATGGAAGCATCACTGGACTTACAGCTATAGGTAATGGTTTAACTTATCTTTGGACTCCTGGAAATGGAAATTCATTGAATCAAAATGGTTTATCAGCAGGGAATTATTCCTTGACCGTTACCGATGCTATTGGATGTACCGCTCAAGTGGGACCTTATAATATTATTAATACGCCTCCACCAAGCATCAATAATACACCTGTTATCATTGGTGAAAATTGCGGACAAGGAAACGGGACGATCAGCAATATAACAGTTGCCGGAGGAGTTACACCCTATACTTATTCTTGGTCTAATTCTAATGCAACTACAATTGACATAAATAATTTGGTAGCAGGATCTTACACCCTTTATGTGGTTGATGCGAATAATTGTACGGATAGTTTAGGGCCATTATTGGTGAATTCATTTGGTGGACCTACCATTCAAACATCAGTAATGGTGTTGAGTAATGTAGGCTGTGATGGTCAATTGGGTTCGATTATGGGAGTTACGGTTTCTGGTGTTGGTCTTACCACACTTTGGTCGAATAATGTGAGTACCTTGAGTAATCCAAATTTAACTCCTGGAAACTATACTTTTACCGTTACAGATGTGAATAATTGTTTCGCAACCCAAACCTTTACAGTGGGACAAGACTTCCCACCAGTGATCAATAGCAATGCTTTGAACCTCATTCAACCTACCTGTTTACAACTTGGAACCATCAATGGACTTCAAGTTACTGGTGGAACAGGAAGTTATAGTTATGATTGGTCAACCATGCCATTCCAAAGTGGTTTGAATATCAATAATGTAGGACCAGGGACCTATTCCTTGGTAGTAACAGATGATGGAAATGGTTGTACAGACACTTTGAATAATATCGTGATTTTTCCTCCTACCTATCCAGTTGCCAACTTTTCTTTTTCACCAACAGATCCAGATTTGAATGAAATTATAACCTTTACCAATACCTCAACCGGAAATTGGAATGTTCAATCTTGGACTATTGAAGGTCAAAATTTCAATAACTCCCCTATTCCTTATTCTTTTGGTGTAGAAAGCGTATACCCGGTTCAACTTATTGTAACGAGTCCTAATGGATGTAGCGATACCATCATTCAATTCGTTTCTGTGTATGATGAATTTATCGTTCCAAATGTTATTACTCCAAATGAAGATGGAACCAATGATCTATTATTCATGGCTGGATTGAAACCGAATACGAGTGTAAGTATTTTGAATAGATGGGGAGATCTGGTATTTTCAACGGATAATTATTTAAATGATTGGAATGGAAAAGATCAAAAAGGCACTTCATTAACCGACGGGGTTTATACCGTTATTGTAAATAGTGCAGCATATGTGAATTACCATTGTTTTGTGCATTTAATTCGATAATATCAATTTTATACTTCAAAAAAAATGATTGGAACAGCATTAATTACAGGAGCCTCAAGTGGCATAGGGAAAGAATTTGCAAAGATTCATGCGCAGAAAGGTGGAAACTTAGTTCTTGTGGCAAGAAGAGAAAATAATCTTCTGGAGCTTCAAGAGCAACTTATAAAAGAATTTAAAATTCAGGTAGAAATTCTCTCCATAGATTTAAGCGCAGAAGGAGCCGCGAAAAAAGTGTATGCTTTTACGCAAGAGAAAAATATTTTTATCAGTTATCTATTCAATAATGCTGGATTTGGAGGACATGGTAAATTTATTGATCGCGATTTAGCCATTGATAATCAGATGATACATTTAAATGTAATCGCGCTGGTTGAATTGACCCATTTATATTTACAGGATATGCGCAAGCACAAAGAAGGATGGATATTAAATACTGCCAGTACTGCTGGATTCCTTCCAGGACCTTTACAAGCTACCTATTTTGCTACGAAGGCATTTGTTATTTCTTTTACAAAGGCTTTGCGACAAGAATTAAAAGGAAGTGGAATTCACATTTCAGCCTTGTGTCCTGGACCTGTAAAAACTGAATTTGAAAAAGTTGCAGGAATGGATGGAAGTGATATGTTTGCTAAAGGTGCAAGTGCGAATAGTACCGCTCTCAAAGGTTATAATGGCCTAATGAACCGAAAATTAATCATTTTCGATCAGGTGAGTTATAATTTTTTAATTAAGTGTTTACTTCCTTTTGTACCCAATTCGCTTCTTTCTAAAATTGTTGAGAAAATACAAACCATATAAATATTGTAACTTTGTCAAAAATCAAATAAGATGTTGCACCTACCGCTTTTTCTAAACGATATTTCAGGATCAGAAATTATGGTGATTCTCTTATTTGTTTTGATGTTTTTTGGAGCTAAAAGTATTCCAAGCATGGCTAAAACATTAGGAAAGACACTTTTTCAAATTCGAAATGCTACCAGTGAGATTCAAAATGAGATTCGTAAGTCTGGAATAGAAATATCAAAAGACATGAATATCAGTCAAATATTGCAAGATAAACAACAAGAATTAACGCAACCAATGGATCAAGTGTATTCAGAAATTGAAAACACAATTCATTACGCAGCAAAAGAAACACCAAAGACTATTTCTAATGAGGTTCAAGTACCTATTGAAGAAATAAAAGAAGAAATACCAACTGAAAAAACCAAATAAAATGGCACAAGTAGCAATAATAATGGGAAGCGCTTCCGACTATCCAGTAATGAAAGCGGCGAAAGAAATTTTAGATTATTTTGGTATCAGCAATCATGCAGAAGTAGTTTCAGCACACAGAACTCCAGAAAAAATGGTGGCGTTTGCGAAATCAGCCAAAGAAAATGGTTATCAAATTATAATCGCTGGTGCTGGTGGAGCTGCGCATTTACCAGGAATGGTTGCTTCTTTAACAACACTTCCTGTGATTGGCGTTCCTATTAAATCAAGCAATTCAATTGATGGATGGGACAGCATTTTAAGTATTTTACAAATGCCCAATGGAATTCCAGTCGCAACAGTGGCTTTAAACGCAAGTAAAAATGCAGGGATTCTAGCAGCAAGAATTATTGGTTCTACTGATTCATTGATTGCTGATAAGATGGAAGCGTATGCACAACAAATGGCTGCTGAAGTAGCTTTGAGTCAGAAAGCCCTAGATTAATCGTACAACAAATACTTTTTCCTGATCAACATAAAGGAATCAATTCCTGGTTGCCATGTCGCTCTAATTTCTTTTGCTGACCATCCTTTATACAATTGCTCCATCAAAGTTGCAGTTCCAGCCAATCGATTAAAGAAAGCATTTTGATCAATAAATACAGCTGAATCACTTAATAAATCTCTAGCTTGCGTGAGGTAATTCAAATTGATTTCATAAGTTCTTTTCACAAGCGAGCTTGAAAGATCATACCCATTGCACACTTTGTTGACATGAGGAGGATTTCTAGCTCCTATCTGTGGGACCGGAATAAATTGAAAATTAGTTTTCGGAAAGCGTGGATGACCATACATTTCAAAAGGCTTTTCAGTACCACGACCTACACTCACCGTGGTAGCTTCAAAAAAACATAAACTAGGATACAATGAAATGGCCAATTCAGATTTCAGATTGGGTGATGGAGGAACAGTCACCACATATTTTGTTTTATGAGTGTAATTCTTACATGGTATCACCCAAAGATTACATAAGATTTTTTTATCTAACCACTGCTCACCATTAACCATTAGCGCATATTCACCAATCGTCATTCCGTAAACAATGGGAACAGGATGCATCCCAACAAAAGATTTGTAAGCAGGCTCAAGAACTGGACCGTCAACATAATGTCCATTGGGATTAGGGCGATCTAAAACAACTAATTGCTTTTGATTTTCTGCACAAGCTTCCATTACATAATGTAAAGTTGAAATATAGGTGTAAAATCGAATACCAACATCTTGAATATCATAAATAACAATATCGATGTCACTTAAATCTGCATCTGTAGGTTTTTTGTGATTTCCATACAGAGAAACAAGAGGTATTCCCGTTTTTTCATCAACCGAACTGTGTACTTTTTCTCCAGCATCTACATCACCACGAAATCCATGTTCTGGAGAGAATACTTTTATCACATTTAATTTCAATGCAAGAAGCGTATCTACTAAATGTATTCCTTTAACCACAGAAGTTTGATTGCCTACAACTGCAATTCTTTTGTCTTTCAATGAATCGACAAAAAGATGCAAGCGGTCAATGCCTAATAGAGGTTTTTTAAGATCTAAAGTGGTATACATTTGAACAGGAAGTGTCCGCAATGTATCCTCTTCTATCACAATAGATCCTGCAATTGGAACAAAAACACTTGCTTCAACTTTACAAGAAAAAAGTATAAACAACAAAAATGTTTCCAAGCACAAAAGCTTTGCGTATTTTTGAACTTGAAAATTAGACCATTTGTTATTTGAAACATTCATATCAAAACGCATATTACTTTCGAAGTCGCAAGGTATAAAAGTTTCTAAACCTATTCTTCGTATATCCATCATAAGTATTGCACTATCTATTGTTGTTAACTTGATAACCCTAGCGGTGGTTACAGGTTTTCAAAATGAAGTGCGCCGCAAAGTTACGGGTTATTCTGCTCCACTCCTCTTATCAAAAGCAGGAACTTCATCTATTATTGAATGTCCACCCATACATCGTGATAAAGAATTAATTCAAACGCTTTTAGCAAGCAAAGGAGTCGCTAGTGTTGACTTGGTAGCCTATAAGCCTGGCTTACTTCAATCTTCTTCCTTTGAGGATAAAATAGCATTGGCCAATGGAAAAGACAGTGTCCTACACAAGCAAGAAATTACGGGTGTACTCATGAAAGGAGTGGAAAGTAAATACCATTGGAAATTTATACAATCTCATTTGGTTCAAGGTAGACTACCCAACTTCAAAGAAAAGATCCCTTCTTCTGAAATTATTTTGTCGAAACGCTTGTGTGAAGTTTTACATTTTAAATTAAATGAAGAAATAAACAGCTTTTTCGTAAAGGAGAAACCAATTTTAAGAAAATTTAAGATCGTCGGGATTTTTGATACTGGATTTGAAGACTACGATAAAAAAATGGTTTTTTGTGATTTGAGAACCATCCAAAAACTAAACGATTGGGGTCTTTCAAGTAGTATTAGCATTGACGATACCCTCATTCAAGGAAGAATAGTATTGAGAGCAGATGTCTCTGGTCAAAAAGAAAATTTACAATACGATTGGGGTGATGGTCCAGATCGCTTTGCTGGAAGAGCAATTTTAAGCAATTTCATAGATACAACTTACCGATTAATCGTCTATCAATTTGATAAAAATAGTCAAAGCTTACTTCCAAAAGACACCTGTAGCATTCAATTACACAAAACCAATAATTCTGAAATAGCCTTAAATTCTGAAGGAGAATTGAGTAAAATGTCCTTAAATATTTCGGGTAGCAAATACTACATCCCTTTAAACGATGGTCGACTTTTGGTTACCCTCAAAGAAGGTAAAGGTACCTGGCAAAATTTAATCGCCGGTTACGAAGTGCAACTCGATAATTGGGATGAACTAGAACTTATGAAAAAGGATTTAGCATCAAAAGTGGAGATGAAACCCAATAAAGAAGGCGAATTAATTCAAGTGCAATCTATCATTGAGGCGGAGCAAGACCTTTTTAACTGGTTGGGTTTTCTCGATATTAATGTGAGCATCATCATCATACTGATGCTAATTATTGGAATCATCAATATGGGTTCTGCCCTACTTGTCATGATCATCATAAGAACTCGATTTATCGGACTTTTGAAAGCCTTAGGCAGCACTGATTGGTCGATTCGAAAAATATTTTTAATTCAAGCTGGCTATTTAATACTTCAAGGAATGTTGATCGGTAATGTCATTGGCTTAGGACTTTGCTATCTGCAATCTCATTTCGGACTGATCCAATTAGATCCTACCGTTTATTACTTAAACACCGTTCCGATTGAATTAACACTTGGTGCATGGTTGGGATTGAATTGTGCCACCTTTATCATTTGTGCTTTGGCGCTTTTTATACCAAGTGTCGTTATAGCGCGTATAAGTCCAGCGCAATCCATGCGTTTCGATTAAGCAAAGGAATCCTGAAATTTTACTACTCGAAAAAACATTACATAAAAAAAGCCCCAATTACTTGGAGCTTTCTAGTTTGAATCTTATTATTTTCCAGATCTTTTACGATCTCCTTCTTTTAAGAATATCTTACGAATACGAAGAGATTGTGGAGTAACTTCCACATATTCATCACCTTGAATATATTCCAAACATTCTTCCAAGCTAAATAATTTTGGTGGTGCTAGACGCACTTTTTCATCTGCTCCTGAAGAACGCATGTTAGACATTTTCTTGGTCTTGGTAACATTCACACACAAATCTCCAGCTCTTGAGTTTTCACCAATTACTTGACCTTCGTATATATTTTCGTTAGGAGAAACAAAGAATTTTCCGCGTTCCTGTAAATTATTTAAAGAGAAAGGAATTGACATACCTTGTTCCAATGAAATCATTGATCCATTTTGACGACCAGGAATTTCCCCTTTGAATGGTTGGTAATCTAAGAATCTATGGGTCATGATTGCTTCACCACCTGTTTGCGTTAACAAATAGCTTCGCAGTCCAATAATACCTCTAGATGGAATCAAAAACTGAATAATCATCCGAGTACCTTTTGGTGACATATTGGTCATTTCACCTTTTCTTTTCGTTACCGCTTCAACAGCAGTACCACCGAATTCTTCTGGTAAATCGATCGTCAATTCTTCAATTGGCTCACATTTTTTACCGTCAATTTCTTTATAAACTACTTGCGGTTGACCCACTTGCAATTCATATCCTTCGCGACGCATGGTTTCGATTAATACAGATAAGTGAAGGACACCACGGCCATAAACCATCCATCGATCTGCTTTATCTGTATCTTGAACACGCAAGGCAAGATTTTTTTCTAATTCCTTTTGCAGTCTTTCTTGAATATGACGAGAAGTTACAAACTTTCCTTCCTTTCCAAAGAAAGGAGAATCGTTAATCGTAAACAACATCGACATAGTAGGCTCATCCAATTGAATCGTTGCTAAAGCTTCAGGATTATCAACATCACAAACAGCATCGCCAATTTCGAAACCATCCAATCCAGTAATAGCACAAATATCTCCAGCTTGAACGCTTTCCACCTTTCTTTTTTCTAGACCTTCAAATACGAAAACTTCCTTAATACGATGTTTTTCCATCGTACCATCTCTTTTCGCAAGCATCACAAATTGATTTTCCTTAATTTCTCCACGGGTTAGACGACCGATAGCGATTCGACCAACATAAGAAGAGTAATCTAAAGAGGTAAGCAACATTTGTGTATTACCTTCTTCAATTACTGGAGGAGGAAAACATGCTAAAATCTCATCTAATAATGCCGAAATATTATTAGTAGGCTGCTTCCAATCCGTTGACATCCAACCATTTTTTGCAGAACCATAAATGGTAGGGAAATCTAATTGTTCTTCAGTAGCATCAAGTTCGAACATCAATTCAAAAACCTTTTCATTTACTTCTTCAGGCGTACAATTGTCTTTATCTACCTTATTAATTACCACAAGAGGACGCAATCCCATAGAAAGAGCTTTTCCAAGAACGAATCTCGTTTGCGGCATTGGGCCTTCAAAAGCATCCACTAAAAGACAAACACCATCGGCCATGTTCAAAACACGCTCCACTTCACCACCAAAGTCAGCGTGACCTGGAGTATCAATGATATTAATTTTTGTTCCTTTATAGATTACAGATACATTTTTTGAAACAATGGTAATACCTCTTTCTCTTTCGAGATCATTATTATCCATAATCAATTCACCTGTTGGGCGATCGCGTTCATTCAAAAAATTACCTGCTTCAATCATTTTGTCTACCAGGGTAGTCTTACCGTGGTCAACATGCGCAATAATCGCAATATTTCTTATTTCCATCTGCTATTAAAACTTTCTTTTTCTACCAAATCCACCTTCTTTCTTTTCACCTCCATACGAGCGTGAACGATCTCCACCTGCAGGTCTTGATCTATCTCCATCACCAGCTGAACGCGGTCTGTCTCCACTTGGGCGAGAAGAACGATCTCCTCCACCTCCGTAAGATCCACTGCGTTCTCCGCCACCGCCCCCGTAGGAACTGCTGCGACCACCGCCACCTCCATAAGAGCTGCTGCGACCACCACCGCCTCCACCGAATCCACCAGTGCGAGGCGCTCTGCCTCCACCACCGAATCCACCAGAACCACCACCGGAACGAGATTTTTCACGGAAACCACCACCACCAGTTTCTTTGGCAGTAGTTATTTCAATTGCTACAGTATGTCCTTCGAAATCTGTACCGTTAACTGTTTTTATTATTTTATCTGCATGTTCTTGATCTGCTTCAAAGAAAGAGAATGAAGTCATAATATCGATACGACCAACAGCAGCTGAGTTCAACCCAGTTGCATCACAAACTACTCTTAAAAGAGCGCCTGGATTAAATCCATCTCTACGACCAATATTCACAAAGAATCTTGTCTTTCCTTCTTCACGATCACGAGATCTTTCACCTCTTGGAGCACGATCTTCTCTATCATTTGAACCTGCACCAGCATTTAAATCACCAGCACGCTCATAATATTCGATAAATCGATTAAATTCAGCAGAGACAAACATTTTTACAACATCCTCTTTGGTAAAATTTTCAAATTCCGCGAAGATGGTTGGTAAAAATGGTGTGATATCTTTTTCTCTAATTTCAGTTGCAATTACCTTTTCGATTAATCGCATCAATTGAATACGACAAATTTCTTGAGGATTAGGAATCTCACCTTTTCTGAAAGTAGTACGCATTTGACGCTCGATGGCTTTAATTTTAAAACCTTCTTTTGCGCTAACCAATACCAAAGACTCACCTTTCTTACCTGCTCTTGCTGTACGACCACTTCGGTGCGTATAATTTTCAATATCATCAGGAAGATTATAATTGATAACATGTGTAATATTATCAATATCCAATCCACGCGCTGCAACATCCGTTGCAACAAGCAATTGTAATTCTTTACTTCTAAAGCGTTGCATCACCAAATCACGCATGGCTTGAGACAAGTCACCGTGTAAAGGTTCAGCATTATATCCATCGCGACTTAACTTCTGTGCAACCGTAGCTGTTTCAGTTCTGGTACGACAGAAAATCAAACCATAAATATTTGGATTAAAATCGATTAGACGCTTAACAGCCTCATAACGATCTCTTTCTTTTACATTATAATAAATGTGATCAATATTCTCATTACTCTGATTTTTGTGACCGATAGAAACCTCTAAAGGATCTTTCATGTAATTTTTAGCGATGGTAGCCACTTCTTTGGGCATTGTCGCTGAGAACAACCAAACATTTTTCTCCTTAGGAGTCGTTTCCAAGATACTGTCAATGTCTTCTTTGAAGCCCATATTCAACATCTCATCTGCTTCATCCAAAATCACATAGCGAACTTGTGAAAGTTGAATTACTTTTCTTTTGATAAGGTCCATCAATCTTCCTGGCGTTGCCACAATAATTGGTGCTCCTTTTTTAATATCCGTCATTTGCTTGCGAATATCCGCTCCACCATATACTGCAACGATGTTGCAATTGATGTAAGTCGAATAGCTTGCTAAGTCCTTTGAAATTTGCAAACACAATTCGCGTGTCGGGCAAATGATCAAACCCTGCGGCAAGTGCAAAGAGGTATCAATGTTACTAATTAACGGCAGGCCAAAGGCCGCTGTTTTCCCTGTTCCTGTTTGGGCAAGCCCAACAAAATCGCAATCCTCCTTCATCAAATGCGGGATCGCTTGTTCTTGGATTGGAGTCGGCGCTGAAAAACCCAAATCTACTAACGACTTCAGCACCTCACTCTTTAAACCCAGCTCTTCAAATGTCATTTTTTTATTTTAAATTGGGTGCAAAGGTACAGATAAATTCAGTATGCACTAATTAAATGCACATTTCCTTCAAACTAAATACTATTTTATGGCGCTCAATCGGAAAGATTTTCTAATTTTGGGCAAAATCTATTGAATGAATTTGACAGGAATTATTGCTATTTCCGGTAGACCGGGACTTTTTAAAGTGATTACACAAAGTAAAAACAGTGTAATTGTAGAATCATTATTAGACAAAAAAAGATTTCCAGCCTATTCAACGGAAAAAATATCTGCTTTGGAAGACATCAGTATGTTTACTTATGATGAGGATGTTAAATTGACCGAAATACTAAAATCATTATTTGATATCAATAAAGGTGCTCAAGGTCCATCTCACAAGGAAGATGAGAAAACTTTGCGCGTTAAATTTGCCGAGGCACTTCCTAATTACGATAAAGAGCGTGTTTACTTTTCAGATATTAGAAAATTATTCCAATGGTACAACATGCTTTTAGCTGAGGGTGTTTTAATTCCTGAAGTGAAAGAAGAAGTGGTAGCAGAAGAAAAATCAGCTGAAAAAGATTCAAAAGCTAAAAAAGAGGATGCTCCGAAAAAAGCAGCTCCGAAGAAAGCAGCAGTAAAAACCACTGCAGCGCCTAAAAAAGCAGCTAAACCTGCAGCTATGAAAAAAGTAGCAGCGGTTAAGACCGGCGCAGGAAGAGGAAAATAATCAAGATTATTTGAAATTGTTGTAATTGCTGGAAAAATCAAGATTAACCTTATTGATTAGAAACTGGCTAGTTTCTCTTTTTTGAAGATTTTTCTGTAGGAATTATAGATAAAGTTCAAGCGTTTCTTATCATTAGGATAATCCGTGTACCAATGTGCTGGTGAAGCAAAAATAAGTTCCAATGCTTCTAAGGTCAAGCCTAGCTTTTTTGCAATGTATTTCTTCTCTGCAACTACTTTATCATCTGAAAAGGGCAAGGCCTCTAAAATAATCAAGGCTTCATCACGCGTAGTTTCTCCTGTACAAATTTGAGATGAAAGCGTAGCCCTTCTATAATCAATTCCAAACTTAGTGAAGAGGTAATAAGATTGAATGAAACCCGTATATAAAGATTCATAATGCTTACCGCCGTAATATTTCCAATCCAATTCCTTTTCTAAAAATGAAATAGCTTCCTCTTTTTTATAGGAAACATGATTCAGGAGATAGGTCATTTTAATACCTCTAAAGATCTTATAATACATTTCCTTTAAGAAACCGAATTTAGGGAAGAGCTTTAATTGTTTTGTTCCGAACGATTTTTGAATGTGATTAAAGTACCGTAAATCCTTTGCATTATAGTGCCATGCTCCGGGCAGGATTCCTTCGGTAGCAAAATTACCTCCAGAAATGATATTCTTCACTCCATAATTAGAGGCCACCTTGTGAAGTGCTGCTAAAATCGCAATATCAGTGGGAGTATCTGCTTCCGGGACAGCTGCTTTTAAGAATGCCACTTGCAAGTCTCTGAATTCTTCCCAATCCAAAACATAACTTTCATAATCGATTTTAAGTTTCCGAGCAATATTCCTGATATTTTGAACTGCTTCTTCTGAATTCCACCCATTATCCAAATGCACTGCTAATAAACGCAATCCAGCTTTTTGACATAAGTGTGCGACATAGGAACTGTCAATACCACCACTTAATCCAATGATGGCGTCATAAGACTTACCTTGACCTTCCTTTTTGATTCTTGCTATTTCCTGCGCAAAAAGTAAATCGCTTTCTGCACCACGATAATTAAATAAGGATCTTTTTTCGATGAATTCTGAACAATGATTGCAATTTCCAATGGAATCGAAAGAAATTTCTGGATCACTGGTATCCATGACACATCTCTTACATTGTTGATAATTAGCAATATTCATTGGTCAAATATAGAAAGTATTAACGAACAATAGGAATAAATCGCTCCTCTTTATCAGGATAAGAAATCAACACCCCTCTTTTTGATCCTTGATAAACAAACATACTACCACCAGCAAGGCCGTTGGCAAATCCAATCTCATGTCCATCTTTCAAATCTTGCATGGTTGAAGCACCTCCAAGGGCAACTACAGGAATGGAAACTGCTTCTGAAATTTGCTTCACCAATTCAAGATCATATCCTTTCATCTCCCCATCTTTATCAATCGATTGAATGATAATTTCTCCTGCACCTTTTTTCTCCATCAATTGAGCCAATGCTACAGGTGAATAACTACTTGCTTTTGATCCACCATAAGTCCAAGTTTTTCTGCCGCCAATCCAACTTTTTTTCACATCAATACATACTGCAATAGTGGAAGAACCAAAAGCTGCTGCAGCCTCTGAAATGAAATCAGGGTTTTCGATGGCATAAGAATTAATGATCACCTTTTCAGCTCCTGCGCTGATAATATTGCGTATGTCATCTAAAGAACGAATCCCGCCACCTACGGCAAAAGGCATATTTGCCTCCTCGCTAATAACTTTTATAAAATCTAAAGAAATGGTTCTCTTTTCTTTTGAAGCGTCAATATCTAGAAAAACCAATTCGTCTGCTCTTAAATCATTAAAGATTTTCACCGCATTGATCGGATCGCCAATATATTTAGGGTTTTTAAATCCAATCGTTTTCACCAGGACATTTCCTTTAAGTAACAGCACGGGAATGATACGAGGACGAAGCATATTTTTTTGGATAAATTTAGTGAAAAAATCAATGCTCCTGCGCCTTTGGAGGGATTCAAGCTGGCATTTCCCCCTTTGGAGGGGGATTAAGGGGGAGGATTTTTTGGTTTGGGGACAAGGCAGGCATTTCCCCCTCTGGAGGGCAAGGGGGAAGGATGTTTTTTGATAGGAATTCAAGCTAATATTTCCCCTTTGGATGGATTCAAACTAGTGTTCCCCCCTTTGGAGGGGGATTAAGGGGGAGGGAAAAAACTTAAACCTCCAAAAAATTCTGCAACAATAATTCCCCAACATCATGACTTTTCTCTGGATGGTATTGAAATCCATAAATATTATCTTTTGAAATAGCCGAAGCGAATTTCATTCCATAATCTGTATAATTCAACACATCACTTTTATTATTCGCTTTCATGTAATAGGAATGGATAAAGTAAAATTCAGAATCAACAGGGATATGCTGCATCAATGGAGACTCCTTTTCAATGGATATTGTATTCCAACCGGTGTGAGGCACTTTATACCGAAGGGTATCCTCAAATTTGAATTTTACCACCTCAGCATCAAACCAACCCAAACCCTTACAATTCCCCTC
Organism: Flavobacteriales bacterium; assembly: GCA_947488235.1. Lineage (GTDB taxonomy): Bacteria > Bacteroidota > Bacteroidia > Flavobacteriales_D > Crocinitomicaceae > UBA952. The sequence continues at coordinate 1,473 of CANLAQ010000029.1, read as the reverse complement.
CTCACTATAGCGACACATCAACTGCATACCCAAACAAATTCCAAGTATTGGGATTTTATCTATTAAGACCGCTTGATTTAATACCTCAATGAGTCCTGTATTTCGAAGGTTTTCCATGGCGACTGCAAAATGACCAACACCTGGCAAAATTAAACGATCTGCTTTTGCAATTATAGCGGGATCAGCACTGACAATAAATTCCTGATTTAATTTCTCCAAGCGTTTTTGCACGGAAAAAATATTCCCCATTTTATAATCTATAATGACAATCATAGTTTAAAAGTAATTACTTTTTTGATATGGAGCGTAGAACAATTTTCTCCTGATTTTTAATTAACTTAATATTTAACCTAAAAAAATGAATCACTTTTATAATAAAGAATTAAAACTATGCTCTCGTGCCTTACGCACAGAAACAGTATCAAAAGCAGAAAAATATCTTTGGAGTTCCGTACTTAAAAGCAACAAAATTGGCGTAAAATTCAATAGGCAAAGACCGATTGATCATTTCATTGTAGATTTTTTTTGCAAAGAATTAGGATTAATTATTGAAATCGATGGGAATTCACATTTTAATAATGCAAAGTACGATCGATTTCGACAAGATAAATTACAAGCGCTAGGATATACCTTATTGAGATTTTCAGAAGGAGAAGTGATAAATCAAATTGATCAGGTTGCAGGGCAAATCAATCATGCTGTTTATTGTTTAAAAGATGAGAATGATTAGTGAGTTTAATTATGTTCCTCCCAATATCGATTTTTTTCCTCGCCCTTTCAATTTTTCCTCCCCCCTTCCCCCCTCCAAAGGGGGAGTAAAAGCAAGAATCTCCCCCTTTGGATGAATTCAAGCAAGAATCTCCCCCTTTGGAGGGGGATTAAGGGGGAGGATGTTTTGGTTTGGCGGCAAGGCAAGAATTTCCCCCTTTGGAGGGGGATTAATTGGAGTTTTAAAGTTTCCACTCTTGAGAGGGGATTAAGGCGCTGCATTGAGCCTGCCGAAAATGGGAGTGGCGTTTAAAACCAATTACTTTTTTTCTGATTCCGCAATTTCCTCCCCCCTTCCCCCCTCCAAAGGGGGAGTAAAACAAAGTGTTTCCCCCTCTTGAGAGGGGATTAAGGGGGAAGATTTTATTATTAACAAGGCAAATCGCTCCCAACCCTAAACTACAAAGGTTCGATTCCTTTAATCAACTCCGCCAATCTTTCCACTTGAATTTTACGCGAATATTGTTCAACACCATGAGAATCACAAGCTATTTGACTAGTAGATTGAAATTCTGTATACAATTCCTCTAGGACGCTTAAAAGGTGATCGCTATCTTTTACAATGATTCCAGAATTGGTTTCTGTGATTAAATCAGCTTGGAGCTGATTACTACTGTGTTCAGACTCCTCTATTGAATAATATTTTTGTTTTAATATTTTTGCTTCTTTATCATCCGCAAAGCATAAAATCATTTTCCTTCTTAT
>CANLAQ010000028.1 GCA_947488235.1 Flavobacteriales bacterium | reverse complement strand
AGGGATTGCCCAAAACTTATCGAAAGGTTCCATCGCTCTTTTGATTAAGAGGGTTTTAATTTGACCCTGACTGTATCCAAACAACATACAATCAACCGAAAAGGCTGAGGTGAAAAATTCGTTAAAATCTATTCGATACATCTTGAATTATTTATTTAATGTCCGCTAGAAGCAATAGAAAAATCAGTCAATCCCTGTTTCTTAAGGGTTCGTTCTACCAAAATGGCAAAAAGTGCTAAATATGCAAAACAAATAACAGGAATAAAATAGGAAGCTTGAATTCCAATTAAGTCCGCTAACTTGCCTTGAATTGGAGGTATAATACCGCCGCCTAAAATCATCATTATTAAAAAAGCTGAGCCTTGAGAGGTGTATTTTCCTAATCCGGCAATGGAAAGTGTAAATATACAGGGCCATAAAATAGAACAAAATAATCCGCCACTTAAAAAAGCGAACACAGCAACACTTCCTGTTGAAAATATTCCTAACAGCATGGCTAAAGCACCTAAAACACCAAATACAAGTAACGATTTTGCAGGTTTATCTCCAACAAAATAGAAAGCAATTATCTGAATTAAAACACAAATTATATAATAATAAAGTTGACTAACATCATACTTAGCAATTGTATTGGTAAGTAAAATAATGCCAAATGCTAATAATGGAATAAGGAAGGTTAATAGTTTTTTTGTAATTGATTTAAAATTAAATGCACTTATTGCCCCTGCCCATCTACCAATCATCAAACTTCCCCAATACATAGAAATATATGGCGCAATTTCAGATGATTTTTTTCCTCCAAATTGAGCTTGTTTTAATAGTTCACCTAAATTTGATCCAATAGCAACCTCTACTCCAACATAAATAAAAATGGCAAGCATTCCTAAAACCAACTGAGGGTAGCGCATCGCTCCCCAACCATCTGGATTTCTACCTGCCGCAAAATTTGTAAATAGTAAACTACCTATTACAACGGCAAGCGCAATAAACAACCACATCATTCTTGTTTTTTCTAGCGGTTGCTTAAGTTTTTTTATCTCAAGCTGGATTGATTTAGAATCGGCTTGACTTATCTCAATTTTACGCTTCGTTTGCTTAAGCAATGAACTGTCAACTTGTGTCGATTTATCAATAGGTGCAAGAATAACATTTAATGAATCAACTCGAGTACTAATTGTACCTAATTTATTTTCAAATTGCACGATTTGTTTTGCTTCTTTTGAACTATAGCTTGAAAAAACAGGAGTAAAAATTACAATTAATATACCTGTCATTATTAACAAACTTCTTAAAGCTTTTTTTGAAGGCTCAAATTTTTCATCGATTACTCCACTAGGCACGGCCTTAGAAAGTCCGAAAATTGCAGCAGCTGCAATAAATAAAATTCCAACTACAGCATATAGTATGATCACTTTGATCAAATCTAATTGTGCAATCATCTCATCAGTAACAGCTGCGGAGGATCCAAAAAGTGCAAATGCTACAATAAGTGGCCCAATCATTGTTCCAAATGAGTTAACTCCACCTCCTAAGTTAACCCTAGTAGACCCTGTAGCTGGATCGCCAAGTGATATTGCAAAGGGATTGGCTGCAGTCTGTTGTAATGAAAAACCTAAGGCAACAATAAATAAACCAATCAGCATTCCGGAGAATGTATTTCCATAAACAGCAAATATCATAGCTGTTGCGCCCAAAGCCGAAAATAATAGACCAAAAACAATACTCTTTTTATATCCCCATTTTCCAACAAAATCTTTACCTGATATAGAGCCCATGATAAATAAAAATAGAGCCCCTAAATAATATGCTCCATAAAAAGCGAAGTCTACCAATTGACTTTGAAATTGATCTAAATGAAAATAACTTTTACAAAAAGGTATGAATACACTATTTCCTGCAGCTATAAATCCCCAAAAAAAGAAAACTATTGTAAGTGTGCCTAAGGCGCTGAAATTTGTTTTTTTCACAATTGTTAATTTTAAATTATTGTCGAAAATACAATAATTAAAAAAACCTGCATCTTTTCTGGAAACTATTTTTTTAGCATTTTAGAAAAAAAACGGCAGACGATAGCATCGTTTAGAGTGAAATTCGCAAGAAATATTAATTAACCAACTTGATTCAGTGCTTCTTTTTTATGGGTTTTAACGCCCATCATTTTTTCAACGGTAGCAACAATTGCATTCACATCATAACCGCAATCTGCCCATAATTCTTCTTGTGTTCCATGATGAACATATTCATCTGGTATACCCAAGCGAACAATTTCGGCGTAATATCTTTGATCAGCAGCAAACTCTAATATCGCGGAACCGAATCCTCCCATGAGACACCCATCTTCAATGGTAATGACTTTTTTGAATTTGGTAAAGACTTCGTGTAATAGCGTTTCATCCAAGGGTTTTGCAAAACGCATATCGTAATGTGCCACTGAAATGTTTTTATCTTTAAGTAGATCAATCGCTTCTTGCGCAAAGTTTCCTGGATGGCCTAGACTAAGAATTGCAATATCTTCCCCATTGGTTACTTTTCTTCCCTTTCCTTTTTTAATTTCTTTAAACGGTGTAAGCCATTCTGTCATAACTCCATTGCCTCTTGGATAACGAATGGTGTAAGGACCTTGATCTAATAATTGAGCCGAGTACATCATGTTTCTCAATTCTTCTTCATTCATAGGAGCGGCAACAACCATATTTGGAATACAACGCATATAGGCAATATCATAAGCTCCATGATGCGTAGCGCCATCAGAACCTACCAGTCCGCCTCTATCCAAACAAAACACAACATTTAAATTTTGCAAAGCAACATCATGCAACACTTGATCAAATGCGCGCTGCATAAAGGTGGAATAAATATTACAGAAAGGCACTAGGCCTTGCGTTGCTAATCCTGCACTAAAAGTAACTGCATGTTGCTCAGCAATTCCAACATCAAAACTGCGATCTGGCATGGCTTTCATCATAATATTCAACGAAGACCCTGAGGGCATGGCTGGAGTTACCCCCATTATTTTATCATTCTTTTCGGCTAATTCTACGATAGTATGCCCAAAAACATCTTGATATTTGGGTGCTTGTGGTGATTTGGGAACAATTTTAACAATTTCGCCTGTTTCCTTATTAAACACTCCTGGAGCATGCCATTTCGTTGGATTTCCCTCTTCAGAAAATTTATATCCTGCACCTTTCCGCGTAATACAATGTAATATTTTCGGGCCTGGAATATCTTTAAGATCTTCCATAATCTTTACTAAACCAACTACATCATGTCCATCTACTGGGCCAAAATATCTAAAATTCAAGGCCTCAAATAAGTTACTTTGTTTTAGTAGACTTCCTTTTAAAGCGTGTGACACTTTTGATGCAATAGATTGAGCGTCTGGACCAAAAGCAGATATTTTTCCCAGTAATTTCCATACCTCATCTTTCACTTTATTATAAGTATGAGAAGTGGTGATGTCTGTTAAATATTCTTTTAATGCTCCAACATTAGCATCAATTGACATGCAATTGTCATTTAAAATAACCAATAAATTGGCATCTTTCTCAAAACCTGCATGATTCATTCCTTCAAATGCCAAACCTGCAGTCATGGCCCCATCTCCAATTACAGCGATATGTTGTTTATCAGTTTCTCCTTTGTAGCGACTTGCAACGGCCATACCTAGAGCAGCAGAAATTGAAGTGGAAGAATGACCTACACCGAAAGTATCATATTCACTTTCAGAACGCTTTGGAAAACCAGAAATTCCCCCTTTTAAACGATTGGTATGAAATCGATCTCTTCGACCGGTTAAAATTTTATGGCCATATGCTTGATGACCCACATCCCAAACCAATTGATCCTCTGGGGTATTAAATACATAATGTAGCGCCACCGAAAGTTCTACGACTCCAAGACTAGCTCCAAAATGACTATTGCCAATCTCAGAAATTACATCAACAATATATTGACGCAGTTCTTCAGCTACTTGAGGAAGATCTTCCGTTTGAAATTTGTTTCTTAAATCAGCGGGTATCTCTATTTGAGATAGTAAATTACCCGGTATATATTTTGACTTCATGCTAGAACAAAAATAATAGAATAATATCGTATTCAACAAAAAGAAAGATTATTTGTTCTAACAAAAATGATAAATTCTGTTGAGATAACTCAATGAATAATTACTACTTTTGCAGGCCATGAATATTTCTTTAGAAAAGCCTTCGACTTTAAAAATTTACCTAGTTTTCACTAAGTTCAGGCTTTCTTTTTTAGTAATCTTATCTGCTTTATCTGGTTATTTGTTTGCTGGCGGCAAGGATTGGGTAGAAATTACCTATTTAATGTTGGGTGGTACTTTAGTTACCGCTGCCTCCAATGGAGCCAATCAAATTTGGGAGAAAGACATTGATAAGCTCATGAAAAGAACTGCTAATCGACCCCTTCCAATGGCTTGGATAAGTGTAAAAGAAGCATTGTTAATTTGTATATTGTCTTTGCTCCTGGGTAGTTATTTATTATACTTAATTAATTTAAAAAGTGCTTTACTCGGATTAGGGGCTTTTGTACTTTATGTTTTTGCTTATACCCCCCTTAAACAAATTACGCCATGGGCAGTATTTGTTGGTGCTATTCCAGGAGCAGTGCCTCCATTACTGGGTGCCATTGCAGCAACAGACAAATTTGGATTACTTCCTGGAATCTTATTTTTCGTTCAATTTACATGGCAATTTCCTCATTTTTGGGCGATAGCATGGGTTCTACATGAGGATTATCAAAAAGCGGGATTCTTTTTATTGCCCTCTTCTTCCGGAAAATCAAGAAATTCTGCTTTTCAAATTGCCAGTTATTCCCTCGCCTTAATTCCTTTTAGCTTGGCACCTTGGTTGCTCGGTTGGACGGGTTCCCTTAGTTTAATTGTAGCTAGTGTGCTTGGAGCAGCATTTTTTGTGTTTGCCTATCGTTTGTTTATTTCTTGTGAAGATAAAGATGCCCGCAAATTAATGTTTGCCTCATTTTTATACTTGCCTTTGATTCAATTTACTTATGTAATTGATAAAATTGATTTTGTTTTACCTAAATAAATATATAATGGATTATTCAAAAGACCTGAGCCCTGAAGTACGAGAGAAGATGAAGAAAAATCTTGTCTATGTTGGAATATTTAGCATTATAATGATGTTTGCAGGATTAACCTCTGCTTATATCGTAAGTATGGGAGGTGGCTTTTGGCTAAAATACCCTTTGCCAAATGCATTTTACATTAGTACTTTGTGTGTGGGTTTAAGTAGTTTGACTTTTATCTATGCCATTGCTAATGCCAAAAAAGACAAATTCAATCAGGTTAAAATAGGATTATTGAGTACGCTTGTATTAGGATTACTTTTTATTGTTTTTCAATTTAAAGGCTTTAACCTCTTAACTGAATCCGGGATCCATCCAGCCAAAAACTACATTATGGTGAGTGAGGGCCGTTATGGGGATTATTTCGAAATTAAATATAAGGGTGATTATATTCAAGTAAATGGCAATGATTATTTAGTTAAAAATAAGAAGTTAAGTGCCGAGAGCTTCAGCGAATTAAAAAGATATTCTTCCCAATTTTTGAGCATTAAACAAAATGATACTTTAAAAATAAAAGCAGATAAAAACTTTGAATTGTTGTTAAGAAATCAAAAATTAACAGTCAGAAATAATCATTTGTATGTAAATGATTCAACTGTAATGGACTTTGTTGATGAAATTAGATTAAAGCAATTGGCTGAAAATATTCGAGACGAGCGAGGAGACTTTTTTGCAAGAGGCAAATACGGTAAAGATTTTACTATCTATTTCAAAGGTGTCGCTTTAGATTATAAAGACAGGACTTTAATGTATGCTAACAAAAAATTAAAGCCTTACCTTCAAATTAAAGCAGCAGAAGCAGCTGATACGGCCAGCTCTTATTTGTATATATTAATTGCATTACATGTATTACATATCGCAATTACTTTATTGTACCTTATTAGGGTTACAATAGGTTCATTTTCAAATAAATACAATAAAAACAACAACTTGCCTTTGGTTACTGGTGGAATTTTCTGGCACTTTCTCGGGTTCTTGTGGATCTATTTATTGTTATTTTTGATTTTTATTCATTAAACTTGCATAAAATTTTACACAATGGCAGGACATGTAGCAGAGCTTGATTCAAAAACCCTTTGGGGAGGAAAAGAATCGCCATTCTCAACAAGTTATGGAAAACTAATGATGTGGTTTTTCCTTGTTTCAGATGCTTTAACCTTTACTGGATTACTTATTGCATATGGTTTTACCCGACATGATGTTCAAGATGCTTGGCCAATTGGGGAGGAAACTTTTAATTCCATGCCATTTTTAGGTCACGGATATCCTTTATTATATGTTGCATTAATGACCTTTATATTAATTGTATCTTCAGTTACAATGGTTTTGGCTGTTGAAGCCGGACACAGAATGGACAGAAAAGGGGTTGTTAAATGGATGATTGCTACTATAATCGGTGGTTTTTTCTTTTTAGGTTCTCAAGCTTGGGAATGGAGTCACTTTATACATGGTTCAGAATTTGGTAAAATTGAATTGGCAGATGGATCTCAAGCTATTGTCAAGGGTCATTTTGGAGAAATAAATAATTTCAAAGTAACTGTTGCTGGATCAGAACACAAAAAGGGTGATGTGATTAAAGAGGATTTATTACATACTTTCCATCATGCTGCCGTACTTGGTGATATTGAAGATGGTAAGATAACATTACATGATGGTTCTATTGCTAAAATTAACAAGCAACATGATCATGATATGGTTTTAATCGTGAAGAAGGCAGGAAAAAACCATATTTTAAATGCTAGAATTGAAGGAAAGCAAGCTGAAAAAATGTATTATGAATCTTTATACAGCGGAACTGCTAACAAAGTGGTTTATGGAGCTGATTTGAAAGACAATGAATATGGTCCACAACAATATGGGCAATTTTTCTTTTTCATTACTGGATTCCATGGTTTCCATGTATTTTCTGGGGTAATTATTAATATCATTATTTTATTAGGTGTTGTTGCTGGTACTTACCACAAGCGTGGACACTATGAAATGGTTGAAAAAACAGGGCTTTATTGGCATTTTGTCGATTTAGTCTGGGTATTCGTATTTACATTCTTCTATTTAATATAACATCATGGAAAGAGACGATTTAATTGAATATTCTTTACATACACACCATTCTGAAGAGAAGGGTAAAGAAATTCGTAAAAAAATAATATTTGTTACTATACTTCTAACTGCAGTAACCATTCTAGAAGTTGGTTTAGGTGCATTCATTAAGCAATCTAATGCTATTTGGCCTTTTGTGAAGTGGTCGTTTGTCATCCTAACACTTTTCAAAGCAGGTTATATAGTAATGGTATTTATGCATTTAGGCGATGAGCGTAAATGGATGCGGTATGTAATTCTTTTACCTTACTTCATTTTTGTATTGTACCTGATTTTTATTGCTCTTTGGGAAGGTTTAGCCGTTGGACACGCCTGGGAAACCTACGGGTTCTAACATGTCGGATATAAAAAAGCCTTCCAAAGCGAAAGCTTTATTAGCCATACTTTTAGTTTTTGGTCCTGCCTTAATTCTTATTTTCATTTCCACCAGAGGATGCGAGCATAAGTTTCAACAATTGGATGATTACGGTCAAATTAAGAACTATTCTTTTGTTGACGCTGCGCATCATAAACGAAATTCTAAAGAATTTTTGGGTGATATAGTGCTCATCACCACTTTACAAATTACCTGTCCTGAAAATTGTGCTATTTCTCAATGGCACCTTAATCAGATGATCTATCAACACATCCGTAAAAACAGCAGAAAAAAAATGAAACAAGTGCGCATCATTTCATTTGTTACTGATGGAAAGGGACAGCCAATAAAAGATCTGAGTCCTGTGGTAGATGCCTTAAAGGATCAGGTAGAAGCCTATGACCCTAAACTCTGGATCGTTGCGACTGGAGATGTTCGTTCAATTTATGATATGGAAAATAACGGACAAAGTTTGTTGAAGAAAGGGAGTAAATATTATGGTGGAGAAGCATTTCAAGAACTTTTACTATTAGCGGATAAGAAACATCATTTACGAATGGTCTTACCAGGAACCCAAGAAGGTTTAATTCGAAGAATGAAAGAAAGCATCGCTTTACTACAAAAACAATACGATAAAACTAAAAAGCAATAGTGAGCAAAATAATTCTGTTCATTTTTATTGGAATTCTAATCTTCTCTTGTACAGAAGAACAAACAAAATTACCGATTCTAGGGAATGCTGATGTAGTATATCACGAAAAGGATGGTGTTACAATAGCAGATACGGTTTATCCTAAGATTCCAGCTTTTTCCTTTTTGAATGAGGACTCTGTTTTGATAAGCAATGAAAACTTTAAAAATAAAATTTGGATCGTAGAATTTTTCTTTGCTACTTGTCCAACCATATGTCCAATCATGCAAAAGCAATTGAAGAATGTAGTTAAAGCAACGCAAGGATTTGAAAATCATATTGAATTTATTTCCTTCACGATTGATCCAACACACGATAGCCCTTCAAAGTTAAAGGCATATAAAAAGCTAAATAATATTTTAAATAAAAACTGGACTTTTTTAACCGGGGACGAAGCTACTACGCATCGTTTAGGCATAGAAAATTTTTTAACTTTTGCCGGGCGTAATGAAGAGGCATTGGGTGGATATGCACATTCTGGTTCTTTTACTTTAGTAGACAAAGCAGGATATGTTCGCGGTGTTTATAATGTAACTAATTTTGATCTGAGTGTGAACAAAAGCGAATATAATAGGTTAATTAATGATGTTGAATCTCTTTTAATAAATGAATATGGAATTTCTAAATCCAAATAAAGAAAAACAAGTACGACTTATATTTATAATCGTTTCCATTGTGATTCCAGTCGTAGTTGCTGCGCTGTTTAAAATAAGTATCGAAGGAGTTGACCTGAGTTTTTTACCGCCTTTTTATGCCGGATTAAATGCAGCAACTGCAGTGTTGCTTATATCAGCGTTAGTTGCGATTAAAAATCAAAATCAAAAACTGCACCGCTTATTAATGCGTTTTGCCTTATTGTTGTCCTTGCTGTTTTTGGTTTGTTATGTTGCCTATCATCTGACTTCAAGACCTACCGTTTTTGGAGATACAAATCATAATGAAATCTTAGAAAATTCAGAAAAGTTAGCCGTGGGTGGTTTGAGATCTGTTTATGTCATCCTATTATTATCACACATTTTATTAAGTGTCGCTGTAATACCAATGGTCTTGTTTACTTATCTAAATGCTTGGAAAGGAGATTTTGTGAAACATAAAAAATTGGCGCGAATTTCATTTCCAATTTGGCTTTATGTAGCAATAACGGGTGTGATTGTGTATTTTATGATTGCTCCTTATTATTCTTAATTGATCTGAATTTCAACCCTGCGATTGGCTTCTCGCTCATTGTCATCTTTAGGGTCAGTAAAAATTGGTTTTGTATTTCCAAATCCTACAGCGGAAAGTCTTCTGGAATCAACTCCATTATCAACTAAATACCGCATTATCTTTTCGGCGCGTTTTTTTGATAAGCGTTGAGCGCTTAAATTGTTCTTCCCCTCTCCATTGACATGTCCTTGAATTTCAATTGCAATTCCCCCATTTAATACAAGAAAATCTTTTAGGCGCTTTAATTTGGGCAGTGATTCATCGAGTATTATGGCTAAACCACCCACAAAATTTATATCATCTAGTTTTGCAGTTGATCCTTTTGACAAGGAAGTTAATGCAATAGTATCATAAGTATCACGAGAACCATCAATTTTATGTAATAATAAATCTTTAGAAAAATAGCCTTGGGCGTCTAATCTAATAGTTGCCTTTAATTTTTTAGCGTTGTTCAAAAACAAATGACTCGCACGATAAGTTCCATCTAAATTCCCCGCCTCCGACAAATAAATTCTAGCCGTAACGGGTAATTTAGTTTGTTCATCGATAATTATAAGATGGTAAATAGGGACCCCATATACATGAGCCATGTCTAGCAATACAGAATCTACTATTTTTTCGCCCGTCTCTGTTTTTGCCTCAAATCCTAATTTTACCACCAAGCTATCTCGACTATTTTTTTTCGCATTGAAAGCAAAATAATAAGTCTTCCCTTCAGGTAAAAATAAATTCGAGAATTTTGTAGTTTGGTTGGCAGCTGAAATAGATTCATGGAAGAGTAGGTTTGCTTCTTTATCTTCTATTTTTTTGCAAGCATTTTCAACTGGACACTCTAGAATATATATACTCAATGGTGTCTTGCAGCCAAGAATTTGTAAGGAAAGTTCCCCCGAAGTCGCGGGGGTATAATGGAGCCAAATAGTATTGGTTGTTACACTATCTTCTTTAGCATAACCAAATAAATTGCCTTGATCATGTTTCGATTTTCCTAAAAAATTTAATCTGTAAACTGCATTAGCACTAATGGAAACACTACCATTACAAGTAGCATAATCGGATTTTTGTCCCCACAAATTAGTCAAGGAAACTAGACCAACAAAAAGAAGTAAAAAAGGCTTCATTACATTTTGAAACGCATCAATGCATTTTTAGTTTCAATTGACCTTTTAATTCACTTCTTAAGATCAAATAATTAGTGCTTAAGAAAATCTCTTTGATCCGCATACCATCAATTGAACCTGTCATGTCAACCTCATTGGTTAGCGGTACATTTAACTCTTTAGTGATGGTTGTTTGAGCCTCTTTGAGATAAGGAGCTAAATCAAATATTGCATTTTTCTCAAGCTCCTGAAGGATTCGGTCATTAAATAACCAACGGGCTGTATTAAGTAATAAACTTTTAGTTTCTATTTCGAAACTCATATTTTCCATTGAAATTTTTTGTGTAAGTGTGTCAAAAACAGGAAGTGCCGTCAAATAAAACACGCCTTTTTTTGAACCTTCAAAATGCAAAGAAAACACCATTCTGTTGTCTTGACTGCCTTCAATTTTAAGTTCTTTAATGATAATTGTTTTGCGTTTAAACTTGAGCTCTTTTCCCCTTAGTTCCTTGTTTGCGATGGAAGAAAGTGAATCATAAGAGGCGCTTATGTCAATCCCCATTTGGATACCTTTTGTTTTTTTAAATTCCTGCAAATCAGGCAGCGCTTGATTTTTTAGTTGTAAAGTCTCCGTGCTTACCATGGGAGCAACCTTTAAATTAATGTCTACTGCAACTTTATTTTTAGAAAAGGTAAGATCACTTACAGATGCGCCTGTAGGATTTATATATAAGAATCCATAACCTTCAATGGCAATAGGCTCTTGAAGTTCTTTCCAGGTTGATTTGAGATCACTTCGAATATCTATCGCTTCAATTTGTTTATCAATATCTTCTTCCAATTGTTGCAGCTCGGCTTTTACTTGTTTTTTAACTTCTGAAGTAGCGTCGTATTTAAAAAGAGTAATGATGCATGGATCTAATAAGTCAAATTTTGATAAAGAGGTGGTGGACTCAAATTGACATTTATTATTCAATGAAATCTCCGTCTTGTAACCTACTTTAATTGAAAGTGGATCCTTTGTGCCACATTCAGCATAAACTCTTGGAACAACACAAGTGCCTTTATCATCAAAAAGTCCATGACACTTTGGGCAATAATTTAATTTTAATTGAAAATTTCCGAGTACTTCATAATATAAATGATCTGGATAAAAGTAATATTTGATGGGATCCCTGTGAAAAACATAAGAATAGCTAATGCCTTCACAGTGCTCCTCAGCTCCTTCAAATGTTTTAGGTAGTGATTTTTCAATATCCTTAAGGTACGGATTAAGATCAATTTCTAATGGGATTGTAATAATGGAGGACTCCTGATTGAGTGGTGGAGGTGCAATTATGGTGTATTGAGGGGGAAGTGCTTCAATTGGTTTACAAGAATAGACCAGCACCAACAAAATAATAGCGCCGAAAAATTGATGTATTCTCATATTTTTTTAAAATGATTGAAGTGAAGTTAATTGAAAATTATGAAAAACCAATTTTTTTATATCACTATAAAAACTTGATTTATTGACACTAACACAAACTTCTTTGAATAAAAAAAGGGCCTTAAAGGCCCCTTTCACTTAATTCATTTTTTGTTTTAACCCCTCATCAAGGGCATCCAAAAACTCTTCTGTATAAACATAATGTTCACCATGATTCACTTTATTACCATGTATACATACTGCTAAATCTTTAGTCATTATTCCTGCTTCGACGGTGTCAATACAAATTTGCTCTAGTGCCAAACAAAAATCTATCAGTTCTTGATTTCCATCTAATTTTCCTCTAAAAGCTAATCCTCTTGTCCAAGCAAATATAGAAGCAATTGGATTGGTAGATGTTTTTTTACCCGCTTGATAATCTCTAAAGTGACGCGTTACCGTTCCGTGAGCTGCTTCTGCCTCCATTATTTCACCATCAGGTGTAATCAAAACAGAAGTCATTAAACCCAAGGAACCAAATCCTTGAGCAACAGTATCAGATTGCACATCACCATCGTAATTTTTACACGCCCAAACAAAATTACCATGCCATTTAAGCGCTGAGGCAACCATGTCATCAATTAATCTGTGCTCATAAACTATCCCTGCCGCATCAAACTTTGCCTTGTAATCAGATTGAAAGATCTCTTCAAAAATATCTTTAAATCGACCATCATATTTTTTAAGAATGGTGTTTTTAGTAGACAAATAAAGCGGCCATTTTTTACTCAATGCCATATTAAAACAACTGTGCGCAAAACCTATAATAGATTCGTCGGTATTGTACATTGCCATTCCAACGCCATCACCTTGGAAATTGTATACATCAAATTGTTGTACTTCCCCACCATTTTCCGGTGTAAAAGTCATTGTTAATTTTCCTTTTCCTTTAAATACAGCATCAGTTGCTCTATATTGATCACCGAATGCATGTCGACCCACAATAATTGGTGCTGTCCAGTTGCTTACCAATCTTGGAACATTTTGCATTACTATTGGCTCTCTAAAAACGGTACCATCCAAAATATTTCTTATGGTACCGTTAGGAGACTTCCACATAGATTTCAAATTAAACTCTTGAACTCTCGCTTCATCAGGTGTGATGGTAGCACATTTGATCCCAACTTTATATTTTTTAATAGCTTCCGCTGCATCAATGGTGATTTGATCATTGGTTTCATCTCTTTTTTCAATCCCTAAATCATAGTATTTAATATCTAAATCTACATAAGGCAAGATAAGTTTATCCTTGATAAATTTCCAGATGATTCTTGTCATCTCATCACCATCCAATTCAACGACTGGATTTGCTACACTAATTTTTGACATGCTAATATTTTTATGCTGCAAAAATAAGGATTATTTATTGACATTTTCCCTCTTAACTTTCTAGTTCCTTAAATGACCATGCTAAAATTCTACTCATCTTATTTCCTTGTTGCATTGGAAGAACCTGAATTGATTTAGCTCCTTTTTGATTTAATATTATTTCTAAAGGCTTCAGATGTTCTTTTTTTGAGACAAGCGTTGTAAACCAGAAACACTGATGCGCGAAGGTCACACTTTGTAAAATCATTTGTTTTATGAATTGAAATTCACCGCCCTCGCACCAAAGTTCATTTTCTTGTCCACCAAAATTTAATACTGGTTCTTTTGTGTTTTTGTTGGTTAGCCCTTTGATTTTTCTGACACTTCCTTCTTTTGCGGCAATAGCAGAGGAATGAAATGGTGGGTTACACATAGTCAAGTCGAAATAATCTCCTGGTAAGACGATACCTTCAAATACATTTTCAGCCTTCTCTTGTTTTCTTAAAGTGATCTTATGGTTGAGATTGTTGTTAGAAATATTTATTTGAGCAATTTCCAATGCTTTTTCATTGAAATCAACGCCTACAAAATCCCAATCATAAATTTGTACTCCTAGAAGTGGGTAGATGCAATTGGCACCTGTTCCAATGTCTAAACAACGACGCATGGTATTTGAAAGCTTACTCTTGCTATCCATTAAGTCTGCTAAGTAATGCAAATAATCTGCTCTGCCAGGAATGGGTGGGCATAAAAAGTCTGATGGAATGGACCAAAATTTTAACTTATAAAAACTTAACAATAGCGCCGTATTAAGACTTTTAACGGCTAAAGGATCCGCAAAATCAATGCTTGTATCTCCGAATTTATTAATGATTAAATATGGCGCTAAACTCGAAGAAGTACCCACCAAACTATCAAAATCATATCGTTGTTGATGGACATTTCGTGGATGTAATCCTGTTTTAAGTTGAGATGGATTGCTAGAGGTTTCTTTCATTGTTAGAATAAATTAAAGTATGCATTTCTAACCATTAGAAAGATTTAATAAGTAACATTTAAGGTAAACATGAGGGCTGAAATCAGTTTTGTAATCCCACTTAAATTTAAGTAAATTTACTTATGTTTACACGCTTGTACGAAAATACCATTTGTTATTCAATTGGCACTCAATAAACGAGGAAATGAAGATAAAATTCACCTTACTTCTGATCATAATTTTTCTTACCTCTAGGGTTTTTGCTAAAGAAGTTCAGCACATCTTATTCATTGGAAATTCTTTTACTTATAGAAATCATTTGCCTAAAATGTTTGGGGAACTTGCAAAAAGGAACGGTAAACAAGTTGATGTGCAATGGAATGTGCGAGGCAAAACATCCTTCTATCAGCATATAGGCAGACCAGAATTATTTAAAGCCATTCGATGGAAAAAATGGGACATTGTTGTACTTCAAGGCTCCAGTAGAGATTTTTTGAAAGGGGATGCTTATTTACAAAATCGCACTTTACCTGCCTTGCGCACAATGATTCATGCTATTCACAAAAGAAATCCGGATGCACAGGTTGTATTTTACATGACTTGGGCTTACAAAAATGGATATAAACCTATTCCCAGAGCAAATACTTTCATCAAGATGACCAATTTGGTTGCAAAGGAATATTTGGAAGTCTCAAAATTATTTGACGCTTCTGTTGCGCCGGTAGGGTTGTTTTGGAAAAGTTTAAAAGCTAAAAATCCAAAAATTAAATTGCACCAGCCAGACAGAGGGCATCCAAGTAAACTAGGTTCCTTTGCGACAGCTTGTTGCATGTATTGCACCATTTATGAGGAACCTGTACATAAGATTCCAGTGACGCAAAGGAGTATAAAATATGCAGAGTATATTCGTAAAAGCGCCAATAATTTTGTACTGTCCAATCATTGGAAGACAGAAGATCTAAGTTCTAAGAATAAATAAAATTTTGAAAGGAATTATACCTTATTCTTCAGAGGCTTACTCATTTTTAATGCGAGAAAAGCCATTGGAAAATAAGCCAAGATTAAATCAACGAAAGTAAACCACAAAGGGGAAGGAAGTAGCAGTACCATCATTAATCCTCCAATAAAAAACAACCCTGCAACAGAATAAGCTGCAGCTTTAGACCAAAGATTGCAGTATTTACTCACTAAAATTGCAGCAACAAAAGTTCCAAATGCATGGGCAAGAAAAGGAAATAAAAAATGCTCTGGACCCATCAAATGCATTGCTTTTACTAATCCTTCTGTAGTTTGTAAATTAGAACCCGAAGGTGGAGGAATTATTTTACCGCTAATTCTAATAAAACTCATATTCACAGCGCCTCCAATAAAAATTGAAATGCAAAAGATGGCAGCTTGTTGCAACAAGAAAAATACTTTTTTCATTCGTGAAGATCAATTAAAGTGAGCCAATCATTTTTGAGGGGTCAACATATAAATCATATTCTTCAGAAGTCACATGACCCAAACCAACAGCTGCTTCTTTAAGGGTAGTTCCATTTTTATGGGCATATTTTGCGATTTCAGCTGCCTTATAATAACCGATTTTTGTGTTAAGGGCCGTTACCAACATCAAAGAGTTGTCTAAATGTTGTTTAACCATTGGCAAATTCGCTTCTATTCCAGCAGCACAATTGTCGGTAAAAGAAACACATGCATCGCCTAGAAGTCTAGCAGACTCAAGCACATTAGAAGCAATAACAGGTTTGAAAACATTCAATTCAAAATGTCCATTGGAACCGCCTATTGCAACCGTCATGTCATTTCCCATCACCTGTGCGCAAACCATTGTTAAGGCTTCAGGCTGTGTAGGATTCACCTTACCTGGCATAATAGAAGACCCCGGTTCATTGTCTGGAATTATTAATTCCCCAATACCACATCGAGGTCCTGAAGAAAGCATGCGAATATCATTTCCTATTTTCATCAAGGATACCGCTGACCTTTTTAATGCCCCTGACAATTCAACCATGGCATCATGTGCTGCCAAGGCTTCAAATTTATTTTTTGCTGTTATAAAAGGACGGCCCGTAAATCCCGCGATTTTTTGTGCTACTAGAACATCGTATCCATTTGGAGTATTGAGTCCTGTGCCCACTGCTGTTCCACCTAATGCCAATTCAGAAACAGCAACAAGAGCGTTTTTAATGGTACGAATGGAATTGTCTAATTGTGCCACATAAGCAC
Source organism: Flavobacteriales bacterium (assembly GCA_947488235.1). Taxonomy (GTDB): domain Bacteria; phylum Bacteroidota; class Bacteroidia; order Flavobacteriales_D; family Crocinitomicaceae; genus UBA952. The sequence goes on along the minus strand of CANLAQ010000028.1, from coordinate 16,772 downwards.
TAAATGCTTGACCTAAAGTTAATGGAGTCGCATCCATAAAATGGGTTCTTCCTGTTTTAACGATATCTTTAAATGCTATTACCTTGGTTTGAAGCGCAGCGCGCAAGTGTTCCATTCCTGGCAAAGTCACCTCTGTAACCATGATATAGGCGGCTATGTGCATTGCTGTCGGAAAAGTATCATTGGAAGACTGTGATTTGTTTACATCGTCATTTGGATTCAATACTTTTTCTTCATCCATCAAACTTCCTCCGTTCAATACATGAGCGCGATTCGCAATCACCTCATTGCAATTCATGTTGGATTGTGTTCCAGATCCTGTTTGCCATATCACTAATGGGAATTCACCATCGTGCATTCCTGTTAAAATCTCATCGCAAACACTTGAGATCAAATCTCTTTTTTCTATCGGCAGGACCCCCAAATCATGATTGGCATGGGCTGCAGCCTTTTTTAAATAAGCAAAAGCATGAATGATTTCAATAGGCATTGATGCCGCTGGACCAATCTTGAAATTATTCCTAGAACGCTCCGTTTGAGCTCCCCAATAACGAGTTGCAGGCACCTTTACCTCCCCCATTGTGTCTTTTTCTATTCTAAATTGCATTTTTTTATGATTATTTGATTTTTAATATTTAATTTTACAGCGTAACAAGTACAAAAATAATAGAAGATGAGTAGTTTTGGTTTAGTATTGTTTTTTTTAATTTTTGGAATGGCATTTTGGATGTTGTTTTTCCTTTTAGGATTTGTATTACCTTATTGGATAACATTAGGTTTATTTGAAAGACTTAAGCCAAAGCGTGTCTTTGAAGACCATGAATAAAAAAATATAAATAGTATCCAAAAGCACCCTGTGGTGCTTTTTTTTTGACCTTAATTTTCATAAATCTATAAAATTCGAGCGTTTTTTGATTTATTTTCAGATTATTATCACTCCACTAAAATGATACATCCGATCTTAAAGCGAAAAAATAGCACCTAATTTTTGGCATTATTTATGTGAAGAGAATGTTAAGTTTTTATTTTTATAATCACACGAGCGTACAAAAATTTTAAATCTTAAAAAAAAGTGCTAAGTTTGTCACAAATCGTAAAATAAAAGGATAAAATAAACTTAGAATTATGACTAAAACAAAACAAAAAACAGCGCTTAAGAAACAAAAAACATCAGGTGGTTTTTCGTCTTTGATGGCAATTTTAACCATTGTGATTTCACTTATCGCAGGTGTATTAATTTTTAAATACATTTTTGGAGATCCAGGAAACTTTGTAGATAACGATCCAAGTGCAGAACCAATTGATGGTAACTTAATGGGTACCGTTTATAAAGGTGGATTTATCGTACCTATATTGGTTGCAATCAACTTAATCATTATTATCTTTTCAATTGAAAGATTTGTTACACTTTCCATGGCGAAAGGTCGTGGTAGAATCGATTCTTTTGTTGGTAAAATAAAAGATTTATTGTCTGCTAAGCAAATTGACACTGCCATTGCAGAATGTGATAAACAAAAAGGATCACTTGCAAATGTTGTTCGTGCTGGATTAGAAAAATACAGTCATGTACAAGGTGATGCAGGAATGAGCAAAGAACAAAAGGTGGAGAGTTTGAAAAAAGAATTAGAAGAAGCAACTTCATTAGAATTGCCAATGCTTTCTAAAAACTTAGTAATTCTTTCTACTTGTGCCACTATTGCAACCTTAATTGGTTTGATTGGAACGGTAATGGGAATGATTAAATCGTTTGCTGCCATGTCACAAGGAGCTCCTGATACAGCGCAATTAGCAACTGGTATTTCTGAAGCCTTAATCAATACTTTCTTTGGTATTATGGGTTCAACAATTGCAATTATCATGTACAACTTCTTCTCAACCAAAATTGATTCAATGACTTACAGTATTGATGAAGCAAGTTTTACCATTGTTCAAGATTTTTCTTCTTCGAACTAAGATACTTTACTCATTGAATTTTAAATAAAATTAGATGCCAAAGATTAAAATACCTAAAGGAAGTCCAAGTATAGACATGACGCCAATGGTGGACTTGGCTTTCTTACTCGTTACCTTTTTTATGCTTGCCGCATCCTTCAGATCATCAGAACCAGTTGATGTAGATGTTCCATCGAGTATTAGTGATGTGATCATTCCAGAAAATGTTGTTCTTGTAACAGTAGATAAAGACGGAAGAGTATTCTTTAATATGTCGGACCCTGAAGCGAGAAGAGAACTTTTAACTGCAATGTCAGCTAAATACAAAGTTGGTTTCACTCCAGAACAAATGGATGAATTTACTTACATGTCAAGTTTTGGCTGTAAGATGAATGAAATGCCTGGTTATATTGATTTGGAATCTGATGCAAGAAAAGAATTCGTAACAGAAGCAATACCTTATAAAGATTCTACGGCTAATCAGCTGAAAGATTGGATTTATTATGGAAACATTGCTGCATTGAATACAGGGAAAACTTCCTTTATGGAAGCAAAAATGAATGGATTAAACCCTGATCCAATTGACTATAAACCTAAGTTTATTTTAAGAGTTGATAGTAAAACACTTTACTTTAAAGCGCAAAAAGTAATTGATGTTTTCCGGGACTTAAACATAAACAACTTGAATTTCATTACTTCAATGGAGTTGGCTCCGTTGTAAAATAAATACTTATGGCAGAAATTGCAGAAGGCGGTGGCGGTGGCCATGGCAAAGGTAAGAAGAGAGCAAAAAAGAGTTCTACAAGAGTCGACATGACGCCAATGGTAGATTTAGCTTTCCTTTTACTAACATTTTTCGTTCTTACCTCTACTTTCAGTAAACCGAAGGTGATGAGTTTAGTTTATCCTGCTAAAATAGATCCGAAAAACCCACCAAAAGAACAACCTAAAATCAATAATGCAATTACCTTCATTTTGTCTGAAGATAAAATCTACTATTACACTGGTCAGTTTTATCCAGCTTCGAAGCCAGGGCCTAAAGGTCCGACTGTTTTTGAAGAAACAGACTTTGGCACGAAAGGTGTAAGGAAAATATTAGCTGACGGAAATGAATATGTATTAAGTCAGAAAAAAATAAACGGCAAGAAATTAGAAAATAAACAAATTCAGGATACGACCTATTTGCGTTTATTATCTGATTCCAAGAAAAACAATAAGGCATTGAAAGTATTAATTAAAACCGACGATAAAGCAACTTGTAAAAATTTCATCGATTTAGTAGATGAATTAAAAATTGCAGAAATCGGAGTCATTGCCCCTGTAGATTTGATGCCAGCAGAACTTGTATTATTGAAAACTAAAATCAAGTAACATGACAGCAATTATCAGTATTATCGTCCTTGTATTATTCGTTACTTTATACGACCATTTTTCCGCTAGAACTTGGCAACAAGTAACCTCATCTAATAGAAATGAACTTGTATTTGCGCATCGCAATAGAGCCTACGGTGCTTATGCGATCCGCTCAAATTACGAAAAAAGAATGGTATACATAATGGGTGGGTTATTCCTTTTAATTGGATTAATTTATACCTCTTGGGTAATTTACAAAAACTTACCTGAGCCAAAAATCATTGCTAAGCCTGTAGATCAAACGCAAATATCTATGGTTACGCCTCCTGAAGAGAAGGTTGTTCCGCCTCCACCAGAAGAGACTCCTCCTCCAATGGAAGAAACAGTAGCCTTCATGCCGCCGATTGTAACGGATACTCCAACAGATGATGTGATTCCTTTACAAGATGATCTTGACAAAACTAAGGCAAGTGATAAAACACAAGAGGGTGATCCAGATAATTTTGATCCACCTGTTGAAACGGGTGATCCACCCACAGAAACAAAAGCACCAGAACCAGAAACTTTTGTTGACGAAGAAGCAGAGTTTGATGGTGGTTATCCAAAAATGATGGAGTTCATTAAAAAGAACTTAGATTATCCGGAAACTGCTATTGCAAATAACATTCAAGGAAAATGCTTCTTAAGATTTGTTGTAAGTATTGAAGGAGTGATTTCACAAGTTCAAGTTCAAAAAGGAGTTCCTGATTGTGAAGAGTGCGATAGAGCGGCCATCAAAGCTATTAAGGCGATGCCTCGTTGGAAACCTGCAAAATTAAATGGTAGAAGTGTTGCTTCCTACTGTTTAATACCTATCAACTTCCAATTACAATAACTTTAAATAATTATTTTAAACCCTGAGTGTATTCATTCGGGGTTTTTTATTTCTATACAGCATGCATAAAGTAAGTGCCCTCCTTTCAATTTTTTCTATTCTAATGAGCTTTGTAATGGCTTATTTTTTAATAAGCACTTCGCTTATGGAAGAGAATTTATACGGGACCAAAAGAATTATTCTTATTACTATTCTAATCGCCTATGCTATTTTTAGATCCTACAGACTATACAAGTCCCTTAAAAAACAAGGAGATGAAAATGAAGATTAATTATTTCAGCTTATTATTGCCCTTAATATTAGTAATATTAAGTGCCTGCAATGACGAAGAAAATCCATTTGCCTACAGCAAAGACACCCACAGTAGAGGCGCTACAAAAATTTATATCGAAGAATCCTTCAAACCACTTTTTGACACCAGTATTTATACTTTCGAAAGTCAATTTCCAAGAGGAGAGATTAAACCTGTATATAAATCTGAAGGAGATATTATTCAAGCTTTCTATGACAATAAAATAAAAACCATTTGTATTTCAAGAGATTTTACTTCTTTAGAAAAAAAAGAACTCAAAAAAGCACAAGTTGAAGTTCGCAGCGATAAAATTGCTGAAGATGCTTTGGCTTTAATTGTTCATCCTTCTAATCCAGATTCTATCTTAATATTAAGTGAATTAAAAGATATACTAATGGGTAAAACAAAGCAATGGCCTGCATTAAAAACGCCTATCAATATCGTTTTTGATAATGAGAACTCGGCTAATTATTTTTACCTCAAAAGACTTTTCGATTTAAAAAAAGTTCCTGTAAATATGTTTGCAGTAAAATCAAATGCAGAAGTGATCAACTATGTTAAAGAAAACAAAAATGCTTTGGGGATTATTGGATTAAATTGGATCTCTGATGCAGATGATTTTGACGCCCTTAATTTTGTAAATGGAATCACCGTGATGTCTATTGCAAAAGATGAAACTACTTCTTATTACAAGCCATTCGCTTCTTATATCTACACCAAAGAATATCCTTTATCAAGAGAAATCTGGATGATTAATAAAGCCAAAAAAGCCGGACTTGCCGCTGGCTTCATTTTATTTATGAAAGGGGATAAAGGACAATTAATTATTCAAAAATCAGCTTTAGTTCCCGCCAACTCTCCTATTAGATTAATCTCACTCGAAACAGAATAAATGAGTCATTTAGCGCTTTATTTTAAAAGAAATTTTGCAATTCGCCTTGAGAATTCTATTTTTGGCGTGAGAATTGATTTAGTCAATTTAACCAATAAGAAAAACTAGACATGAACACTACTAAACTCGTTGTAATTGCAATTTTATTCAATACAACTTTATTCGGACAAACCTTAAAAGACGCCATCAATAAAACTGAAAATGAGCGTTTTGCTCAAGCGACGATTGAATTTAATAAATTAATTGCAACGCTTCCTAATAATGGATCTTACCATTTCTATGCAGGTGAAAACTATTTTGCGAAAGGGGAACAAGATTCAGCGGTTGCAGAGTGGAATAAAGCTTTTACAGTAGAGCCAACTGCTGCTATTTCAATTGTGAGTTCGGGTAAAGCTGCATGGGTAAGTGGAGATCAAGCAAAAGCTAAAATTCTTTTTGCACAAGCATTAAAGGTTTCTAAAAATAAAAATGCGGAGATCATGCGTTGTATTGCAGCTACCTATATTACTTCTGAGAAAAAAGATTTAGATGAAGCCATTAGAATTTTGACCATCGCAACAAAAATAGATGCAAAAAATGAAGATGGGCATTTGTTAATGGGAGATGCTTTGAATCTAAAAACACCTGGAGATGGTTCCCCAGCGATAAAATCATACAACATGGTACTAACGATTAATCCAAAATCACCACGAGGAATTGTTAGAACGGCTAAATTATATCAACGCGCTAAAAACTATGATTTAGCGAATGAAAAATATAAAGAAGCTCAGGGTATTGATTCAACTTATGCACCGGCTTATAGAGAAAATGCGGAATTAAACATGATGTTTAATCAATCCAAAAAAGCTATTGAGAACTGGAAGAAGTACTTGTCTTTAAACAACACTTTGGAATCTAGATATCGATATGCAACGGCTTTATTTAATGGTAAACAATATTGTGAAGCAATTCCTGAATTGTTAGACATACAAAAGAATTCTTTCAATAATTTCTACATTGAACGAATGTTGACTTATTCTTACTACGAATGTGCAACAGTAACAGACGGTGCGGTTCAAGGATTGAAATCAAGCGCTGCATTCTTTGCTATTGTTCCTGCTGAAAAGGTAATTTATCTAGATTATAAATACAAAGGGTTATTACTTTCCAAGAATGGTCAAGACTCTTTAGCGATCATTGAAATTGAAAAAGCTTCTATGTTAAATGCTAATGCTGCTGTAGATTTAGCAAGTGATTTGGCTAAATTATGTTCTAAAACAAAACAATATGATAAAGCAATCGCTGCTTATGAATTGAAGATTGCTAAAGACAAACTTACAGTTGCTGAGTATTTTGATTTAGGTAAAGCATATTATTTTGGCCCTAAAAATTATATTGCTGCAGACAGTGCTTTTGCTAAAGTAAATAAATTGTCAAGCAAATATGTTGGCGGTTATTTATGGATGGCACGCACCAAACTTATGCAAGATCCAACCAAGGCGCAATGGTTAGCTTTTGATGCTTATAACACGATTCTTACGCTTGTTCCTGCAGAAGAGAGAGCAACAGATAAAACAAAGAACACAGTGATCGAGGCATGCAAGTATCTTGGTGATTATTATGTGAATGCTCCGGCGAAGAATGCTGAAAAAGCAAAGGAATGTTGGACCATCGTATATACTTTAAATCCTGATGACAAGCAAGCTAAAGCATTTTTAGGAATTAAATAAATTAATTATAAATTTAAAAAGCCGCTCACCGCGGCTTTTTTTGTGCTCTATATTTTGAAAATCTCTGATACAATATTTAAAAACTAAAGTTTCTATAGTCTTTTCGCTTGAGCTTTTTCCTTTAATTTCTTGTGGATACAATTGTTTAAAGCATGAGAAAGAAATGCCGATCCTGTTCCTACCAGCGCTCCCGCCAATACATCACTTGGATAATGTACTCCTAAATGCATACGAGAATACCCGACGGAACTTGCCCATAAATACGAAGGAGCAATTACATACCATTTTGGATAGGCCATACTCAAAGAAGTTGCAAGGGCAAAGGCACTCGATGTGTGTCCTGAAGGAAAAGACCAAGATCCTGCTTTAGCTTGTTGATCAATAAAACTATATGTCACGAAGGGTCGATCTCTTTGAATAGATAATTTTAAAGCAGTGGTAATAAAGGCATTTACCAATAAGGTCTCTCCCATAAGGATCCCTTTTGATTTTAAGGAACTGTCTTTATGTATCAGTCCGGCAGAAAACATAAGGATTGGAGCTCCTAAAGTAAGAGGTGTAACACTGTTGGTGATTCCTTTAAACATAGGGTCCAATGCGTGATTCCTATCCACATTTATTTTTTTCAAAAGGTCAATATCAAAGTTTTGTGCATGAAGTGTTGCAACTACAAAGGTGAATGACAGGAAAATCAATGCTTTGAATTTGATTTCTCTAATTGAAAAAGGTAAGTCCACGCTTTTATTTGTTTTGTGATTTAGAAAATACTTAACATGACGATTAAGCTTTAAAGTTAGTATTAAAGTCAAAGCGATTGAAGAAAATGAATTTCTCAACCCCATTTTATCTTAACTTTTTGCAGGTGCTATAAATAGGGGAAAAGTTTACATGACACTTTTTTTTACCATAAAGTAAATTAATATTCTTACCTTAGGAAGAGAATATGAAGTATTCTTAAAAAGAAATATAGTTAATTAAAAAAAATGAAATCAATGAAAATACTATTTGCTTCATTATTGTGCGGGTTTATTTTTGAACTGCAATCCCAAAATAATTTTAAATTACCTGAAGGATACAATGATGAAAGACCTAATGCAAAAGTCGAAGGGGACTTCGATGGTGATGGAGCAAAAGACCTTGCTCTTGCTTATTCAGACGAGGAGGGTTCAAGTAAAATAGCTGTATATTTTGCTGCAAAGTGGGCAGTAGATAAAACTTATTATAGCTTTTCTTGGGGAAATCATACTACTTATAAACTGAGTTTCTCCAACAACTCTTTATATATTGATTTAGGTGACGACTATGGTTATGTGTTTACATCCTTTAAATTTACCTATGACTCAGATTTAATAAATTTTAGATTAATGAACTATTCTACCACTGAATATATGCTACACCCTAGAGTATTGCTGAGTTCTAAAAATTTAAATCTACAATCTGGTGAATATTCTATTGATGGTGGTGCCAAAAAAATAGGCCCTCAGTATTATATTAACCTTTCAGATATTGAAGATAATGCCTATTTATTAAATGATTAAAATTTTAACTTAATGATTAATCAAATTGAATATGACTAAAGATTACAAACAATTTAAAACAAACAAAATGAAAAAATTATTAACGATTTCTGGAGCGGTACTTTTAGTATCCATAATTTTGGCAAGCTGCGGTGACGGTGATGCATTAAAAGCAAAAAACGATAAGGAAGCTGCTGAGAAAAAAGCACTTGAAGAAAAACAAATTAAACTTGAAAAACAAAAATTGGATTCAATTAATACAGCATTAAGCGCTATTCAAGTTCATATTTATAATCATACACCTTTGTATTTTGATTCTGAGGGATTTTGCGTAAACGAATTGAAGGGTGAAAGTGTTAGAATTTTTGATGTGAAGGACTTTAATAAAACCAAAACCTATAACTGTAGCACAGGAAACTACATTCAAAAATTATCTATAGAAGGTGACTTTAAAGGAATTAATATCCAGTTTTTAGATGCTAAAGACAAACTGGTTAAAGAATTTAAAAACTATAATCTTGAAGCTAATGTAAGTTATAGCGATATCAATTATCAGTCATCTGGAGATGGTTTAACTAAAGACATTAAAGATAAATTTTTCCAAGATTGGTTTAATAAATCAAGTAAGATTCAATTACTCTATGAAGACAGCGTTTTCTACAGTGCTAATTGGAAAAATAATGGTTGGTCTATACAGTAAGTTAATAATCTTATAAAACACAAAGCCCAGGAAATCTTCATTCCCTGGGCTTTTTTTATCAGGTTAATCAATTTTGTTTAAACATTGAAGCTGCATGACTACATTTAAAATAGACGGCTATAATAATTTTGTGACAAAACTAAGTCTTCCCATCTGTTTCTTTAAAATATCTTCTTCTTTAGGAGAGAAATTATTTAATTATCTTTACCCGAATTAAAACAGTATGATCAACTATAATCCTAAAAGTTGGGTAGAATTAATTTTCTCTTTAAATAAAAGTGATACCATTCGTATTCTTTGGAAACAATTGGTATATATGGGTATTCTTGCAACTTTAATCATTGTAGCCTTGCATAAATTGCCACAAGAATATCAAAATACACTAAAAGATTTTACAAAGGAATTAACTGCTATCTATTCCTTAATCGGTTTTGTTATGTCCTTACTGCTATTGTTCCGTACTAATAGTGCATATGATCGATGGTGGGAAGGAAGAAAGCTTTGGGGAGCAATCGTAAATGATTGTCGAAGTGCGTATTTAAAAATAGAAACTCGATTAGAGAAAAAAGAGGACCGGGAGGAAATGGCCAGTCTATTAACTTTGTTTGTTTTTAATGCCAAAAATAATTTAAGGGCGAACAATAAGAAAATTAATTATTCGAAATTCGAAAATCCTTTGGTAGATAATAGTCCGACACTGGCGATGAAAATGATTTACCTAAAATTAAAACAGCATGTTAAGAATGGTCAATTATCACAAGAAGACTTGATTCAACTAGATGTGAATTTTGTGGGTCTCATGGCTTCTATTGGTGGATGCCAACGCATCAAAAACACTCCAATACCATACTCATACAGTATTTTCATTAAGAAATTTATCTTTTTATATGTTATTACCTTACCGATTGTCTTTTTTCATTTTGAATACTGGGCAATATTAATAACCACTTTTGTTTTTTATGCTTTAGTAAGTATGGAGGTTTTGGCGGAAGAAATTGAGAATCCTTTTGGAACAGACGAAAATGATTTGCCTTTAGATGATATCTGTCAGCTAATCGAAAGCGACATTAAAAACATAGCGTCAAATTAAATTACCATTTACTTTTAAACCATGATTCGCATTTTTTTATTTTTCTTTTTATTGAGTTCCTTTTCCTATGGACAGTCGATTTTTGATTTAGCGCGAACGGGTGATGTAACAGCAACAAAAAAATTATTAGACGAAAAGCCAGATCTAGTCAATCAACTTTCGGATGAAGGGTTATCACCATTTTTATTAGCTGCCTACCGAGGTAATAATGAGGTGGCAAAACTACTAATAGAGCGCGGAGCTAATATTCATGCCTGTTATGCAGAAGGTTCTGCTATATACGGTGTTATCTACAAAAAAAACTTGGATATTCTCGATTTAATGCTTCAAAAAGGCGTTAATGTTAATGATACATGTCAATTCAATCAATTTGGAACACCATTAACCTTCGCGATGAGTTTGCGCAGGTATGAAATCATTGATCGATTACTAAAAGAAAAGGTCAATTTGAAAATGACAGATCAAAATGGAAAAACAATCAACGAGTTATTGAATTTGTATAAAGACGAAAAATTATTCACCTTATTTAAATCCTATGAAAAATAAACTGCTATTTCTCTTTGCGCTTGTAATGAGTGCCTCATTACAAGCGCAAACATATACCACTGGCGTGATTAATTTAAGTTCCACCGCCGGACTTTCAATGACAGCCAAAATTGAAATTGGAACACAAGTAACCTTAACTTTTACTGGCCCATCGGGTCGTTGGTTTGCGCTTGGATTTAATGCAACAAGTATGGGGACAGGAAATGATGTGGTAACGGTTAATAATGCTGGCACCTTGACTGCGTTTGATTCTAAAATCAGTGGTTACAACGCTCCTACTGCGGACCCAATGCAAAATTGGGTAATTGGCAGTGACCAAGTATCGGCAGGTGTTCGTACGGTGATCGCTACAAGAGCCTTAAACACAGGAGATGTTAATGATTATGTCTTTACAGCAGCGGCCGGTTCACTGAGTTTGATTTGGGCTAGAGCTGCGAGTTCAAGTTTTAGTTATAGCTATCATGGAAATACTAATCGTGGAATTTCCTCTGCGAATTTAACCTTGGTTCCTACGAATCCACCAGCGCCAACAGGTTCTGCTTCTCAAACTTTTTGCGCAGGAGCATTACTTTCTCAATTGTCTGCAAATGGAACCGCTATTCAATGGTATGCAAGCCCAACAGGCGGATCCGCGTTGAATGGAACAACAGTCTTATCGAATGGGGTAACCTATTACGCAACACAAACAGTTAATGGTTTCGAATCATTGACTCGCTTAGCGGTAACCGTTACCATTAATACTGCACCAACAGCTCCAACAGGAATTACAGGTGCTACACACTTTTGTTATGATGGTTCTGAGTCATTTTCGATTGCTCCAGTAAATGGCGCAACTTCTTATGTTTGGACAACACCCAACGGTGCATCTGGAAGTAGCACGGGAACAGCTATAAACTTGTTGTTTTTGCCAAGTTTCCTTAGCGGGTCATTGAGTGTTACCGCACAAAACATTTGTGGACAAAGTCCATCAACAGCCATTATTATCAATCAGCATTTGGCTTACGCAAATACCTTAACGATTTCTAATTGTTCCGCATACAGTTTTAACGGACAAACTTATACACAAAGTGGAAGCTATCCATTTCAAGGAACTACTGTTTGGGGTTGTGATTCGACCGTTACCTTGAATCTTACCATTCATGAAAATTATAATACAACTGAAACTGTAGATGCTTGCGGAAGTTACCTTTGGAATGGACAATCCTATACGCAAAGTGGAAACTATCCATTTCAAGGAACTACTGTTTGGGGTTGTGATTCGACCGTTACTTTGAATCTGAACATACTTGAAAATTACACTACCAACGAAGTAGTTGAGACATGTGGTAGTTACAATTGGAATGGACAATCCTATTTTCAGGGAGGAAGTTTCAGTGACACTGTTCAAAGTTTGACAGGTTGCGATTCCATCATAACATTAGATCTCGTTATACATCCGATCGAAAGCATTACTATTGATTCAACTGTGTTAGATGCATTAACTTGGAATGGACAAGTGTATACTACTTCTGGTCAATATACACAGTTCTTTACAAGCGCAAATGGGTGTGACAGTTCGGTAACTATTAATTTAACGATTCAAGATTCGGGCATCAGTGAATTAGAGGAGAATTGGTTTGTTTATCCAAATCCATTAAATGGCAATCAAGTCTTGTTTATTAGCGGAATGACATCTGGAACTTTCCGGCTAATTAATTTAAATGGGTCTGAATTAAGATCTGGTATTTTTTCATTACAAATAGATTTGAATGATCTAGAACCCGGAATCTACTATGTGATGATTGGATCGCAACGAAAACGCATTGTAATTATACATTAAGCTATTTAAGCTTAAGCGAAATTTCCTTCAGAATTAAACCGTTTTGTGGAATTTCGTAAGGTAGTTGGCAATCATCTAAATTTTTGACAGCAACCTTTCGTTTCAATTTACAATCGAAGGATGCTAGACAGGTAATTCCCTCAGCATTCTTGCTCCAAACTATCGCCTTATATTGTTTTCGTTTGGGTAACTTAGTTACTAAAATAAAATGTTCAACATAATTTTTAGTTTTTAGGATAAATAACGGTTGAACTCTAAGCTGATTCCTAATCTTTTCATGGATTAATTCCTCCTTGTCTGTTTGCTCATATAATCCGTTTAGCCAATCATTTCCCAAACCTGATTGCACCCCTATTAATTTATGAATACTGTCGTTGTAGCGATTTAAAGAATCCAATCCAACAGCATCAACAATATCATTTCCAGCGTAGTTCATGGTGAAATTCCATCGAAATGCAACCTCTTTAATCGCATTATTTCTTTCGAATGAAAAAGGACGACCAGTAAGGTAATATGTTTGACTAACGAGTGTAAAAGAGGAATAGAATATTACCAGGCAGAAAACTTTGAACATTACAACTTGATTAATTTATAACACTGTCTCCCCTTTAACTGGTAAGCATCCATGTAGTAAATTCCCGCTGCAAATTCCTTCAAATTTATTGAAAGATGGCTCAAACCAACAACTGAAATTCGCCTTAAAGTCTTACCCGAAGCATCCATCAAAATGAGTTCTTCAATTTCACCATTCCATGAAATAGTAACACTTTCTGCTATTGGGTTGGGTTGAATTACAAAATGAATATTGACTTCCGATAGATTTGACTGATCAACAGTAAAACAATCAGAGGTATCTACACATTCCCCCAAAGAAACAATAACAGCGTAAGTACCACTAATTTCAGTCGTGGTAAAACTTTGATTGGATGCTCCTGGAATCGACACGTTTGCAATGCAATCTATCCATTGGTAATCCGCACCAATCTGCAGGGCTGTCAGTGTTATGCCACTGTTGGAAACTGCTACGGTTGGCATTGGGCTAACCGACAACATTTGAGCTGTATCCGTTGCGCAAAGACCTGCATTAGGGGTAAAAGTGAATGTAAAATTACCTGGCACTTGTGTATCAACTAATGGTGACCAAGTACCCGAAATATTGTTTTGTGAAACAGTTGGTAAAACTATATTCTCATTTTGACAAATAGCCATAAATGGATCAAAGATTGGTTGCTGAATAGCTTCTACAGTTAATGAAAAGCTTGTAGCATTGGCACAAGCAGTAGTAACAGGCGTGAAAGTAAAATTACTTGTACCAACATTAGATAAATTTAATGCAGGCAGCCATGTTCCCGCTATTCCATTGTCTGATGAAGCGGGAAGTACAAAGTTCGAATCATTTTGGCATACTGGAGAAATAGAGGTGAAAACTGGCACATCGAGACCATTACAAGTAATTGAAAAATTATTATTAGAAATATCAAAAAATGTTTGGGCTCCTGACATGACCATGATTCTTGCTGTGTTGGATACTACATTAGGACAAACAATCACTTCAGAACCGTCATTGGCCGTTGACGCAGACAAAACAATCGGATAGGATTGGCCCCCATTTAGAGAAAGTAAAATCCTTACCGTTGAACAATTAATTGGAGCTGCAGTAGTATTTGCAACCGACCAAGTGACCGTTTGTGAACTTCCACCGGGCCAAGTGATTCCTGATGCTGAAGGATAAGTAACTACAAATGGCCCAGCAGTCGCATTTGTAGTAACTGTTAAATCAGTATAATCATTACAAGCACCCACAGCATGATTATCCCTAACCGAAAGCCTAAAATCCATAACTCGTGCAACAGATGGTAATACTTCCCAAGTGAAAGGCCCGTTAGATGCCAAAGTGGATAACTTCGGAAAATAGCGCGAAGAATCTGTTGAAGGGTTAAAACTTCTAAAATTTGGACCACCTATTGCGTTAGCCACCGGCGGTTGAGTACTTGCCTCATTGTCCATTTGCTCCCATAAATAAGTTAGCACATCACCTTCAGCATCAATAGCATTTCCTGTTAAGATGAAAGGAGTTGATATAGGCACTTCAATATTACCACTTGTGGATTGAATAGTGGGGGCCGTATTATTCAATGCTGTTAACACCTCACACTGGTGACCGTTACTTAATATCTCAACACTAATTTCACCAAGATTATACCCGTGAAAATAGTCATCTGAATTGTTTTGAACATTTGGAGCACAAATTCCGGCATACCCCATTATAGTACTTGCACTACCCGGTTCGCGTCGAGCAGCATTAACACTATTGCAAGGATTATTTTGCGTGTGATTACCACCAAATTGGTGGCCCATTTCGTGTGCTACATAATCGATATCAAAAGGGTCTCCGATCGGCGCTCCGCTACCTGTGACTCCTCGCCCTTTCTGTCCCCCTGTACAAACAACACCTAAACCTGCCAATCCTCCACTATTTGTTCCAAAAACATGACCTATATCGTAATTAGCACTACCAATTAAATTATCAACACTTGTTTGATTTTGAGTAATCATGCTGCCAGCATTTCCATTGGTAAAAGGATCAGTGGTAGCATTCGTATGAATCAACAAATTATTATTGGGAATAATCGTCATAGTAATTGAGATGTCCTTTTCATAAACTCCATTCACTCGATTCATCGTTGTAACTTGTGCTGCTGCTGCTAGTCCGACTGTTCCACCATGAAAGGTTGTATACTCAGCGGTGTTAGATAAAGCCAAACGATAAGTACGAAGTTCGCAAGTTCCAAAAATACTTTTTACATTACTATTCGGTTTTCCGTCTTCCTCCACAACATCACAAACCTTAACTTTGTTGGTGACGAAATCTTTTCGATGGTAAACAATGTACAATTGTGTGTTATTTTTAAACATCGGATCTATAAATACAGTACTCTTACCTGGAATCATTATCATCGCGTGAAATCCTTGCGGTGTAACATCCCATTTAGCGAAAGCCCCCGAACCATCAACAGCATAGCCGTCTAAAGTCATTATTTGAGGGAATTTAGCATTGTAATCTGGGTGCATTGTTTGATTTCGTTTGATACTGAATGTATGAAGGGTTCCATCAGGATATGGCATTTGAATTTCGCCAACAAATCCAGCAAGTCTTCCTTCGCGATAACTAATACCTTGTAACTGCGGCAGAATAGCAGAAACATCGAGGGTAAACACAGATGAGGAAGTCGAATTAATTTGAGGTTCCCCAAAAATCGGCAGTGCTGTTGGTGCACAAGACAACCAATTTAATGAAATAGATCGTTTTTGTTGGGCAAAATTATTCCCGCAGAAAATAAAAAGAAGCGAGGAAACACATATTATCTGAAAGGACTTGGTCATCTTTTTTTTCGTTAAAAATATAAAATATCTATGAATATTTTTTACTAAAAAAATTTATTCCATGTCCATTTAACCACGGAGGATTTTCAAAGATGGAGTGCGAGAAACATAATAAGAATGAAGAAAAAAAACGAGAATGACGCTTTCGCATGGATGAAAAAAATCAGAATGAGTGCGAGAATGAAGAAAAGGCAGGTGATCAATCATCGCTCTCGCTCTGTTTCTCACTCTGCCTTTTGTGCCCTTGTCAGGATTATGCTGCGCATGTTCCCAGCGCATTGGGCATTCCAAGCATAGAACCCAAACTGCTTTGCAGTTTTCGAGTTTTTCCTTTTAAATAGCTTTTCAAAATAAACTTTAATCGCTTTAAAAGGGATTATGCTGCGCATGTTCCCAGCGCATTGGGCATTCCAAGCATAAAACCCAAACTGCTTTGCAGTTTTCGATTTTTTCCTTTTAAATAGCTTTTCAAAATAAACTTTAACCGCTTTAAAAGGGATTATGCTGCGCATGTTCCCTGCGCATTGGGCATTCCAAGCATAGAACCCCAACTGCTTTGCAGTTTTTGGGTTTTTCCTTTTAAATTGCTTTTCAAAATAAACTTTAACCGCTTTAAAAGGGATTATGCTGCGCATGTTCCCAGCGCATTGGGCATTCCAAGCAT
>CANLAQ010000027.1 GCA_947488235.1 Flavobacteriales bacterium | reverse complement strand
AAGTTGGTTCCTCAGTCACCGGATTCGTAGCCAATCGTTCTTCCTCACTGGTCTTATTGGATTGCGTATTATTTGAAGTTGGTTCCTCAGTCACCGGATTCGCAGCCAATCGTTCTTCTTCAGTGGTCTTATTGGTTTGCGTATTATTTGAAGTTGGTTCCTCTATCACCGGATTCGCAGCCAAGCGTTCTTCTTCAGTGGTCATATTGGTTTGCGTATTGCTTGAAGTTGGTTCCTCAGTTACCGGATTCGTAGCCAATCGTTCTTCTTCAGTGGTCTTATTGGATTGCGTATTATTTGAAGTTGGTTCCTCTATCACCGGATTCGCAGCCAAGCGCTCTTCTTCAGTGGTCTTATTGGATTGCGTATTATTTGAAGTTGGTTCCTCTATCACCGGATTCGTAGCCAAGCGCTCTTCTTCATTGGTCTTATTGATTTGCGTGTTGTTTGAAGTTGGTTCCTCTGTCACCGGATTCGCAGCCAATCGTTCTTCTTCACTGGTCTTATTGGTTTGTGTGTTGCTTGGAGTTTCATTTTTAGCCAGATTTACAGCATCAAGTTCCAGTAATGAATTTTGAATTTTAATTTTATTGTTTTCAAGTAATTGCAACTGCTCTTGAATTTCCTCGACAAGATCTGTGTTGTTTTCCTTTTCAGCTAAGCTTAGACGATCTTTTAAAATAACTTCTTCCTTATTTTTTAAAGACAATAATTGTTTTAATTGGTCTTGACTTGAGTTGAGCGACAGAAGAGAATCTTCTTGATTTTGTAGTAAGATAAGAGGATCTTTTACTAATTCTAGTTGTGCAATAGATGCTTGTGTTTTTATTTGATTTTCGTGTGTTTCGATTAAACTTTCAAAATTCACTTTTGCCACATTAATTTCTGTTGGAACAAGAAGTTCTTTTTGGACTTCAATTTTCTCCAAATTACTTGAGATTTCATTTTGAAGTTTTAACACTTCAATTCTTTGTTCTTCTAGAAACAGTTCTTTATTATTGACTTTAAGAGATTCTTGAATCGTTTTTTGTTCATTTTTCAGCGACTCAATTTTCTCATTGACTACCAGTAATTCTTTTTTAGAAAGTGTAGCAGTTGATTTAGAATCAAGAAGTATTTGTTCTTCTATTTTTTTTAATCGCTGTTCATCTTCTGATATAGTTTCCGTTAATTCCTTTATTGTATTGGTAAGTTCTTCACTGCTGTTTACATTATCGCTTGCAGCTCCAGGAGACACAAGGGAAATTAATTCCTTAATTTTTTGTTGATTTATATTTAAAAAGTTCTTTAGGCTATCTTCATTTTCTTTAAATCTTAATTCCTTCAATTGAGCTCCTAAGCTAGCTGAATTTTCATCTGACTGTATTGCGACAATTTCTTCTTTTTGTTTGTTGAAATCTGCTACAATGGCATCAATAGCTATTATAGATTGTTGTTTTACAAGCAGTTGATTTTGCAAGGCTAACAATTCCTTTTCTTGAACTCCTCTTAATTTATCAGATTTTACAGCATTCAAATTTTCGACTTTTAAATCAATTTGATCCTCCAAAATCTTTAAATCTTTAGCGGTAGACTGCTTTAGATTTGCCAGTTTAGCCATGGAAGTTTCAATTTCTTCAGGCAGTAATTCTACATCAATAAGTGCGTCTTGCAATTGATCGAGCGCTAAATTTTCATCAGCTTCAGAGATTCCAATTGCGCTAAGAATACTTTGTGTGGTATTTTCAGTTGATTTTAATTCTCTTGAGCACTTTAAAGACGGATTGATATTAAATGACGCCATTGCAGTGAGCACATTAAGTTGATCTTCCTCACTGGCATCAAAGGGCTTAAATTTATTTAGAAATAAAACATCTTCCTCTGCTGAGACAATTTGGTATAGCAATTCTTGTTTTAAAATTTGTTTTGAATTAACAAAAGGAACTGTAGCCAAATTTTCAAATTGCTGATTTGAACCCTCAACGGTAACGATAAACTTAAATTCTCCTCCTCCAGGTAGGAGTAAATTATATGCTCCTAGTTCATTTGTCGTATAGGGTCCGTAAGTAATGTTTGACTCTTGATCAATAGCACTTATTTGAGCATTAAAATTCTTTGGATTCACCGCATCTACGAAAATCCCTTTAATCAGTTGAATGGTGGATTTAGATTGAGTATTAATTACAGAATAAACCAGGAGTTGATTTTTCGAACAATTTCTATTGGATGCAAAAATCGCTTGATCCAGTGTGTCATCAGGAACAAATAAATAATCATCAGAGGTAGATGAATAGGGAAAATCAAGGTTTTCACAATTGGAACTTGTATTTTCTATAGGATCGAAATCAATGGTGAATACATCAAATCCTCCCATTGAATTATGACCATCAGAAGAAAAATATAAAGTTGAAGATTTTACATCATAAAAAGGAAAGTCTTCATTAGCTTCTGTATTTAATGATCCTAATATTTTGGTCGGTGTAGACCAAGAATCAGAACTTATTTTTTTACTGAAATAAATATCTTTTTGATTATTCGTCCCATAACTTGAGAATATTTTATATTGTTCACCACGGACAAAATAATACAAAGGAACATGATTGAATTTCTTGTCGTTTTTTGACTGAAATGCAATATCTGTAAAGAATCTACCTTTGCGAGATTCAAAAACATATTCTAGATAAAAATTTTGAATACTCGATTTTTTCATGGAGCGTAAACGAAGGGAAACGGGATTTTCTAATAAAACGATACCTTGTTTACAGCGTTCAATTTCCTTAATCGCGTCGAATTCTCTATTTTTATCAGGGGTATTTTTAAGATACAATTCATAATAGGAAATTGCTTTTTGAAATTTATATTCAAAATGATTTAGTTTTCCCAAATAATAATTTACACTCGATGGAGCGGCTGGACTTTGAGCTGCAAATTCAAAATATTTTTTGGCTGTATTCCTTTCATCTGAATAATAAACACAGACAGCGTATTTAAAATTAAAGTCTATCGATTTGGGATCTTGTGCTAATAATTGTCTGTATTCAACTTGAGCGGCAGTATAATTTAATGCTTTTAAATTAGACTCTGCTTTTTTCTGAAGTTGCGCTAAATTTTGGGCGAATAAGGAAGTGTTGTCCGGTAAAAAACAGAACAAAAAGATTAAGAAAATTAAAAAGCTGACGAATTTATTTTTCACCTATTAAAACCAATACCTATTATTACGCCTTTCTCTTCAAAAGGTTCATTTGATTTTCTTCCCCATTTAGGAGCCGTTTTATATTCTTTCGGTGGGCGACAATTATTGAAAATCCAAGAATAATAGTAAATACTATCATTATTCTCGCATCTTCTTTAACAACAAAAAAGCTGATAAATGGATAAAAGAATGATGCTGAAATAGCCCCTAAAGAAACATAACGGGAGATTACAAAAATCACAAGAAAAATTAACAAGCTAATAGATGCTGCTATAGGATTTAAACCAAGGGTAATTCCTAAAGCTGTTGCAACTCCTTTGCCGCCTCTAAACTGAGCGAATAAGGGGAATATATGACCCAAAATACAGGTTGTAGAGGCGCATAATTGTAAAATTAATGCTTCATCCTTGTATCCAAGGAAATATTTGTGACAAAATAAAGGAATAGAAACGGCTAAAACACCTTTTAAAACATCAACAGTTAAAACAGCCCATCCGCATTTTTTACCCAAGACGCGAAAGGTATTGGTGGCTCCTGCATTTTTTGAACCATGGTCGCGAACATCAACCCCACTACTCCATTTACCTATCCAAACAGCTGATGGAATTGAACCAATTAAGTATCCTAGTATGCAAACCCCAATTAATAATATCATTTTGATCTTAAATAATCATTGAATTTAACAATAATTAATTTAAGTGAGGTCTCATCAGCCAAATCAAATTTAAAATTCTTCGACTTTTTCTTTTCAGGTTTGATCTCAGAAATCGATGTGTTGAAAGCCTCATCCTTTGCGTAGAGCAGCATTTCCCCATCCTTTTTATCCATTTTATAATTAATTAAATAATCTTTATTGTTAGCATTAGTCCATTTCATCATTAAACCTTGATTGGATGCATCTGAATTCGTTTGATGAAGAATAATATTCATATCAAGTTCCTTCAATACTGGTTTATCTTCCAAAGAAATTAAAACGATTTTGTTTTTTACGATTTGTTCTTCTCCCTCCTCATTTAAGGTTGATTTTTTAGTTACAAATCCTGTTGCTAAACCTGTTTCATTAGACTTAGTTTTTATTCTAAAAAACTCATAATGCAAACCTGAAATCAGCATAGTTCCTGATAAATTAACAGGCATTTTACGCAGTTTATCTTCTTCATAATCTTTATAAAAGTCATTTTCCTCTTCTTTATTCAACCAATATTTTGTCACCTCTTTAAAATTGTAATTTTTAGAATTAATATCTGCATCTTTTTGGTTTTCAACTTCCTTAAGCGAAGCGGCCAAACCTTCCATGATATTTTTCTGAAGTGGGAAAATAAATTTACTTGTCAAATTCATTCCAATTTTTTTAGCCATTGGGTCATAATTGATATCTCCAAAGGACTCTACTTTTACCTCGCCTAGATCAATTCCCATAGATATTTTACCAATACCAGTAAGCGAACAAGAACTGGTATAGAAAGTTAAGATATTTTGATTTTTAACTGTACCGTCCAACATATCTTTTGTCGCTATTTGAAATGCCTCCGCTTTAGGATTATATTGAACATAACCCGATGACTGAAAAATTACAGCATCATTTTTACCTTCTATTTTAGATAAGAAGGCTGGATAAACCAAAACACTATCCATTTTGTCATCATCCTTCCACAAAAATCCTACTGCCAAACGATTTCCTTTATCATTAAGAGGTTGTTCACTTATTGGAATTTGGATATTTTTAGCATTCACTGTATCTTTAAAAGCCAACCACGAACGGTCAAAAGAACGACATTGATGATTTATACGCGTGGAACCATCACAAAATAAACCAGGATTACTAGCCGAAATTTTCACTTTACCATAATAATCAAATTCAGGACTTAATTTGAACTGCATTTTTTGCTCGATTTCTCCTTCAGCAATGGTGGCTACACCTTCATATTTAATACTTTTCATAGAAAGAGTTGTGAGCAAACTGTCACGATCATAATAAGGATAGCGACAAATTCCTTCATACTTCTTTCGGGAACTTATTTGTACATCTGCTTCTATAAAACGATGATATTTTGTAATATAATTGGCTACAATAACAGCATTTTTTAAAGGATCCATATAGGCTTGTTTGCGTATGGTTATTTTCATGCTGTCCGGATATATTTTGGCATCTCCTACCTGAACATATTCAACTTTATTACAAAAGATGGTCTGTGTCTTAAGATCATATTTGGCACTTAAAGAGCGGTATCGGAGAGAATCCTGACGATCATCCATAGAGAAGAAATTAGGTTCATTCAAATCTGCTCCGGCTTCAAATGTTGTTGTTTTGGCTTGATTCTTTTCAAAATCAACACTTTCCCCATCCATAAACCAGAAAAATTTATCCATGGTACAGTAATAAACATTGGCAGGGAATTTAATCCTCTTTGATCCGAAAGAATTAAACTCTCCCTTGCGATCTTTAAAAGAAACAAAGGATTTAACTCCGTCTGTTTCAATAGCAAGTGGAGCATCTCCTTCAGTAACATATTTATTTCTTAAGGCAAAAGAGGCGGTATCTGATAAAATATCATAATAAGTAAAATTATACTTTCGTGAATTCATGACCGCATCATTAAATAAGATTTGACCCATTCCATTCATTCCCGACTTAGAAAGTAATACTGTTCCATTCAATTGACATTGATTTTCAAACATTTCAAGATTTACATTTTTATAGGCACTTGCCTTAAGAACTTGCTTTTTGGGAACGAAACTAATAAATGCTGCTTCTGAAAAAACCTGAGGAACTGAGATTCCTTTCTCGCTTCCAATATTTGTGAATTGTGCAACACCTATGGTAGAATCGGGTAAAAATGTTAATTTTTTTGAGATGGCAGAGGCACTCATAAAATTTATAGTCCCCGCCCCTTGCAAGCCATTATTGGACAGTAGAATTTTATTTTCATACCTTGATGCATCGCCATAAAATGGAAGTCCACCAGCGGGCGCGATTGTTGAAAAACCAAAGGAATAATCATTCATTATTTTTAAAGATTCCTTAATTGGAGGGAAAATTCCACCAGAAATTAATTCACCCTTAAAATTGAGTGCTAATTCACTAAAATCATCAAGACTATCCAATTCAAAAGGATCTAATCGATAAAAGAAGCGACTTGAATCGTAAGCACCTCTCACGATTTCTGGCGCATTATACAGGATTTTTGCACTCCCTGGAATTAATAATTTAGGAAATGTTGAATTTAGGTTACTTTTTCCAGATCGTGAACTTGGGTGATCAATTAACAATTCTCCTTTTAAATAACTAAACGAGCTCAACATCTCAATCGAATTATCACCATCTTCCTTCTTCAATGGTCTTACATTGAGTACTGCATAATCAAGAGCATTTAATTGAAACTTAAAATCAGCATATCGAAAATCAGCATCAATCACTTGCGCACTAAATTTTCCTGAAGAGAGCCAACCTTTAAAATGCATATCTCTATTTCCTTTAACAATAAACTGACCTGAATCTGGTTCAATTGCAGTTTTTTGCACATTTGAAATTGAAATAAAATCTGTCCCTGTAACAAACATTTGTTGTTTATCAATATCTATAAAGGCAAAATAGGGTTGAAATTTATACCTTGAATTCATCGCATCATATTCTTGCGATCGTTGCTTTAAATTAGGATTACTTTCAATTTGTTCTTTGGTCAACTGAGGGTCCAAATTTCTAGGCCTTAAATCTGACTTAAAGGCAATATTATCATAATCACTTTTACCATTTTTGGCTGCTGCAAATCTGACTAATTTATCAGTTACCGTAATCATTTTCTCATTCGCATCGTACTGCAAAAAACCCTTGCTCACTAAATCATACATCAAAGATTTATTGGTCTCAATAGTAGCGGACATTATATTGGCCAATTCACCTTCAGAAAAAAATAATGAACCATTTTTATCTACATAATTTGCAATAGAAGTTAAAGGATTGTTTTTACTCATACCCTTTAATTTATCAAACAATTGCTCATCAAAATAATTAATGGATTCTATGTTTATCACTTTTTGTTCTTGCGTTGTTCCAACTTCATAAGTATAATATGGTTGTGGAGAATTCAATTTCCATTGCAAAACAGGAGCGTAAACATTTAATTTTAAAAAATAATCAGTGAATGGGAAAGCCACGCCTCCTGTTTTTTTAGAGGTAGCCGTTAGTAATTTTTTAGATGCATCAAAATAGAATAAACATTCATCGACCACCAAAGAATCTCCATTTTTATAAAGCATCTTTAATCTAGCGTCTCTTGAAATAATTTGAGTAGGATCCATTAAGAAATTTAAAGATGAAATTTCAAATAGTTTGTTTTGTTTGTAATTAAAAATCAATTTAGCTGGATTTTCTGGTTCACCTTTGCCAATAAAATTTGCGCCTTGCAAAGAGAAGCCCCCATCATAATCTACATGCTCCCTTAATGATTTAATTTTAAGGCGCTTTTCAAATGAATTAAATTGAGGCGCACCCTCATCATCCGTCAAATCAGATGAAAATCTATCTGTTAATTTACCTAAGATTGGGGTCTGGAAATAAGGCGTAGTAAGGGATACCGTGTCTACTTTTAAAATGGATTTATTTAGATCTACCTTATATTTTCTTAATTCCGCAAATGTTTCCTCTTTATTAAATCCAACTTTTTCCCATGTAACAGTACCCTGCGCACCAACAAATTTATGTACCTCTAAATCTAGAATTCCGCTTGTATTTTTAACGATAATACTGTCCTGCTTTTTTCCACTATCATTTAATAAAAAACAACTTAAATTACCTGAATTACAGAATAATTTAACCCCTTTTTCTTGATTCCATTCAAAACTTCCTGCTGTGAATGTCCAACGAAAATTATCGGTCGAAGTAATACTCCTAAATTGAAAAAAATCAGCTGAGAATTGAATAAACTTTTGAAAATCTTCTAATTCCTTATCTAAATAATTTGAATTAATCTGATTCCATTCGGAATTAAAGGAACCATTAAATTTATTCTCAACTTGAAAAAGACAAGCTCTTACATAGAGACAAGACAATAAATAATCGGAATGTTTTTTATAAATAGTATTGGCTCCATCAATCATTTTATTAAACTGAGCATCACTTAATGAAGTTGAACTAACCAATTTAGGCAGTTTTTCCTTAACGAATTCAAGCTCTGACGCTTCAATAAAAAGACGCTGCGTCTCTTTAATAAACTTATCGCGATCTTTTGTGAAATTTTGAGCACTTAAGCAAAAAACAGAAAAACAAAAAAGTGAAATACTAATTATTTTCTTCATTATATTGATTTATTTAAATGCATTAATGCCCAAGTTTCTTTTTCCTCTACTGAAACTAAATTAAATCCAAGTTCAATTGCTAGCGTTTCCAATTCATGAACATCAGTCTTGAAAAATCCGCTTAAAAGTAAACGACCATCCTTGGGCAACAATTGCGCATAACGAGGCAGCTGCGCTTTGAGTACATTTTTATTGATATTCGCTAAAATAAAATCATACTTTAATTCGGGAATTTCATCAAGGCCACCAACAATTCCTTCAATGACAACACAATTATTTCTTGATGCGTTTAACATCGTATTTTCAATAGACCAAGGCTCAATATCAATTGCAATTATTTTATGCGCGCCCAATTGTTCCGCCAAAATTGCTAAAACACCAGTCCCTGTACCCATATCTAAGACCAATTTATCTTCAAAAGCTAAATCAAACATTTTTTGGCAAACTAAATAAGTTGTTTGATGATGTCCAGTGCCAAAAGACATTTTAGGTTCTATTTCAATAACACGATTTCTTCGCGCTGCTGCATCATGAAAAGGAGCAACAATAGATAATTTATCTTCTATATAAACAGGTACAAAATCAGCTTCCCATTTCGCATTCCAATTCTGTTGGGCAATGCGCTGATGACTCCATTGCATTTCTAATTCATCAATGTTAGACCAATTATGAAGTAAATTATTTAATGCTTCTTCTTCCAATAGATTGGTTTGAATATATGCTTTGACAGATTGCTCCTCTTCCATAAAGCTTTCAAAACCAATTTCAGCTAAACATGCAACAATGATTTCATTCCAAGGCTCAAAGGGAACAGGGTGAAATTGATATTCAAGATATTCCATTAAAATGAATTTAATAAAGTGTTCATACTTTCAAAATTCAGAGAAGCCCCTCCAATTAATCCGCCATCAACATTATTTAAAGCAAAGATTTCCTTCGCATTGGAGGGAGTGCAACTACCACCATAAATAATTCTTACAGCGTTGGCTACATTAGAACCATATTGTTGAACAAGGACTTCACGAATGAAAGTATGCATGGTATCTATTTGATGCGGTTCAGCGACTTTTCCCGTACCTATTGCCCAGATAGGTTCATAAGCAATAATGCATGTGGCTATTTTTTCTGCAGAAAGATGTAAAATTCCTTCTTTTAATTGTCTAAAAACAAATTCCTTTTCCGCGGAATTTTCTCGAACTTCCAAGGATTCACCGCAACAGAAAACAAACTCTATGGAAGCATTTACAGCAGCATCAACTTTAGCTTTTATTAATTCGTTTGTTTCTTGAAAAACAGATCTTCTTTCGCTATGACCAACAAGTACGCATCTTGCTCCAACACTTTTTACTTGTTCCACTGATACAGCACCGGTATATGCCCCATTGTTTTCTGAATGAAAATCTTGGGCACCAAAAGTTAGTGATGATCGATTAATGCAGTCTGACAAATAGATTTGGCTTGGGAAAATAACAAACTCAAGTGCCTCTTCTTGAATGGAAACTGTAGCAAATTCCTCAAGAAGCACTTGAATCTCCTGTTGCAGTAGATTCATTTTCCAATTGGCGCCTATAAACTTTTTCTTCATAGTTAAAGATAGCGCTTTACTTTGAACTAAAATTCCTTGGCTAATAATTTTTTAAACGCTGCAGCGTTAAATTTTTGATCCTCAGTCCCATGGTAAATTTTTTGTGAATTTCCATTCCATAAATAAAAAACACCAGGGACATCTCTATTGTTCCCAAGCTTACTCCAGAAAGTCACAATATCCATCACATAATTGGGATACTCCGCGCCAGCGAACTTAAAGAAATCAGGAATTTCTTCAGGCGCTTCATCCATGAATATAATTTGAATGGCAGGGAAATCTTTATTCGCTTTTTTCATTTCTGTTAATGTCTTTGCCGTTGCGCGACAATGATCACAGCTTGGAGCGAAGAAACACAATATTTTCTTTCCTGAATCGATATTTGGGAAAATATTAGAAAATCCAGACTTTATCTTTTTAGGACCGAGGTATACTGGAACAGAATCTTTTTTTACCACCTCTATCGTTTGCGCTGCGGTTGTATCAACAACCTTAGGAGCGACAACTTCATTTGGCATTTCAGTTATTTGCTGTGGTTGTGTAGCAATCGATTTCATTGGACCGATAAGAAAAATAAGAAGTATTGAAGCCAATACAACATTAAGTAAGTGCATCAATTTGGGACGGTCATCCCCTTCCAACTTTTTAAATAATACAATTAATAGCGCAACAGATACTATATTTTTAATCAAAGCTTGCACTGGAGTCATCGGTAAAAGAGCACCGAAACACCCACAATTACCTTGATTACCGGAGCTTAAAATTGAAATAGACAGATGTGCAATAAAAACCATTAGCATTAAGATTGTTGCTGGGATCACAATTTTCTTTAGATAAAAAGGAAGTAACAATAGAATACCCAAAGACAATTCAACACCAATTAATATCCTTGAAAAATAAGAAGCATAAAATTGATCAAATCCAAGTGGAATTAATTGTTTTGCTTCAAAAGTTGAAAGTGCAAAATAGGGGTTTGGGTATAACTTAGCAATGGCAGAAAGTAAGAACAATGCCGAAACAGCAATTCTAATAGACCAAGGGAGATAGCGACTTAAGTTTTTCATATTATTTCGTTTTGTATAAATGTAAGGACATGTCTTGGACCTACGAAAACACTAACAATTATTTAACATCTGTAAGAATAAGTGCAAAAATTGCATAATTAAGCATGTCAAAATAATTAGCATCGATGCCTTCACTAACAAGAGCAGTTCCTTCATTATCTTCCATTTGTTTAACCCTTAATATTTTAGTTAGAATTAAATCCGTTAGAGAACTTACGCGCATATCTTTCCATGCTTCTCCATAATCATGATTTTTTTTCTCCATCAGCGCAAGCGTTTCTGCCACATACTTATCGTAAAGAGCTGCTGCTTGATCAAGTGGTAAATCCATTTCTTGAAGTTCAGTTTCTTTAAACTGAATTAATGCCATGATACAATAATTAACAATAGCTACAAATTCACCTTCAATAGACTCCCCTACTTTATTTTCGCCAGTAACTTGGATCGTTCGAATTCTCTGAGCCTTTATAAATAATTGATCCGTTAAGGAAGATGATCGTAAGATACGCCAAGAAGTTCCATAATCTTTTGTTTTCGCAATGAAAACTTCACGGCATTTGTTGCTTATATTTGTTGCTTGTAACAATGTATTACTCATATCTATTTTATGGCATTTTTCGGGGTTGAAATTAAACATTTTCGTTCACATAAATACTTACGCATTCGGAATAAATTGTTCGACCTGACAGAAGCTAAAATAATTGGCATTATAAATTGTACCCCAGATTCATTTTTTGAAGACAGCAGAGCAATGGCTCCTGAGGCAATTATGTTGTCAGTTGAAAAAATGAAAAATGACGGAGTTGATATCATTGACATTGGCGCATGTTCTACAAGACCAGGAGCAGAACTAATTTCAGAAGAAGAAGAATTAAATAGAATAATCCCAGCGCTTACCTTAATAAAAGAGAAATTTCCTGAGCTCATTATTTCTATTGACACCTTTAGATCTAATGTTGCAGAACAATGCTTGTTAGCTGGTGCAGACATCATCAATGATGTAACAGGCGGAGATTTTGACCCTAACATTTGGAATGTTGCAGCAAAATTCAAAGCGCCATACATTCTCATGCATGCTCGAGGAAATTCGAAAACAATGCAAGATTTGAGCAACTATGATCATGTAAGTCTTGAAATACTGCTTTTTTTATCAGAAAAAATTAAAAAAATAAAGGAAGCTGGAATTAAGGATATCATAATAGATTTAGGATTTGGATTTGCTAAAAATGAAAGTCAAAATTATCAATTGATTGCAGACCTTGAATTATTTGATTTATTAGAATTTCCCATACTTATTGGAGTTTCAAGAAAATCGATGATTTACAACAGATTAAATATTTCGCCAGAACAAGCTTTAAATGGAACAACAATTTTGCATACTTATGCATTGAGTAAAAACGCCAATTTCTTGCGGGTACATGATGTCAAAGAAGCGGTTGAAATCAAGACTTTGCTTAAACTTGATAGAAAATTAAAATAATTGAATCCTTTTTTTTAACTTCGCTAACTTAAACTGCATACCTATTCATATGAAAGTTTTTTCTTTAATTTTTGGAATGCTTGTAAGTATCTCTGCTTTTGCACAGCCTACTGCAAGTTTTACAGTCTCTGACAATGTGATTTGTGAGGGAGTATGTATTGATATAGTTAATACTTCATCAAATGATGTTGTTGCTTCTACATGGACATTCGGAGGTGCAGTGCCTTCCTTTTACAGTGGAGCTAATCCTGGTCCAGTATGTTACGCAACAGCGGGTACTTTTACCATTACACTTACTGTAGCTGATGCTAATGGCGTAACGAGTGCTTCTAGTCAAATCGTTACCGTTGGTGCCATGCCTTTCATTTCTGCAACAGCAATGGATAGTTTAGGTGGGACAGCAATACCTGACACTTTAATTAACATGTATGGTTCTGCAGTATTATCTGCTACAGGATTTGTTCCTGGAGATTCTATTACTTGGTCGCCTAGCAATAATATTACTTGTGTTAACGCTACTTGTGATACTATAATTGCCACTCCATTTTTTAACACCTATTACATCATTACCAATACTTCACCAGAAGGATGTGTTGCAAGTGATACTGTATTTGTTTCCGTTAACTTCAGAGATTCTGTAGTTGTATCGATGCCTAATGCTTTTTCACCTAATGGAGATGGCGAAAATGATGTATTGAAAGTGCTAACGAATGTTGATGCTAACCACAATTATAACCAAGGTGATATGAACGGTTTTGTTGAAGGTGGAGCTATTGTTGAAATGGATCTTCAAATTTTCAATCGATACGGACAATTGGTTTTTCACAGTACAGATCCAAACGAAGGATGGGACGGTACTTTTAAAGGCAAGGCTTTAAATCCTGCAACCTTTGTTTACAAAATTGACTATAGATTAATTAATGGTTTATCAAATTCCTTTACAGGAAATGTAACACTTTACAGATAAGACACATGAAAAAAGTTATACTTACCCTATTCTTACTTGTTTCTGCTAATGCATTATTAGCGCAACAAGGATATAATTCAAGTCAATGGAATCAAGCTCCAAGTCTATTTAATGCTGGTTCAGTTGCCACTGGAAATGAAGATTATAGCTTCTTTACCAATTTTAGATTTCAATATTTCACAATTGAAGGAGCTCCCATGCGCACCAATACATTAAGCACTGAATTCAAATTTTCAGATGGCGCTTACAGTAAAAACAATTTTGGCGTTGGATTGAATGTTATCAATGATCAAACTGGCGATAATAAGCTAATGACCACTGCTGTAACAATTCCTGTTAATTACACCATTCAATTGGATCAGAGAAATAAACTTTCAGTTGGTGTTGCGCCAGGGTTTTATATGCAATCATATGATCCAGCCACTCTGAATTGGGGGTCTGATTGGACAGGAAATGGCTTTAATGGTAATTATGGAGATCCTATCTATATTAACTCAAATTTATCTAGAAGTTCATATGGTGCTTTTGATGTAAATTCAGGTATTTTTTATCAACACACACAAAGAAATAAGTCGAGATTTTATGGTGGTTTAGCTTTTAATCATATGACGAGACAAAAAATTGATTTCTCTTTTACTGCAGATAAAATGTACATGCAAATGGTTGTAAATGCTGGTGCTGACATAACAACAAGAAGAAGAGACTTTAGATTGCAACCTCAAATGATGTATTTCAGAAATGGACCAAGTAATAATTTTGTATTGGGTGTGAATTGTGAAAACATATTGTCTTCAGGGTCTGAAATAACCAACATCAACAAATCAAAAACAGTTAGTTATGGTGTTTTTTATAGAATGAATGATGCAGTAATTGCTTCTTTCAGTTATAAAATTCAAAACTTCAAAATAGGAATTGCATTTGATGCCAATGTATCTCGTTTGAGTTCAGCAACTAGTGGTGTTGGTGCAATTGAAATATTCTTCAAGTCCATCCACATGTACGGGAAGAAAAAAACTAAATTAAGAAAAGATTAAATAAATTTAGTTGTTGAATTCATTCACACCACCCGTATGAATGAATAAAATTCTTTTGTTTTTCAATTCTTTAATTTTATGGAGCAATCCATACATTGCTTTACCTGTATAAACAGGATCTAATTTTATCTTGGTTTGATATTGAAAATCAGAAATGAAATTTACTAATTCATCATCTTTTTGAGCATAGCCACCAAAATGAAATTGATCAAATATGCGGATGCGGTGTTGATGCAACTGAAAGTCCTCACTCCTACCGCAGCGTTCTGCAAGAGACTTCATTTCACTTATTGAATCAAATCCTTTTAATGCAGGAAAAACCCAAATTTCTGAAGTAATAGGACTCGAAAAAAGAATTCCTAAACTGGTGGTGCAAGTTCCTTGAGAAAGACCTATCACATCAAAATCATTGGTAGTTTCCTGCAATATTTCTTCACACCCTTTTATGCCATTTTCATTGGCTCCACCTTCAGGAATTACCAAATATTTTTCGTTATTTTCAAAAATAAAATCAGAAGATAGTTTTTTTTCTTGATAGCTACTTCGAGAGATAAAGCGTAATTCCATTCCTAATTGGGAACATTTTTTTAAAAGTAGATTTGAATTTTCATTCAATTCATCTCCACGAACATAAGCAATTGACCTTATATTAAATTGTTGGGCAGCTGATGCAACCGCGAGTAAATGATTGGAATAAGCGCCACCAAAAGTAAGGCAGCCATTAGAATTATGGAGTTGAATTGCTTCCATATTATATTTTAATTTACGCCATTTATTCCCAGAAACAAATGGGTGAATTAAATCATCTCGTTTAATGAACAAATTTTTAGCACCTTTGTTAAAAGAAAGATTGATTCCTTGAACAATTGAATTTGATAAATTAATTTCAGACATTAAAATAAATAATGGAAAATGAATTCGCCTCTTTTTCGCAAGGTAAAAGTAAACTTTCTAAGGAAGATTACTACTTAAACGAAGAAGGATTCATAATTTTTACCGAAGAATATCATTCAAAAAGAGGATATTGCTGTAAAAGTAATTGCAAACATTGTCCCTACGGATACGATAAAAATACAGGAGAAATTAAAAGGAAATAATTAATAAATTCCTTTTTCAGGAAACCTTCCTTTATATTGCTTTAGCACTTCTTTAATGTGATTAATATCATCCACAACATTGCCACTTGGATAATAGAGACTGTTGAATCCACCGGTTTTTGTTGCATAATCAACATAACAAATATAAATTGGCACTTGTGCTTTTTGCGCTATATAATAGAATCCCTTTTTCCAATTTGGGTTATAACTTCGTGTTCCTTCCGGAGAAAACACCATATACATCGTTTCATTTTGTTTAAAATATTCCAATGCAGCTTCAGTGAGGTTGTTTGTTTTTTTTCGATCCACTGGAATTCCACCCATGGCTTTCAAAATAAGTCCAAGAGGAAAGAAGAATAATTCCTTTTTAATCAAAAACTTTGCTTTTACACCATAAGTCATAAAAGCCATTTTTCCGAGGACAAAATCCCAATTGGAAGTGTGTGGACCAACAACGATTACACATTTTTTTATGTCCGTTGGTGCACGAGGATCAATTTTCCAACCGATGAGCCAAAAAATAAAACGAATCAATAATTTCATATCCAAAATTAATCAATACTAAAAGAATTAGAGTAAATAAAAGTAAGGAATTGAAAAAACAAATATAGATTGATGTAAATTTGTAATAGATGCGAAAGATTAAACTATTCTTGCAAGTTGTTACGATTGCCTTCTTTTGGTTGGTGGTGTATATTGGGACAAAAGAATTCAAAGCTATTGAATCTAAGGCCCACAAAAGTAGTACTACAAAAATTCTATTACCCGCAGGGACAACAGATCTAATTCAAATTAAGCCTATTGCATTAACAAAAGAAATCCTCTTTGATTTATGGTTTAGAAATAAGGATGTGGCTATATTAAATGACCTACATGATCTTATTAATTTAGATAAATATGACACCAGAGGAAAATTAATAAGCGCCTTTGATTTGCGAGAGGATCTTTATTTACTTCAGATTACGCGAGAAAAGGAAAACCTTTGGTTTATTAGAGGGAAATCTAATTTAAAAGAAACCAATAACCGCTTACTTGTTTTTGAAAATAAAAAGCATGATAAGTATGCTTACATAGGAAATTCCACTAAAATAAAATTAAGTAAAGCAGAGATTAAATCTCTTTTATTCGATGCAAACTTTATACTTGAAATTAAAGAAAATACCACTTTAAATCATTTCAAGATTGAACAAAATAAGGTGCGCTATTCCTATCAAGTTGAATTAGAAGATGAAAAAGTCATCATAAGATCTAAAGGAATTCCTTACAAAAGAAAAACACTAAAATCTTCCACAGATTGTTTTCATTTTTCTTCAAAAGTAAACCAACATTTTATTGGCAATAAAGATTTTAAGAAAATTGCAAGTTTGATATCTGATATGGATGATATTTCACTTAATTATTATGGAGCAGACTTTTTTGAGAGTGAAATTAAAAGTGGCATAGCGCCTTCCTTTGAATTGTTACTAAACTTTAAGCATCCGATAAAAAAAGAAGCTGTAATGCAAATACTTCAAGATGAAATTGGTGTTTCTTGTCAAAGGGTTGGACAAAACATTTCCTATAATGGGACAAGCTATTACTTTAAACAAATATCAAAAAGCTCAATTTATTTAGGCGTAAGGAAATTTAAAAGTGCTTTCATGACTACTACCAATCAACCATTTGTAATTTCAGGACAACCAAAATTCATCACAGAAATAAGGAATTTAGGTTGGAAAGGAGCTTTTTTAGAATTCATTCCAGCCTACAGCGTTAGTAAAGAATTTGCTGAAACGATTACAGAAATTAATACCATAGAAAAACCAAATAGAAATCTATTTGAAGTGAAATTTAAAAAAGATAAAATACCAAGTATTGAAATACTTAGACTGGCATTGAACTTGAATAAAGAGAATTAATGTCTATGATTAACGCGTAAAGAGCATTTCTCTAAATTTTGGCAATGGCCATAATTCATCTTCAACAAGTAACTCTAATTTATCAGCATGATAGCGAATTTCATCAAAGTGAACTTTAACATTGTCACAATACGATAGTGCTTTTTGTTCTGCGTGAGCTTCCTTATTTGCTAATTTCCTTTGCACAAGCATTTTATCTGAAGCCGACTTCATTGAATTAATATGTCCGCTAATTTTCTGCAACAATTCAATTTGAGCTTTTGCTATCACGCGACCTTCCTTGTCTCCAAAAATATTCAACAAGCCATTTACATTTTCTATTAATTTATTCTGATATGTCACAGCTGCAGGAATAAAATAATTCTGAACGATATCTCCCATCAAACGAGATTCAATTTGAATCTTTAGAATATAATTCTCGAATTCAATTTCTTTTCTCGCCTCCAATTCACGAGGGGATAAGACCCCCATTTCATCAAACAAGCGAATAACTTTTTTATCATCCCAAACTTTCAATGCTCTTGGGGTATCCTTCAAATTGGACAATCCACGAGAGAGTGCTTCAGTAACCCATTCCTCTCCGTAACCATTTCCTTCGAAACGAATTTTCTTAGAGTTTTTAATAAGCAATTGTAATTCTTTTAAGATTGCTTCATCTTTAGACTCTCCTTTTGCGATTCGAGCATCCACAGATTTTTTAAACAATTGCAATTGCTTTGCCACAATAGTATTTACAACAATCATTGCAGATCCGCAATTTGCAGAAGAACCTACCGCTCTGAATTCGAATTTATTTCCAGTAAATGCAAAAGGCGAAGTCCTGTTTCTATCCGTATTATCCAATAAAATTTGAGGAATTTTACCAATATTTAATTTCAATTCAGTTTTATCTTGAGGCGTCATTTTACCTGCCTTAACATTCTTTTCAATATCGTCAAGAAGTGTAGACAACTGAGTACCGATAAAAACTGATATAATCGCTGGTGGCGCTTCGTTGGCACCCAAACGATGGTCATTTCCCGCTGATGCAATGGCCGCTCTTAACAAGTCCGCATTATCATGGATGGCCATAATCGTATTCACGAAGAAAGTTAAGAATTGTAAGTTAGACTTTGGATTTTTCCCTGGCGCTAATAAATTGACACCAGTATCTGTACTCAAGGACCAATTGTTATGTTTTCCAGAACCATTTACTCCAGCAAACGGTTTCTCATGAAGTAAAACACGGAAATTATGTTTTCTTGCAATTTTCTCCATCAAATCCATTAAAAGTAGATTGTGATCGTTGGCTAAATTACATTCCTCAAAAATAGGAGCACATTCAAACTGGTTGGGCGCTACTTCATTATGTCTCGTAGTAACAGGAATTCCTAATTTGAGAGCTTCCATCTCGAAATCACGCATAAATGCCGTAACCCTTTCAGGAATAGAACCAAAATAATGATCTTCTAATTGCTGTCCTTTTGCGGGAGCATGACCAAATAAAGCTCTACCTGTTAGTAATAAATCAGGTCTAGCATTAAACAAAGCTTGATCAATTAAAAAATATTCTTGTTCCCAACCAAGGGTTGCATTGACCTTCGTTACATTTTTATCAAAATATTGACAAACATCTACAGCAGCAGCATCTATCGCTGTTAAAGCCTTAATTAATGGCATTTTGTAATCCAATGACTCTCCTGTGTAGGAAATAAAAATGGTTGGAATACATAATGTTTTTCCAATGATAAAAGCAGGCGATGAAGGATCCCAAGCGGTGTATCCTCTCGCTTCGAAAGTATTTCGAATACCTCCATTAGGAAAAGAAGAAGCGTCTGGCTCTTGTTGAATCAACAAATCACCATCAAATCTTTCAATTGCTTTTCCTGGTCCAATTGGTTTTAAAAAAGCATCATGTTTCTCTGCTGTAGAACCGGTTAAGGGTTGAAACCAGTGCGTATAATGCGTAGCACCTTTAGATATAGACCAATCCTTCATTGAAGAGGCCACTTGATCGGCATTTTTTCTATCCAAACGAACCCCAGTTTGCATGGAAGCCATCATTGATTTATAAGTTTCAGAAGGCAAATATTCCCGCATTACTTCAGCATGAAATACATTAGATCCGAAAAGATCAGATAATTTTCCCTCAAAATCGATGTTTTTAGGTTCTCTATTCAAAACATCTTGATATGCTCTTAATCGCTTCGTTGCCATAAATTCTATTTTTTTACAAAAATAATTTAAAATAATTGCCGAAATACAATTTTTTTTATCTTTTTTTCAACACACCCCCTATTTTTTGAGGGGGTATTAATAAATTTTTAATAAATTGATAATTTTAAAGCATCACCTCTTATTTTCTTTAATTTCGAATTCAATAATCAATAAGTATTTGTGCAAGAAAAAATAAAGCAACTTTTTAAAGGAATAATAAAAAATCAACTACCAGGGGAAGATGCACATTTGATGATGTTGCCCAAAGGAAGAGAAATATCTAGTGTATCTAGAAGACAGGCAATTACACCAAAACAAGCTTCTGTTGCGGTGCACTTATTTTTTACAAATCCCGAGAATCCCCATTTAATTTTGATCAAACGCAGTATTTATGACGGAGCTCATAGTGGACAAATTGCTTTTCCTGGTGGAAAAATAGATGAAAAAGATACGGATTTAATACATACTGCCTTGAGGGAAAGCCAGGAAGAAATCGGTCTAAGCGCTAATGAAGAAAATTTGATTGGAGCTTTAAGTCCCGTTTATATTCCCATTTCTAATTTTGATGTGCATCCTTTTTTATTTCTACATTTTAATTCTGTAGCCTTGCTTGCTGACAATAGGGAAGTTTCTGAAATTCTGTCTGTCCCACTATCTGAAATTATTGAAGATAAAAACATACACAAAAGATTAATAACCCTTAAGGATACGAATGAGACCATCGATGTTACTGGGTTTTTACTTCAAGAAAATTGGGTCTGGGGAGCCAGCGCCTTAATTCTAAATGAAGTAAAAGAAGTGCTGAAAATATACTTTAGCGAAGAAAATAAATCTTATTAAAAACAAAAAGAGGAACAAATTATATTTGTTCCTCTTTTCGCTAAATCAAACTAAAACTATAAAACTTAAATTACCACTATGAAAAGTAATTCGAGACAAAGGTACGCTTGTATTTGTGTTTTCACGCATCTTTAAAGATAATAAATGTTAATTAAATCAAAGTAATTTTCAATTGATTGTCTACTAAATACTTAGCTTTCTTGCGCGCAACATTTCTCTTTTACCTGGGGGACCTTCCAATGACTCTACTGTAAATCCAGCGGACTTCAAATCCCTCTTTACTTGGCCTTTTGCACAATAAGTAACTAAAACACCACCCGGATGCATTAAATTATAAACTTGATTAAAAATGGATAAAGTCCATAACTCAGGTTGAGATTTTGGAGAAAAAGCATCAAAGAAAATCAAGTCGAAGGTTTCTTCTCCATTAAAATCCTGTAAACATTTCTGAACCTTAATCGCAGTAAATTTATCATGAACTATAAATTGCTGTTCCCAAGCTGAAGTGATTATGTCATCATAGAATAAATGATAATCTAAATATTTCCCTTTTGAATAATTCATTTTCTGTAATACTACTAAATCGATAGGATTCGGCTCTAAGCCAACATAATTTATTTTAATTTGATTTTGTGTGGACCAAACGGCAGCTAAAAAACAATTTAACCCTGTCCCGAAGCCTATTTCTAATATGGAGATTTCATTAGCGTCTAAAAAATCATTAAGTCCTTGCTTTACAAACACATGATCTGACTCCTGAAGTGCGCCGTGAAAGGAGTGATAATGTTCATTTAATTCAGGTAAATAAATACTAGAAGACCCATCCTCGGTTATTACAATTTCACGCTTCATCAATTACTAATTTTTCTAACAAGCATTAATCCATCACGAATGGGAAGTAAAATATTGCTTACTCTAGCATCATTCTGTATCATTAAATTGAAATCCCTTAATAATTGAGTATCCGGATCTTGAGCGTTCTGATCAACAACTTTCCCTGACCACAAGACATTATCTGCTATAATCAAACCACCTACCTTTACTTTAGGAAAAATTTCTTTGTAGTAGTTGATATAATTTTTTTTATCTGCATCGATAAACACCAAGTCAAAATCATGTTCCAATTGCGGAATAATGGATAAAGCAGGCCCAATCATAAGTGTTAACTGATCTGAGAAAGAGGACTCTTGAAAATAACCTTTTACCCTTTCTTCTAATTCATCATTGATATCAATAGTAATTAAGGTGCCTGATTTCGAAAGCCCTTCTGCTAAACATAAAGCAGAATAACCGGTATAAGTTCCTATTTCAAGAATTTTTTCAGGTTGCACTAAGCTTGAAATAAGAGACAAGAATTTTCCTTGAAAAGGACCACTTAACATTCGAGGTTGTAGCACATTCAAATGTGTTTCTCGTTGAATTTTTTTTAATAAATCATTTTCAATCGAGGTATGCTCAACAACATACTTATCTAAATTTGAGTCTATGAATTCCATTTTCTTTGAAAAGATAAAAGTAAGAATAATAGCTTAATATCACACCCTTTCAGGGCTTATAACTAGGTGGTTCTGGCAATGCATAGGGCTCTGCCCTATGATTAGATATCACACCCTTTCAGGGCTATCGACTATTGATAACATAATTCGATTTATACAAAAATCATTCAACAAAGCCCTGAAAGGGTTATCAACTAATGACCGCATTATTCGATTTTATAGAAAAATCATTAATAACAAGACATTGAAATAATATTAAACGCGAGTCCACTCTTTAACTGCTTAAGAAAAGTAAAATGATTAAATTTGTATACCAATTTATAATAGTAGCATGACAGTTTCTGAAATACGACAACTTTATTTTGATTTTTTCGCTTCCAAAGGACATCAAATTGTTTCTTCAGCACCTATGGTTGTGAAGAATGACCCGACCTTAATGTTTACCAATGCGGGGATGAATCAATTTAAAGACTATTTCTTAGGATATCAAACACCTACTAACAAAAGAATAGCCAATGCTCAAAAATGTTTGCGCGTATCCGGAAAACACAATGACCTAGAAGAAGTTGGCGTAGATACCTACCATCATACAATGTTTGAAATGCTTGGCAATTGGTCATTTGGTGATTATTTTAAAAAGGAAGCGATCAATTGGGCATGGGAATTATTGACAGAAGTATACAAAATACCCAAAGATCAATTGTATGTTACTGTATTTGAAGGAGATCAAACAGACAAGGTCCCTCAAGATTCTGAGAGTTTTTCAATTTGGAAAGAACTTATTGATGAAGATCGAATCATACTCGCTTCAAAAAAAGATAATTTTTGGGAAATGGGCGATACTGGTCCCTGCGGACCGTGCACTGAAATTCATGTTGATCTTAGATCAAAGGAAGAAAGAGCATTGCATTCAGGAAAAGCATTTGTCAATCAAGACCATCCTCAGGTGATTGAAATCTGGAACAATGTCTTCATGCAATTCAATAGGAAATCTGATGGTTCATTGGAAAACTTGCCTGCAACACATGTAGATACGGGAATGGGATTGGAACGCTTGGCTATGGCCTTGCAAGGAAAACAAAGTAACTACGATACAGATTTATTCCAGACCTTGATTCAACATATGGTTCAAGTTTCGGGGATAAGTTATGGCGCTGCTGAAGAGACAGATATTGCCTTAAGGGTTATTGCAGACCACATCAGAGCCATTGCATTTTCGATTGCAGACGGACAAATTCCATCTAATAATGGTGCAGGATATGTTATTCGACGCATCCTTAGAAGAGCTGTTCGCTACGGGTATCAAACCTTAGGATTAAAAGAATCATTTTTAAGTGACTTATCTATTCTTTTAGGAAAGCTTATGGGAGCTGCATATCCAGAATTGATTCATCAAAAAGATATCATCGCTAAAGTAATCAGAGAAGAAGAAATTAGTTTCTTCAGAACACTTGCACTAGGAATCAAAAGAATGGACTTGTTGATGCTAGATTGCAAAGCACAAAATAATGAAACTATTTCTGGAAGTGCTGTTTTTGAATTGTACGATACTTACGGATTCCCAATGGATCTCACTTCTTTAATTGCTCGAGAAAATAATTTAAAAATTGACGAAGTCGCTTTTGAAGCTGAATTGAAGATTCAAAAAGACCGATCTAGAACTGCAACTGCAGTAGAAACAAGTGATTGGGTGCAAATTAATCCTGATGTGACTACTGAGTTTATTGGCTATGATCATACCAGCGCAACCATTGAAATCATTAAATACAGAAAAGTAAGTCAAAAACAAAAAACTTTTTATCAATTGGTATTCAATCAAACTCCTTTTTATCCAGAAGGTGGAGGACAAGTTGGTGATAGAGGATCTATTTCAAATGGCAAGGAAAAGATTGAAATTTTTGACACCAAAAAGGAAAATAATCTCATCATACATTTACTTGAAAAAATACCTACTGATTGTTCAGGTGAATTTGCAGCACTTGTCGATGCAGAGAAAAGGAATCAATGTGCAAAGAATCATTCTGCTACACACCTACTACACCATGCACTGCGCAGCGTATTAGGCAATCATGTAGAACAAAAAGGTTCACTAGTCAATGACTCCTATTTACGATTTGACTTTTCACATTTTGCAAAAATAAGTGAAGCTGAAATGATTCAAATTGAAGCTCTAGTTGCACAAGCAATTCACGCCAACACTTCATTAGATGAAAGAAGAGCGGTGCCCATTGAAGAAGCTAAAGCTCTAGGGGCAATGGCTTTATTTGGGGAAAAATACGGTTCTAATGTTCGTGTAATTAAATTTGGTGATTCCGTTGAACTTTGTGGTGGAATTCATGTTCCAAACACGGCATCCATTGGACTATTCACCATCATTTCAGAATCTGCAGTAGCCGCAGGAATCAGAAGAATCGAAGCCATATCAGGAGCACATGCAGAACAATTATTTAGAGAAAAAGCAGCTCAATTAGATCAAGTAAATCTCTTGTTGCGCAACCCAAAAGACTTAAATAAAGCGATTGAAGATCTTTTGCTCAAAAATCAAACCTTGACCAAGGAACTTGAATTGGTTCAAAAAGATAAAGCTAAGACACTTA
The DNA here is from genome assembly GCA_947488235.1 of Flavobacteriales bacterium. Taxonomy (GTDB): domain Bacteria; phylum Bacteroidota; class Bacteroidia; order Flavobacteriales_D; family Crocinitomicaceae; genus UBA952. Next base: position 10,542 of record CANLAQ010000027.1, on the reverse strand, counting down.
AGCAAGAATTGAAAAATAAAATTGTCAGTATTAAAGATATCAATTTCCTCAGTGCAATAACTGATTTGGATGCGACATCAGTAAAAGATATCTTATTCCAATTGAAAGGAGAAATTTCTAATTTTATTGGGATTATTGGAACTAAAGACGCTGATAAATGCACCTTGAATGTATACATTGCAGAACCTTTAGTTGCAAGTAAGTCCTTAAATGCCGCAAAAATAATTCAAGGGATTTCCAAACATATTCAAGGTGGCGGTGGCGGACAATCCTTTTTTGCGACCGCAGGAGGGAAAAATCCCAATGGCCTCGCTACTGCAATTAAAGAATTTGAAGAACTCGTTAATCAATTAAACTGATTTTGATGAAGATTTCAGTAGCCATTTGCACCTATAATCGCGAAAGATATCTTCCTCAATTATTTGATTCTATTGTAAATCAAGATTTGGACCGCACTTTATTTGAAGTGATTTTAGTGAATAACAATTCTCCCGGCAATACAAAAGAATTGTTCGAGGAATTTAAAACCAAAAATCCAGACATTATATCAATTTACAAAGAGGAGCATCAACAGGGACTTTCCTTTTCAAGAAATAATGCCATTGAAACTGCTCAATTTGAATTAATCACCTTTCTAGATGACGATGCCTTCATCGATTCCAAATACCTAAGTGAATTGATGCGTATATTTCAACAAGAAGATGTTAAAGCCATTGGCGGAAAGATATTGCTGCATTACGAAACAGAAGTTCCAAAGTGGGAAAATCCTTATTTAAATTCCTTGTTAGGTTATTTCAATAAAGGAGATGTCGCATTTGATTTTAACAGACATGATTATCCAAGAGGATCAAATATGGCATTTCGGACGCATATTTTTAAAGAAATAGGTTCGTTTAACATTGCCTTAGGTCGCATCGGCTCCCAATTGATTGGGGGAGAAGAAAAAGATCTATTCAATCGAATCTATCAAAAAAAATATCGTGTTGTTTATGCACCTCTTGCCATTGTATACCATTCCGTTCCCATTGAAAGAACTAAATCCTCCTTTATAAAACAACAAGCTATCGGCACTGGAAGCAGTGAAAGAGTGAGATGTCTCAACCTAAGCGTGTTTAATTATCTAAAAAGAATTGGTGTTGAAATACTAAAATGGGGAGCCAGTATTTTAATAGCAGGCCTGTATATATTTCAATTAAAATTTGCCAGAGCCCGCATGATATTATTTTTTAGATTTTGGGTAACCTTAGGCTTACTTTATAAGTAAAAGCCACTATGCGCATACTGATTCTAATTCAAGAATTCCTGGTTCACCTAAGTCAAACATTTATAAGTTGTTTGCGCATCTTGATACAGAGTAAATTTCAAGGAATTTTAAAAACAAATAAGCAGCAAGTAAATCGTTTGCTTATTCTCGGAAATGGACCAAGTTTAAAAGAAAGTCTAGAGAAATTTGAAAAATTACCAAAAACCAACTTAGATTTAATGTCTGTAAATGCTTTTGCAACAACAATTTATTACAAAAAACTTAAACCAAAATATTACATCATTAACGCAGTGACCTATTTTCAAAAAGATGAAGAAATGTCGCCGTTTTATATTGAATTACGCAAAACTTTGTTCCAACATTTATTAGAGGACACGCTATGGGATTTATACCTAATGGTTCCGTTTAGAGCAAAAAAATCAAAAGAATTTCAAGAATTGATATCACAAAATAAACACCTACACCCTATTTACTTCAATCAAACTCCAGGGGAAGGATTTCAATATTTCACTCAATTGGTATATCGCAAGGCTTGGGCAATACCAAGACCGCATAATGTATTAATACCAGCATTAATGAATTCTTTATATATAGGATTCAAAGAAATTATTATTATCGGAGCAGATCATTCTTGGCTAAGTGAAATTAGTGTGAATGAAAAAAATGAAGCTTTAGTACATCAAAAACATTATTACGATGAACAAAGTTCGCGACCAGAAAAAGTACAAGATTATATAACCAGACCGAGGCGCTTACATGAAATTCTACACAAATACTATTTATCCTTTCAAGGATATTGGGATATTGAACAATACAGTAGAAAAAGAGGAGCGACAATTTACAATAGCAGCGAAATATCACTTATCGATGCCTTTGAAAGAAAGTCATTAGAAGAAATAACAAGATAAAGAAATTAAAGGAAATCTTATATTTGTATAACAAGACTATTATGGAAGAAAAAGCAGTGCTCATTACGGGAGGTACAGGTTCTTTGGGAAAAGCACTTACAAAACATATTTTATCACATTATCCCAACATCAATCGTTTAGTGATCTTCTCGAGAGATGAGCAGAAGCAATTTGAAATGGAACAAGAGTTCCCTGTTAAAAAATATCCTCAAATGCGCTACTTCATCGGTGATGTTAGGGATTACGAACGCTTAGAACGCGCTTTCTCAGGAATTGATTATGTCATACATGCAGCAGCAATGAAACATGTTCATATTGCAGAATACAACCCAGACGAATGTGTCAAAACAAATGTTGGTGGTGCTGAAAATGTAATCAAAGCGGCATTAAAAACAAATGTTACCCATGTTGTTGCCTTATCAACAGACAAAGCTTGCGCTCCTATCAATTTATATGGTGCAACAAAACTTACTTCAGATAAATTATTCGTTGCGGCCAACAACATCAAAGGAAAACGAAATATAAAATTCTCAGTTGTTCGCTATGGAAATGTTATGGGTTCGAATGGATCTGTGATCCCATTTTTCTTAAAGCGCAAAAAAATTGACAATACTTTACCCATCACTGTTAAGGAAATGACTCGATTCAACATCTCTTTACAAGGAGGAGTCGATATGGTAATGCATGCATTACACACCGCTTGGGGAGGAGAAATATTTGTTCCAAAGATTCCTTCTTATCGCATTACCGATGTGGTTGAGGCTATTGGGCCAAATTGCGAAAAACCTATTATTGGTATTCGTCCGGGTGAAAAAATTCACGAAGAAATGATCAGTTCATCAGACTCATTTTTCACTTATGACCTAGGAAAGTATTATGCTATTATTCCACAGAGTACGAATTGGCCCTTAAGTGAATTCGTTTCCAATTTTAATGCAAAAAAAGTAAGTGAAGGATTTTCATACAATTCACTAGACAATGAAGAATGGGAAACTGTTGAGAGTTTGCGTGCTAAAATCAAAGAATTTGTGGACCCTAACTTTGAAATTTAATGAAACCTATCCCCTACGGAAGGCAGACTATTTCTCAGGAAGACATTGATGCCGTCAGCACCTCTTTACAATCAGATTATCTAACACAAGGTCCAACAATAAGCGCTTTTGAAAGTGCTTTTTCTGCATATATAGGTTGTCAGTACGCTGTTGCAGTGAGCAACGGGACTGCAGCCTTACATTTGAGCGTCTTAGCACTAGGTGTTAAACCAGGACAAAAAGTATTAACGAGTTCCTTAACCTTTGTAGCCTCAGCAAATTGTGTTCAATATGCAGGAGCGGAAGTTGAATTTGTTGATATTGATTCCAAAAGTTATTTAATTTCTCTAGAGCTTCTTGAAGCTAAATTAGCAGCTGCTCCGAAAGGAACTTATGCTGGAATTATTCCAGTCGATTTTGCTGGACTGGCAGTAGATTTAGAAAAATTAAAAGAAATTGCAGTAAAATACAACTGTTGGATTCTGGAAGACTCCTGCCATTCGCCTGGTGGATATTTCATTGATTCAAAAGGACAAAAGCAAAATTGTGGTAATGGAAATTTTGCAGACTCTGCCATTTTCTCTTTTCATCCTGTAAAACATATTGCTACAGGTGAAGGCGGTATGATTTGCACTAATGATAAAGCATTGTATGAGAAATTAATTTCCTTAAGAAGTCATGGAATCAGTCGTGATGAAACTAAATTTAAAAATAGTATCCAAGAGGCGGGAGGAAATCCAGGAGATCTAACTTACCCAGCGTGGTATATGGAAATGCAGGATTTAGGATATAATTATAGATTAACGGATTTGCAAGCAGCTTTGGGTCTTAGTCAGTTGAAATCTGCCGCTAAAAGACTTGACAAACGGAAAGAAATTGCAGCTACCTATTACGAAGCCTTTAAAAATCATGATTTTGTTTGCAATGCATCTCCGGTGAATCCAGGACATGCTTATCATTTATATGTAATTCAAGTTTCAAAGCGATTGGAATTATATAATTTTTTGAGATCCAAAAATATTTTTGCTCAGATTCATTACTTCCCTTGTCATTTGATGCCCTACTACCAAGAGAAAGGATGGAAAGCAGGAATGCTAAAAAATGTGGAGGAATATTACAAAGGATGTATTAGTTTACCTATGTTTCCGGGACTTGAAGAAGAGGAACAACAATATGTAATAAGCAGTATTAAAGAATTTTATCAAAAATAAGATGTACTATATCATAGAAGTTGCCAATACACACGGAGGAGATCGAAAGTACTTAGACGCCTTGATTCAAGATTTTGAATCTTTCAAGGGTAACTTCGGTATAAAATTTCAGGCTTTTTCTCCTGAAACCATAGCGCTTAAAGACTTTGAATGGTATCCTGTTTACGAAAATCTATATTTCAATCCTACTGAATGGGAAGAAATTATTGGTATAGCTTCCAAAACCAAAGATATATGGTTGGATATCTTCGACTCTTACGGAATAGAAATATTAGAAAAAAATATCAGTCAGATCAAAGGTGTTAAATTTCAAAGTTCAGTGCTTCAAAATCAAGAAGTTTTTCAATTGATGACCAAGATTGATTTGAGCGAAAAGACACTAATTCTCAATATTGCAGCACAATCCGAAAATGCAATTGAAGCTATTATTTCAAAAGTGAATCAACAATTGAAACCAAAAAAGATAATGTTGGAAATTGGATTCCAGTCCTACCCTACTTTATTGGCTGATAGTGGATTGAACAAGATAGAAATCTTAAAAAATAAATTTTCATTAGACTTAGTTTTTGCGGACCACACGGAAGGAACCTTATCCGATGCCATTACCTTACCCCTTATTGCTGCCATGAAAGGTGTTACTGCAATTGAAAAGCATGTAATGTTGCGCGATAGAGAGACAAAATACGATCATTTTTCCTCCATTAGTAGTGAACAATTCAAAGAACTAGTGGAAAAAGTAAGTGCTTATACCGCTTTGGAAGATATGGAGTTCATCAACGCGCGCGAAATTGAATATTTACAAAAAAGTCAAATGAAACCTTTGCTTAATAAAGAGAAGTATGAAGGAGATTTAATTCATTTGGAAACTGATTTGAAATACAGGCGGTCGGGTCAAGAAGGAATCACTTTGTCAGGACTCATGGAATTACAGACCAATTTTCAAGTATTAAAACAAGAAAAAACTTTAGATACCACCATTACAAATGAAGATTTCAGACCAGCAAATATCGCTTCCATAATTGCTTGCAGACTCAAATCATCTCGATTAAAAGAAAAGGCCTTGCTGCCTATTGGCGAACTGCCTTCAGTTTCATTTTGTATTGCACATGCCCTAAAGTTTAAACAGGTTCAAAAGACAATCTTAGCGACCTCAACCTTAGAACAAGACAAGGCACTTATTGATTACACTTATTCAAAGGAAGTTGTTTTCTTTAAAGGTGATCCTGAAGATGTTATAACGCGTTACTTAAATGTATGTGATCAAGAAAATATAGATGTAATTGTAAGAATTACTGCTGATATGCCTTATGTTGATCCTACCATTTGTGAAATATTATTGAAAGCACATTTTGAGAAAGGAGCTGATTACACGACTGCTAAAAACGCTGCTGTAGGAACGAATCTTGAAATCATTAATGTTTCAGCATTGAGAAAAGTAAAGGCCTATTTTAAATCTGCAGATTACTCAGAATACATGACATGGTATTTTCAAAACAATCCAGAATTTTTCAATCTACAGTTTATTGATTTACCCCCTGAATTGATTAGAGCATATCGATTAACCCTAGATTATGAGGAAGATTTGCAACTTTTCAATGCCATTGACCACCATTTTAAATCAATAGGTAAAAACGATTATTCTTTAGTTGAAATATTTGACTATTTAGATGCACATCCTGAGATTGCAAGCATCAACAAGGACTGCCAATTAAAATATAAAACAGATCAAACATTGATTGATTTGTTGAATGAAAAAACAAAAATGAAATGACAAAAAGAATCTTGCTTTTAACGGATTCCTTATCATTACCCAGGTCTAAACCAGAAATTTGCACCTTGGAACAAACCTACCCTGAATTACTGAGAAGGGCTAATTATATCGTGTGTACAGTTGCAATAGGTGGAGCGAGGTCAACAGATTTGTTAAAGCAAATGTTTTATTTTGAAGGCATGACCTTCGATTATATTTTCGTTCAAAGTGGCATTGTAGATTGCACGCCAAGATTTCTAAAACGAATAGAACTTAAAATACTGAGAAGCATTCCTTTCATTGGAAATAAAATAGTTGGTCTTTTAAATAAACCATGGATTAGAAATATCCGAGGCATCACTTATACTCCACCTAAAAAATACGCTCAGAACATTCAAAAATTTATCGCAGGATTTCCAAAGCAAAAAGTCTTTTTTATCGGTATACTTCCTGCAAATGTCGCCTACGAGCAAGTTGTTAACAATGTAACTAAAAGGATTAATAAATACAACTCAATACTTTCAAATACAGGTAATTATATTTCCATGGAAAATATTCCTCGCGCTGGGATTATGTCAGATTATCATCATTTAACAGCCGCTGGCCATGCGTATATTTTTGAATCCATAAAGAAAATCGTCAATTAAAATGGAGCAATACAGATGTCTTGAAAAACAAAATTTCGTTAACGAGAACCACAGTCTTGTGCCTTTGCGATGGGAAGACCGTATTGATATTATGCATTGGAGAAACAGCCAAATGTATCATTTAAGACAATCGGAAATTTTAACAGCAGAAGCACAAGATCAATATTTCAGTTCTATTATCGCTAAACAATTTGAAGAGCAAAAACCCAATCAAATACTTTTTTCCTTTCTGCATCATAATAAATGTATAGGATATGGAGGCTTGGTCCATATCAATTGGATAGATAAACATGCTGAAATTTCATTTATAATGGATACTGCCTTGGAGCCAGATTTTTTTGAAGAAAATTGGCTTACATATCTAAGTTTAATAGAACCAATTGCTTTTGAATATCTTAAATTTCATAAAATTTTTGTGTATGCTTTTGACCTGCGTCCTCATCTATATAGAATGCTTGAAAAAGGTGGATTTACAAAAGAAGCAACATTAAAAGAACATTGTTTATTTAATGGTCAATTTATTGACGTTATCATTCATCAAAAAAGAGTTGAGTTATGAAAATTGGACTTTTAGTTAGTGGCGACCTGGGACTAAGTTTATTGAAACATTTAAATTCAAATTATGAAATTGGATTTGTGATGACTGATAGAAATTCAAAATCAATTATAGCTTTTTCGTCTTCAAAACGACTTCCTGTTTTCATTGGAAATCCGAGAAATAATTCAACAAAATATTTTATAAATGAAATACAAATTGATGTACTAATTTCGGTGAATTATTTATTTATTATTGAAAAAGACCTAATCAATCTACCAAAAAACATTGCATTTAACATTCATGGATCCCTTTTACCAAAATACAGAGGAAGAACTCCTCATGTTTGGGCTATAATAAACAATGAAAAAACTACAGGTATAACTGCACATATTATTGATGAAGGTTGTGATACTGGAGACATACTCCAACAAACAATTGTTCCAATTTTAGATGATGATACTGGCAGTTCTCTTTTAGCGAGATTTGCAGATTTATATACACTCTTGGTTGACAATGTTTTAGAAAAAATCAAAAGTAACAACTTGCAAAGAACTCCACAGCGAAATGAACTTGCTACTTTTTTTGGAAGACGAACACCGGAGGACGGTAAAATAAATTGGAATTGGCAAAAAGAACGCATTCGCAATTGGATAAGAGCTCAAAAGCAACCATATCCAGGTGCATTTACTTTCTTTAATGAGACAAAAATAATTATAGATGAAGTAGTCTTTTCTGATTTAGGTTATTCTTCTGACCTTTGCAATGGCACTTTAATTTCAATAGTTCCATTTGTTATTAAGACGCCTAATGGGGCAATAGAAATAACTGCTTTTCGTAGCACTCTTTCAGATTTCAAAATAAATGATATTTTAAATTAACAAAATGAATAAAGACGATTTCAAAATTGATTCCAATTCGAAATGTTTTATTATTGCTGAATTATCTGCCAATCACAATGGCAATATGGAAACAGCTAAAGAAACCATTAGAGCGGCTAAGAGAGCGGGTGCTGATGCTATCAAGCTCCAGACCTACACAGCAGATACCATCACCTTAAATTCTGACAAAGAAGACTTTATCATTAAAGGAGGAACCCTTTGGGATGGTAGAAAGTTCTACGAATTATACCAAGAAGCATTTACCCCATGGGAATGGCATGCTGAATTATTTCAAATAGCAAAAGAAGAGGGATTGGTTTGTTTTTCTTCTCCATTTGATAAGACCGCTGTAGACTTTTTAGAAACTTTAGCATGTCCTATTTATAAAATCGCTTCTTTTGAGATTACAGACATTCCTTTGATTTCATATGTTGCTTCTAAAGGAAAACCTGTGATTATTTCAACAGGAATTGCGCAATACGAAGATATAGCATTGGCTATTGAAGCCTGTCACAAAGAAAATAATTTTGACATCACCTTATTAAAATGCACCTCATCTTATCCAGCACCCATGGAAGAAGCGAACATACTACTCATGCAAAGGTTCGCAGAAGATTTCAAGGTCAAAATAGGACTTTCTGATCATACCATGGGAGCTGTTTTACCTGTTGTTGCCACAGCACTTGGAGCGACTGTGATTGAAAAACATTTTATTTTAGACCGTGCTATTGGTGGACCAGACGCCGCTTTCTCGATGAATGAAGCAGAATTTACAGTAATGGTTCAAATGGTGCGTCAAGCAAGTGCTGCTTTAGGAAAAGAGGAATATGAATTAACAGAAAAACAGCAGTCTGGCAAAGCATTTTCAAGATCACTTTACATTTCAAGTGACATCAAAAAAGGAGAAACAATTACCAGTAATCACATCAGAAGTGTGAGACCAGGATTTAGTTTACATCCAAAGCATTTAGACGAACTGATTGGACGCGTCGTAAATAAGAATTTAAGTCTTGGCGACCGAATTGATTGGAGTGATTTAGCGTAAGAGCCTAAACGATTTCTTTTTGATTTAAAGATTTCCTTACTTCTATTCCACCTACTGAGAAGAACACCAATAATAAAGCAATAGAACCCAACAAAGAGTAGCTACTTCCCGCCAAATAAGACTTAGGCTCGAACTTCCAAACAATGGTGTGTGTTCCTGCAGGGATTTCAGTTCCTCTTAAAACATAATTTACACGATTGTAAGCCACTTGATTTCCATCGATGTAGCAATTCCAACCATCAGGGTAGTAGATCTCACTGAACACTGCAAATCCAGCAGTTTTGTTTTTACTCTTATATTTTAATTCATTAGTACCATACTGTAATAATTTAATTTTAGCAGTAGCATCAACAGCGTAATTAACTTTGGCCATCTTCTTAACTTCTGGACCAATTAAAGCTTGATTTTTGGTATTTAATTTGCCTAATTTTTTCATTTCCTCATTACTAGAAGTCGCTTGAACCAACTTATTTACAAACCATGCATTACCATTTGCATTTGGATTATAAATAGGAGTTTTATTTCTATCGACAATTAAATACTTCATGTTCAACATATTTAAGATGGGACAAGAGTCATTTAATTCAATGCCTGTCAGTGAAATCGTATCAAACATTGCCTTTGCAATCTCTTGAGTAACTTCCATTTGAGTGGCATAATTTCTAATTTTAGTCATTTTACCTTCACTAATAGATCGGTTAGCCACCTGAATTTCACGACTGATATGAAAGTCTATTAATTCTTGATACCTTTTCAATTTAGCACCATGATATCCACCAATACTTTTGTGGAAATAACTTGTTACCGTTTCATTGAATGGATTATCAAAAGAAAATACACGGTAATCAGAATTTAAATTCAAGGCTGAGAATGCCGCTAATTGAGGTAGAATATCGCTTGCAGTCGATTCACTATAAGCAGGGTCATTAGACATTTTATCCAATAGTACCTCCTCATCCTTCTTCATTTTACCATTTTTCCTTGATTCCTTTTGCAAGATATCATAATCAGCTACTGCGGGAAAATAAGGAATGCTATTACTGCTTACCTCTTCGTAACTGGTATACACTCCACCCTCTTCCTCGTTATTCAAATAGCGTTTACAAACAGAAATCTGATCTACAGAAATTAATAGTGCAAATCCAGCAATAAGAATTGATTTGCCAATTTTTTTATAGAAAAACAACAGTACAAGGCCTGCACTTACTATAAAAAACAATAAAGTCCTTCCAGCATCCGAACGATAAATATTCATTCTTGTATCAATCAA
>CANLAQ010000026.1 GCA_947488235.1 Flavobacteriales bacterium | reverse complement strand
AAAATCAGGCAAAAAATCACTGGGCTGCCAACATTCTTGAGGAATATTCATCTTCTCTTCGATGAATTGCTCCACAAAAGGCTCAACGGACTTGATTACCTCCATTTTTTCTTCAAACACCATAACTTTTATTTAAATGAACAATCTTTGACTAAAGTAACCCTAAAAAAGAGATTTATTATAAAAACCTCATCATTTATAAATACGCACATAATTCAAAAAAGAAGCGTGAATATTAAAAACGCTTCACTCCTCTAAAACGGATGGCTTTTGTGACCCAAGTTGGATTATACTGCGCATGTTTCCAAGGATTTGTTCACCCCAATAAATTGGTGACACATAAAACGATTTACGGGATTACGCTGACGCGTTTTCCAATAAATTGGTTCAATCCAAACATAGAAACCCTAGCCTTGCTGCGCAAGCCTGTGTTTTTTGTTTTTATTTGTTCACACCAATAAATTGGTGCCACATTAAACACAAAAAACCCTGATGCAACCATCAGGGTTTCCTTTTGTGACCCTAGGGGTCGATAAATCTAACTTTTATGGGGATTTGGAGGGAGTGATGGGTTGGGTTGATTAATCAGCCGATGTATTTTCGAACTTCATCTTTTCAACTAAATCCTTAAAATACTTAGCGCTCCAAATAGATAGTACATTTTCGTCTTTGATGAATCGAATGACATCCTCTTTGATATTTGTAAAGGATACCGAATCAATTTTGTGATTTAATAATTCAATGATCTTTTCTCCAGAGATGAATTCCGCTTCCCAGTCTCTAGTATCTTTGGCTCTACTTAAGAAATGACCAACATCCAACGGAATTCCTTTTTTTATGTACCACTCAAAGTCATACCAATCACGACCCTTAACTCGATTTTTCCATTTTCGATAGAGGAGCGCATGCAATTTCCCTGCAAACAAACTAGGGAGTGTAAAACACCGCACATAAAAGGAAAATGGACGAATCAATAGCTTTTCTTCTGTATGAAAACCTAATGGTGGCTTACGATCTACTTCGATTTTTATCTTGATTGGCTTATTAGATTTAACGCCTGTTTGTTTTAAAACATCTTCAAGTACCAATTCTTTCCAAATTGTTTCTGTTTTCAAAAAAGCCGACTCAATTGAAGAACGTTTTGCCTTTTCCTTTTCGTTGATGCTTACTTTTATTCCTAATGATTCGAATTCTGTATGAATTGCTAAAAAATAAGGTTCCAGCGTAAACCCTTCATCAACTTTCAAAAGTGAAAAATCGAGGTCTTCAGAAAACCGATCGAGCCCGTAGAAAATTCGAAGGGCTGTCCCGCCATAAAACGCAGCTTTTTCAAAAAAATCAGTTCGCGATAAGGCTGCCAAGGTGATCTCCTGCATTATTTCTCGCAGTGCATCCAAAATCTCCTCTTCATTCTTTGGGTTATATTCGGTAATCCATTCTTTGATCATAGTTCCTTGATAGTTGAGATGAGCATTTTTAAACTATTTTTTTTCGGAGCGTTTTCTAGCCAAGTGCTTATCATTTCCAAATTTAATGTCCGCAATAGCTGTTCATCCATACGAAGATCCTCTAATAAAAAGGCACGGGTTTGTTTGATACTCCTGAGATTGATCATAGGCGTAAGTACGATTTTATCACAAATTGCCTTTTCAGGCGAAGCCAGAAGTACAAGTTGATTTGTTGACAATTCTACACTTCTAATACCAAATGAATAGTACGGTGAAGGAAGATGCTGATATCCAAATCTTCCAAAAGGTGTCTTGATTTTTTTAGTCGTTTTAATTGTAATAGAACTTATCTCATACGTTCGTTCAGGGATGAATCCCCAATAGGACAAGGCCGCTTCTAATGATACATAGCTTGGGCCACGAAGATGATTAGCAATAAGAAAAGATGCTGGTATTGGCAAACCCGTTGCAGGACCTGGCACGTACAATCCCCTTCTTAAAGAAACAAGTTCACCATTTTGGATCAATTCGCTAATTTTGTCATTAGGGCGTTTATATCCACTGAGGACTTCCAGAAGGACATGCCTCGAGATTGGCGCATTGGTATAATCTTTTATAAGTCTTGAAAAGCCCAAGTTGTTATTATTTTATACAATAATCGGTTTTTTTCCGATTATATACAATTATTATGACATATTTTTTTATAAAACGATGAATTAGGGAAACGAAGTTGCCAATCAATCTTAACATGAGACGGAACCCTTACGAGAAGTTCTAACTTTTCAATTTCCCCATCAAACACAATAAGATAAAGGGATACAGACTTCAAATGCGCTCAAAACCATTCGCCTAGCGTTAAGCTACAAAAAAGTCCCAAACCTATATGGAATGGGACTTTTAGCTTTGGGCGTGACCCCGGAGGGTCGAAAAATCTAACTTTTATGGGGACATAGAAAGGGTGACTGAATGGAAATTTCAGAGTAAGCCAAAATCCAGTGAAAAGAGATAATATTCGTATTATCCTTCTTCGCCTAACTTAGATATAAAGGTTTGGAGATATTCGTTTTTAGCACAAATAACTTTATCTCTTGCACTTGCTAAAAACATCTTATTATATTGAAAAACTGCTTCACTGTTTAGGTTATAAATTCCATGGGATTTTTGAGGGCAGATTTTTGTTGATTGTGAAACAATTATTGTTTGGCTATTTATTGGAAAAATCACTGTGGAAATAGGTCTACTCAAACTTTCTAATATTTCTCCATTAAAATCTATGTCTGAATCCAATTTTGAACGGATTGTTACAGCGCTATTGTCAGGCAGGAAAAAGTAATTGTTGTCATCCGCAAGAAATACTGAATAAATACAATCACTCATTAATTCCTGAATTTTTTCGGCAATCTCATTATAATCAACAGGAAATTTATTTTTAATAACTGAAACTCGACTATAATACGCTTCAATCTCTTGTTGAAGTTTTGAATCTGCTAAATGACTTATTTTATCAAAAGCGTTGAAAATTGCATACTGTGTTTCAATTTGATGCTCAGGTGTTCTCATGTCGCCAATAATACCCATGCGAATCATGAATTTAATAGAGTCAGTTAACATTTCATTATCTTCCTTTTTCAATGCACTAAAAAAGGATTCATAATAACGATTGAAGCCTTGTTCAAAATTTTGATTAAGATTGTCTTCAACCGATTTATGATCAATTAAGCCGTTATGATCCACAATCGAATTGAGAAAATCCTCTGCAAAATCAAATCTGCTATATTCTTTGTTAATAATGCGATCTTCAAACTTGCTATAGTAATTTAACTTTCCATCAGAATCAAGAAACTTCTTTATTAGAACCTTTGATAAAAAGTGGTGGTTTTTAGGGGTACTCATTTAAAATAGTATACGGATAAAGAATAATATATTCGGGCAAAAATGTATAGAATTAAGGTCCATTTTACAACTTAAATTTCCTAGTTTGATTTCTGTTACTTTAATTTCCCCGTTTTCGAGATTACTTAATATCTATTAGTTGCAAACAAGATTTTTCATGTCCGTTATTTACATTTTGGACACCATTTTCCTTTTTTAATTTCAACTGGGCTTTTTTCAAATAGATGTCCACTCTCACATTCCCAAGATAACTTTGTTTTATTATTAAAATACTCAGTAGATAAGCATTTTCCATTAAATTGTTCTGCTAACTGTTTCATGTCATTTATACTTAAAGAGCGTTTCTTAGTACCTTCAGCCATGCGACATGTACGGCACCAGCTTCCTCTTTTAACATGATTTGCCCTTGCCGTCCATTTGTGACCTTCAGAACATTCAAATTCTAAGTTAGAATTCGCGTTCTTATAATTAATACTAAGACATTTTCCCTTCCTTTCGTGTGCAATTTCTTGAAATACCGATAACGATAATTTTTCTGATCCCGAACATTTTAGGCACCATGTTCCGCTCTTGATTCTACCTGCTGACGCCTGCCATTCATGGCCCTGCTTACATCTCCATATCATCAGTTCATTAGCATTTACATACTTCTCACTTAGACATTTACCCCCTCTTGATTCTGCTATCAACTTAAGGTTTTCAATTTTTAGTTTTTCTTGCCCAGCACAAGCTGGACACCAATGCCCCCTTTTTAAACTTGCTTGAAGAGCCTCCCACGTATGTCCTTCATGACATATAATCTTCAACTTATTTTTTGAATTAATGTATTCTGAGGATAAACACTGACCACCTTTTTCGTGAATAACTGATAGTATTTCGTCAAAGTCTGCCTTTCTTTTTTCTGATGAATCACTAACACCACACTTTTGACACCAGTTTCCAGATCTAATTGCGGCAGGTGTCGTGTTCCAAACATGACCATTTGCGCATTTCCATTCATGCTTTATCGTGCTTCCTAAATAATGTTTTGATAGAAATTCCCCGCCTTTATCTTCTGCAAGACGCTTCATTTCCAGATCTACCCTATTACTGTAGGCTCTACTTAAATCTACATCTTTTAATCGCGGTAATTTGTAGTGCTCAAATCGAGTATTCTTGAATTCTTCTTTTAGAAAAGTATGTAGTTTGGAATGAGGTAGTAAGACCCCAAGCTGAGGTATTTGAATTAATAGAACATTATTTTCTTTGCATAATTGGGATTTGATATCATCATATTTAGCTTTTTCAAAATAACTTTCACCTTCATAATGTTGAGCGCCTTGATGTTCAAAAGCCAGTTGAATAATGTTATTATACCCATCCAGTTCAAGGAAATTACTTTTGTCATTACGTAACCAAGAAATCCCTTTTGTATTGGGGAAAGGGACTTTAAATACTTCTTCAAAATATGTACGACAAATTCTTTCGCTCAAACCAGTCGAACAATCAGGACACCATTTCCCTTGTTGAATATTGTCATATTTTGCTTCCCAAATATGACCATTTGCACATTCCCAAATTAATTTAGTTTTGCCATTAATATAATTCTTAGACAAGCATTGACCTCCTCGTGCAACAGCTAATTCCTGCATATCTTGGATGTTTTTTTTTGCTTTACCAGCGCAAACTTTGCACCAAGTGCCTCGAAGTATGCTGTTAGGTACACTTTCCCAAGTATGACCTTTCGAGCACTGCCATTTTAGTTTTGTGTTTAATGTTTGGTATGCAATAGATAGACACTTACCATTTTTTTGTACTGCAAGATTTTTGAAATAATTTATATCGTACGATTTTGTCATAATCAACTACTATTTTTTTATACTTGCTAAAATATTTGTTAAAGTATTTGTCTTTTTTTATTCAGAAGATAAGTTATTTCCTTTAAATTCACCGTTTGTAGAAATATTAACATCTTAAATAATTTGAGCTATTATTTCATCCAAATCATACCCCTCCCTTACTTCTATTAATTTGACTCCATTATCATAACACAGCTCCTTTTTTCTATTGTCTCGTTCAACGTTTTTCTCATATGCTTCTTGACCACCAAAAAAATCTATTGGTCGATCATGTTGAGCTCCATGATACTCAATACCAATTTTTAAGTCAGGAATCCAAATGTCTAAATGCTGTCTACCTAGCCACAACGGCCTACCATGTTGAATGATTTCATATCCGAATAATTTTTCCTTCAATTGATAAAACAAATTGGTTTCTCCAATCCATCCCTCTCCAATCCTTGGCAATCCCCTTGAAATCCTAAATTCATTTTGAAGTGTGTCAATGAGAATTGAAAATATCTCTAGTAATTTATTTTCAACAAAATAAATAAAAGAATTACTAAAAATACTTTGTCCTTTGTAAGGGTCCCATTCAAATCTGCCGCCATATTCAGAATATCCTAATTCGTGTTCATCATACCTTAACCAAATAGTAGATTTATTTCCGTTCCAATTAGGATTACTTTTATAGTCATCAATTATCCTATCATATTTGAATATGAAAGGCTTGTTATAATTTTCATTTAGAAAATTGTCAGAAAACTTTTTTATTTTTTCAATTTGTACTGACCTTTCTTGCCTTTTGTCAACCTTAAAAGTTGGAAACTCATTATTTATTTGATGGATTAATTTTAATTCGTCAAATAGCACATGGTAAAAGGAGAATTTATCACCATATAAACTATTTAAATGATGATCCACAAAATCTATAAAATCATGAATGTTTTCTATGGTATATTGATTATACTGCGAAAGCGTGAAACATCTTTTCACTAAATATTCTCCAGTAAGGCATTTCTTTTTAAGTTCTATTTCTTTAGAATGCAAATCAGAGAAGTAATCATCAAATTTCCAATCTATTATTTGTTTTAATACTTCAATTTTAGAATCTTTGACATCATTCCAAATACGAACTTCCCCCTTAATTTCAACATTCTCCAAACTAATTCCTTCCAATCTTTTAGGAAGGTAAAGATTGCCTCCTATATATTTCAAATTTCCTAAATTGGAAATTAAAGTATCTCTTAAGTTCACGTTTCCATTAACACGTTGAAGTTTACCGAGATCTGAAACATTTGAATACCTTAAAGACAAATTACCACCTATTCTTTCTAGTTTACAAAGAGATTTAAGTTTACTCGAATTGTTATTTAACCAGAAATCAGTTTTTACATAAATGAGTTCACCAAGGTCAGTTAAATGATCGTTATCTATGTTTAAATGACCATTTATTTTAATGACTTTTCCAAGTGATGAGAATTCACCTCGAATTCTTACATCTTGATTAATTACACAACCTGAACTCAATTTCGATTCTAAATTTTCAAGACTCTCAATACAATAATCGTTATAGTAATCCATTAGCTTTTAATCTATGAGACATCGTGTTATTTTTTTCAATACCAATCTTTATCAACCACGCTTAAAACAAAAATATTCTCACCAACTATTTCTTGAAAGTAATTGAAGTAGAAAATTTGATATTTACTAAGCGAGTCATTTGAAGATTTGACCTCAACGAGCCAATATTTGTCATCTTTATAGATTACTAAATCTGGACTTCCTCGCTTCAATCCGCTTATTCGATAATAAAACTTCACCAACTTTATGAGTTCCTTATCTGGAATGGTTTTAATGAATTCTAGGACATTTAAAAGACGAGTTCTTTTGGGTTCAAAAGTTGAATAGTATAATTCAATCAAGTGCTGGGTTATTTCAAATAATTGAGTCGAAAACACATCTTCATTTAATACTTTATCTCTGAGACCCCTTAAGGTTTTGAAAACACCATCAAGAGTCTTTTTATCAATCAATTGACTTCCTAAAATGTAATTTTCATGAACTTGTGTATCGTAATCAAAATTAAAGGATATATGTGAAAAAACTTGTGTAAAATCTACACCGTCAACACAACTGTATCCATTCTCTTTGAAAAATAATCGACCAAACTCTTCCACTTGGTGAAATTCTCCTTTCAATTTATAAAGTGACTTTGATTTATTCTTTGTCTCCTCTGCTTCAACTGTTAAATACTCAATTTTAGCTGTGTATTGATGAGTAATATCCTCGTTAAACTTTATGTTTGGTTTATTCATTGCTAATTATTTGTCAGATTTTCCAAGAAAATCTGCCCAATTAATCCATCCTTTCTCCTTATATGTTCTTTGTGGATTAGATGGAATATTTGTTTTATCCTTTAATGATTTATAATACTCATTCCATTGTAGTTGAGTATTAATTTTATTGGTTTTGACAAGAATTTTCAATTCTTTAAATGAAATATATTCCTTGTTAAAATGTGCAATTGTTTTAGTGCCTAACCAATCTCCCCATCCATTCCAACCTTTTTCTTTGTATACAGCAGATGGTCGATTAGGTATATTTGTAGGTTTATCACCACTTTTGCAGAAGTTAGCCCATTCTTTAGTGCTTTTCAAATTGAACTCTTGTACAATTTTCTTGGCTTCTAAATAGGATAGTTTTTTACTACTACCTTGAAAAGTATTCTTTCCCAACCAGTCTGCCCAATTTACCCAGCCATTATTTTTATAGGGCCTTGATGGAACTGATGGAATATCAATTGGTTTTTTTCCCGACTTACAATAATTTGTCCAGTCTTCAACTTTCTGAAATTTCAATGTGTGCACAAATTCCCTAGCTTCAGAAAAGTTTCTGTAGGATTTATCGGAATTTCTAATGTTATATGTCCCTAACCAATCACCCATATTTACCCATCCTTCACTACTGTATACAACCATTGGATTAGCTGGAATATCTAAAGGACGATTTTTAGAATGTGAAAATATACGCCATTCAAATTGGTTTTTTAAACCCCACCTTCTCACGTATTCCCTCGCCTCCTCAAACGGCATCCATGAAAATCGAGAAAGCTTTTCCCAGAGTTTGATTTGGAGTTGGGATGCTAAATCAGAGGCATCCATATAATCCGAAAAGACTTCTAAATGAAACTGACCATCTTTTGTTTCTTTTCTGTTGTTAGTTTGTTCCTTGTCTTTGAAAAATTCTACTATTCGTTCGTCGTTGGACGCTAATCCTCTGACAATTGAGAGTATTTCTTGGAAGTTATCGTTATCTATTTCTTGAGTTGTGTCGTCGTAAATGATGGGTAAAATGACGTAACCCCAATCCTTTCCTTCTTTTTTACGTAGTGCACGTCCCAAGGCTTGAACAATGTCAACCTTGCTTTTTCTTGGGTCAGAGAAAATGATGCAATCAATGTTTGGAACATCCACACCTTCAGTTAAACAGCGTGCATTCGTAATCAGTGAATGTTCCGAGCGAGCGAATTCTTGAACGATGCTATTTCTTTTTGAAGTGGCTTGCTTACCTGAAACAGTAAAAGTGTCAATCGGCTGATAATCGTATGTGTCTGTAATGTATTGTTGAAGTTCTTTGTTTCGAACAGCTTTTTCAATGGATGAGTGAAAGGAAACGGCGTTTTTTATTGGAAACATTTTCATCGCTTTCCTTAAGGCAAGCATCGAAGCCATTGACCTTGCTTCCGTTTCTTTCTTCCATTTATCGTTTAACTGAACCAAATTATTCTCACGGATAAACTCGGCAATTTCAGATTTTTGAATTTCTATGGTAATCACTTTGTAATCGGTTAGCAATCCTGTCTCGATTGCCTCTTTAAAGCTCATTTGAGCGAATGTATCCCCATAGATATCTTCGTCATCCATCGAAATAATATCATCCTTAGAACCTTTGTAAAAGCGTTCTGTTGCCGTCATGTAAATTCTCTTGGTTATCGAGATGTTCTCTTCAAACAACAAATGACTAAACAGCTTTTTGTTTGCTCCAACTGTTTTATGCGCTTCATCAAATATCCCAAGATCAAAAGTGATTCCCAATTGCTTTGAAATATCGGCAATGATTCGTCCACTCTGATAAGTAGTAAAAATGAAAATTTCCTCGTCTTTATTAGCTTCTAACCAATTCTGAATATACAGTGCATCCGTTTGACAAGGAACACCAATGTTTTCAGTGAAATATACAATGTCATCGTCTTTACCAATTCCTTCATCTGAACAGATGCAAAGCCATTTCACAGATCGCTTTGAGGCAACGACCTCTCGAAGATAAACTTCTAGGGTTTGTTTGACAAGAGATAAACTAGGAACAGCAACAATTGTTTTTTTCGCTTGCAATTCTGTAGTCATCCAATAACCAGTCAAACTCTTTCCAGCCCCACAAGGGAAAATCAATTTACCTCGACTATTGTTTTCCTTTAGGAAATAATTTTTGGCATTTTTTAGTGCTTTCTTCTGATGTTCTTTTGGTTTGAACGAAACCAGCTCTTTAGGCTTTTTACCCTCAAGGAATGCTTTGGAACGAGCAAAAAACAATTCATCCAGTTCAGCCCAAGTGTCGTTCAATAAAAGATTAATTGGCTTTGTGTTCAGCTTATTAAATACCCTTGAGGTAATATCAGCTGTTGTACAAATGTATCCTTGTGTGATTTTAGGATTTGACTCTAGCAATGAAATGAACGTTGCTACTTCTTTGAACGTGACCGATTGTGAATTGTCCTGGTGGTACTTACATTGAATGGCATGATATTCATTACCCATCTTTGCAATTAAATCAATTCCAATGTCCTGACTAGGTAATTGCAATTCTTCTAAAACAAGTGTCGGCACCTCCGCAAACGGCCAAACTTCATCGTAAAATGCATATTTAGGTTCTAATTTGAAATAGGCATAAACCAATTGCTCAAAAGCATTACCTTTTTCCTTGTTGTTCTTTTCAGATAATAAATTGGTGAAATTTTGGAAACTGGAAACGGATTCTAGCATTAGAAATTGAGGTTATCGTATTTATTAGTAAATCATATCACAAAACAGATTTGTGCTATTCCAGTGACAAAATTGTGTAATTTCATTTAAAAGCGATTAAAAACACTTAAATAATTACATTATTTGAGAAATAAACTTAATTACTTCGTGATTATTTTTTCAGTGGGATTACGCTGCGCGTGTTCCCAAGGATTTGTTCAATCCAAGTAAAACCCCAAACTGCTGCGCAGTTCTTGGTTTTTTTCTTTTTACATGCTTATCAAAACAAGTTTTGACCGCGTTAAAAACAAAAAACCCATTCCCTTGAGGGAATGGGTTTTAGCTTGTGACCCCGGAGGGATTCTAACCCCCAACCCTCAGAGCCGAAATCTGATGCGCTATACAGTTGCGCCACGGAGCCGATTGAGCGACAAAATTAGTATTAATTTTAGAATAAAGATCTTAAACTTTAGTAAGTACTTGTAGTAATAATTAGAATGGAGCAATACAACTATTAAAAGAAAACACCTACATTTGGATTGGTATGAAGTTGTATTAATTTGAATTATTTAGATGCATAAAAATATAAAAATAGGTCTGATCTTTATAACACTACTTCTAGTTGTTTTTTATATTTTTAAGAACGGACCAGCGTCAAAAGAAGCTAAGGGGCCTGTGCATTATGGGGATACTTTAAATTTTGTATCTACCGCTCCAATTGAATCACTATTTCCTTTAGATGCAACAGATCTTTATGCACACAGAGTAGGTTCTCAAATTTTTGAAACCCTTTTTATTCAAGATCTAAAGAAAGATACAGTTCTTCCTCATTTAGCAAAAACTTTTCAATATAGTAAAGACAGAAAAAAAATTATTATTCGACTTAGAGATGATGTTTTATTTCACGAAGACATCTGCTATAGAGGGAAATCTAATAAACTAACAGCTTATGATGTAAAATTCACTTTAGACTTTGCTTGCTCTAATCATCCATTAAATAACTCAGGGTCTGCATTATTCGAAAAAATAAGAGGGGGCAAGGAATTTAATATAAAAAACAATGGAATTCCAAATGAAAAAGGGGTGAAAGGGATAAAAGTAATTGACGATTATACCATTGAAATTACCTTAAACCAAGCCTTCGTGAATTTTCAAAAATTACTTACCAGTAGTAATTATGGTATATTTTCAAAAATTGCATATAATTATTACCAAAATACGATTGCTAAACACCCTATAGGAAGTGGAGCATTTCAACTGAGTTGGTTTGACAAAGAAAAAATTTTTCTTATTAGAAATAAGGAGTACTGGAAATTCGATAAATTCGGAAACAAACTCCCCTATTTAGATGCCTTAAATATTCGCATTATTAACAATAAGGAAAATGAATTTATTGCCTTCAGAAATAATAAATTAGACCTTTTGTTTGAAGTTCCCGCAGAAAATTTAAGCGGTATTTTGGGCGATTTACAAGAGGCACAGCAAGGTAATACGCTCCCACACCGTGTCTTGGTTGCTCCTGGTACGCGCATATCTTTTCTCGCTTTCAATTGTGATAAAAAACCTTTCGATAACCCGAAGGTTAGACAAGCTTTTGAGCTTGTATTAGATAGAGGAAGACTTTGCTCAGAAATATTAAATGGTGACGGGACACCTGCAGACAAGGGCTTCGTGCCGCCTTCACAGTATTATAATAATAGTGACCTCAAGCATAAAAAACTAGATCTTAACTTGGCGAAAAACCTTCTAAAGGATGCTGGATTTAATCCTAATAATCCATTTCCAGAGAGCTTGCTTTATATAGTTGGGCCTAAAAATTCTCTTTCAAGTAAATGGTGCGAAGCATATTGTAAAGATTTAAAAACAAGCTTGGGAATTTCTTTAAAAATTGTGAACTGCGATTTTAAAACACGAGACGCAGCAATTAAAAATAAAAAGGCTGATGTATGGAAAGTTGGCTGGGTGGCAGATTATCCAGATCCGGAAAGTTATTTTAATTTATTTTATAATTCTGAAAACAAGAATAGTAATCAAATAGCAATTCCGCGCTTACAAAATGTTGCTTATAACACTGCTTTTTCTAAAGCTGCAATTGAAACAAATAATAAAAAAAGAAACGAGTTGTTCCTCTATTGTGATAAGATCCTACAAGAAAATTATATTATTTTACCTGTAGTAATAGATGATTTTGTTGCTGTAATCAATTTAAAAGTGAGGAATCTTGAACTTAATCCTTTAGGATTAGTGAACTTTACTGAAGTATATAAAAAAGACTTAAAATAATAATCTACAAAGATTTTAGCGTCTCTTCTACCCATGCTTTTCCCCAATTCTCAATTTCAAGCTCCGACCATAAAGAAGGATAAAAGATTCTTTTTTGAAATCTTGGAGGTAAATATTTCTGCCAATTGGTTCCGCCAGTAGCTGCAATGTCTTCATCTGCCTTAACCAAGTACCTCACTGCAGATTTATAGTGTGCTAATGGCCATTTGACATTAACATTCAAATCATTGTCACGCAGTGTTTGAATTACTTCAGGATTTGCTTGGTCATCTTTAGATAATCTATTGTAGGAAGCCCATAAATTTTTATGCTCTACCTTGTTTGCCAAAGCAATAAAACGCTCTTTATATTTATCCTCGAATTGCGTTAATGTTAAGGTTTTTTTACCTGTAGCTACCTCAGTTGCTCCAGCCTTCCAATAAATATTCTCAAAAAGCTCAGTAATTGATTCTGTGCCCTTTAATTGATTTCTTAGATCTTTATCTACTAAATTCACAAAAGAGGTGCTGTAGATTTCGATATCCCTATATTGAGCAGATTGAAAGCCACTTGCTGGTAGCAAAGACATCCTAAACTTCAAAAATTGTTCGCGTTCCATTCCGCCAACCATTATTTCAAAACTATTAATCAGCGCTTCAAAATAACGATTTATTCGAGAAACCCTACTGATAAAAAACTTAGCATCTAAAGCCTCTTTTTCGCCTATTTGTTCGAATTCATTTAAGGCCAATTTAAAATACAATTCTGTTATCTGATGATACATAATAAACACTTGCTCATCTGGAAACTTAGTCTTTGGTTTTTGCAAACTTAGCAGCGTTTCCAATTCAATATAATCCCAATAAGTGGTGACATCTGCATACAATAGACCATCTAAATAAGACAATAAATCTTGCCCCATTGAGGCATATTTATCATTTAATAAATCAAGACGATTTTGAATTTCGGGAGTAATTTCCATGGTTAGCGTTTTACACTTCGAAATTACTAAAAATAACAGGAAAATCTTAGTGGAATTAGGAAAAGAAAAAAGTAGTAGGCAACAAGCTCATCTAAATTGTAATGTGGCTTGAATTAACTTCTTGGTTTAAAAATATAGAGGCTGTCTGATCAAAAATTAATTTATTTTCTGAAGTAAAGTAAGTGACTTGGCCTGAGGTACTAATTTGCTCTTGCATCCATGGGTGTCGAGCAAGATATTCTTGCAGCTTTTCAGCGACAATTGGACCTTGCGCTATTACCTGACAGTGCTCACCAACCAAAGATTGTATATAAGTTTGTACAACAGGATAATGGGTACAGGCTAAAATAATAGTGTCAATATTTTTATTTTTATGCATGAGAGCAGTGACATCTTCCTCAATAATCAATTTCCCAGCAACTGAGTCAAATGAATTATTCTCAATTAATGGAACCCATAATGGGCAAGCGTGTTGTTCAACTGTAATATGGGGCGCTAACTTTGCTAATTCAATCGGATAGGAGGAGGAATTAATAGTGCCTAATGTTCCTAGAATTCCGACACAATTAGTTTTTGTTAAATCTCCTATTTTCTCAGTACTCGGGCGAATAACCCCAAGAACTCTTTTATTCGGTCCGAAACGATGCAAATCATTTTGCTGAATTGTTCTTAAGGCCTTTGCTGATGAGGTGTTACATGCTATTATGATCAAATTACATCCTTTTGAAAATAAAAATTCTACTGCTGCTAAAGTATATGCATAAACTACATCGAAAGACCTATTTCCATAGGGAGCTCTGGCATTATCGCCAAAATAAATGAAGTCATATTGCGGCATATGCTCTCGTAGGGACGACAGAATGGTTAGTCCGCCATACCCGGAATCAAAAACACCAATTGGACTCTTTTTCATTTTTTAAAACTACATAAAAAAAGGGCAATCATAAGATTGCCCTTTCGATAATTTGAAATAATTTATTTTTTCAATGCTTCTGCATCCATACGAAGTAATTCTACCATCACTTCAGCTGTCATGTCTATTCCGGCTTTAAAATAAAGCGTTTGAGATTCATCGATTACATAATTTACTTTCTTTCTATCAGCAACCAATTCAACTGCTTTTTGAATACGCTCTAAAATGGGTTGATTTAATTCTTGACCATAAATTTGCATTTCTTGTTGTAGTTGACCTTGACGATCTTCTAAAGCTTGCTGCTTTTTCATGATTTTTTCTTCTTCGATTTTCAAAATAACTGGTGACCAGGTAGCTTTATTCGCCTCATATCTTGCATAAGCAGCTTCTAAATCTTTCTGTATCTCACCAAGTTCTTTCATTCCGTCAGACTCAAACTTTTTCAAATCACCCATGGCAATTTTTCTTGAAGGAAGTGTGTCTAATAATTTTTGTGAATTAACATGAGCGATTTTCATTTGTGCATTTGCGACAAAACCACCTAAAAACAACGCGATAACCAGAATTACATTTTTCATTATTACTTTTTAAAAATTAACACTCTACTCTTACTCTTTACTTATTCCCATTTCCTCTAAAACAGTATTACTAATGTCGTACTCTTTCTCAGCATACACCAAGTTACTTTGATTGGCTTTGTCAAAAACAAATGCATATCCCTCTCTCTTGGCTATTTTTTTCATTGCAGTAAAGACACGATCTTGAATTGGTTTAACAAATTCTTGTCTTTTCTGAAAATACTCTCCATTTACTCCAAAATGTAAAGTTTGTAACTCAATAGCGTCTTTTTCTAACTTATCTATTTCAGCCCTTCTTTTTTCTTTTTCCTCGTTTGGTAAAAGAACTTCTTCTTTATTAAAATTATCTCTTTTAACTTTAATAAATTGATATCTATCTTCAATTTCTTTAGTCCATTTCTCAGATAACTTATCCAATTTCTCTTTGGCTTCTAAATATTCAGGTACATTTTTCATAATGTAATCCGAATCAATAAATGCATAGGATTGTGCCTTGACAAAGCCTGTGCCAAAAATTAATAGTAAACTAAAAAGTACAATTTTCATGCGATTTTTTTTGAGGCATCCGAACGGCTAAGTTACATATTTATTGTAAAAAATTATAACTCACCCAAGTTCATCCCAATGGTAAAACTCAATTTCGGATAAAAACCTTTTTTATCAATTGAAATATCAGTCGACTTGCCAAATCCACTCGACCAAATATCTAATTTATCAAAGCCAAGTCCATAATCTAATCCTAGCATACCAAACATTGGTAAAAATACACGGATACCGACTCCTGCTGTTCTTTTAACATTAAACGGATTGAATTTAGCAAAAGAAGGGAAAGTATTTCCTGCCTCTAAAAAAGTCATCGCATAAAAAGTAGCTTGCGGATTTAATGAAATTGGGTAACGCAATTCAAGAGTGTATTTTGCAATGATAGGATCTCCGCCTGTGGAAGAGAGAAATTGGTCTTCATAACCTCGAAGCGCGATGATTTCTCTACCACCCAATTGATTTGTTCCTGACAAACCACTTCCTCCCAATGAATAACGATCAAAAGGTGTTATCCCCTTGGATTTATTATAAGAGCCAATATATCCAAAACCAAATCGTGGCATTAAGATAAGTTTTTTATCCGCTGTCAAAGGAACAAACCATTCTCCAGTGAACTTAAAACGATAATACTCCAAATAATGGTAACGATCCGCCGGACTCATAGCGCTATAATCTTTATCCTCTCCAAAAGAAGAGTATGGCACTGTAGCTTTAGCGGTTAAAGTAAATTGGGAACCACTTTGAGGATAAATTGGAGCACTAACAGAACTTCTTTGTAAGACATATTTTAAAGCTATATCATTGGCATAACCCTGAGGAAATAGAGGAAAACGAAAATCCTTTACGACATCATAATATTGGTAACTCAACTCATAATATGCAGTGAAATAATCATCCGGCCATTTTTTACGCCTTTGGAGTCCAAATCCTGTCCCTGTAATAGACAAGCCTGTATATGCAGGATTAGATCTTAATAAACCATTAGAAGAAAGTGCAGTATTGTTAACCCAAAAAGATAAAGAGTTGGGCTTTTTTCCGCCTAACCAAGGTTCTGTAAAAGAGAAATTATATCCTTGATAATAGCGACCATTTGACTGTGCTCTGATTGATAATTTTTGTCCATCTCCGCCAGGAAGAGGCGACCATGCTTCTTTCTTAAAGAATTTTTTAGTTGAAAAATTATTAAAAGTAAGTCCTAAAGTTCCGATGATTCTACCTGATGTAGTAGGCCCCGCACCACCATAACCACCTGAAAGTTCAATTTGATCTGAGGATTTTTCTTCCACTACATATTCGATATCTACCGTTCCGTTAGCAGGGTCTGGCATTGGATTTACCTGAAATCCTTGTTCATTAAAAAAGCCCAATTGAGCTAATTCGCGTTGTGTACGCATTATATCTTGCTTATTGAATAAATCTCCGGGTCTTGTTCGGATTTCTCTCATAATAACAAAATCGTTGGTTTTAGCATTTCCACGAATGGTGATTTGACCAATTCTTGCTTCCTTACCTTCGATTATTCTAACCTGATAATTAATAAAATTATTGGAAACATTAGATTCAACTGGAATCACTTGAAAGAATAAATAACCTCTATCCATATAAAGTGACGAAATATCACGACCATCTCCGCTTCCCATTAAACGCTGATCCAACAATGTTTTATTGAAAATATCGCCTCTTTTAATTCCAAGAACTGTATCTAAAAAACTAGATCTATATTTAGTATTACCAACCCACTCGACATCGCCAAAGAAATATTTATTTCCTTCGCTTATGTTTATTTGAATTACTAAATTTTTATTGTCTAATTGATAAACCGTATCAAAAGAAATGGCAGCATCGCGGAGGCCTGAAGCGTTAAATTTACCCAGTAAGGCTAATTTGTCTTTTTCATAAGTAGATTCGGTGAATTTAGATCTTTTGAAAATTCTCAAAATCGACTTTTGCTTGGTGTCTTTCATCGCCAACTTCAATTTCCAAGTAGGCACATTATCATTTCCACTAATAATCAATTTTTCAATTCCAATTTTTTTTCCTTTTTCAATCGTAATAATAAAGATTTCCGCATTATTCATCAGTGTATCCTTAACCCTATTGATACCAACCTGAATCCCATAATG
Organism: Flavobacteriales bacterium; assembly: GCA_947488235.1. Lineage (GTDB taxonomy): Bacteria > Bacteroidota > Bacteroidia > Flavobacteriales_D > Crocinitomicaceae > UBA952. The sequence continues at coordinate 19,717 of CANLAQ010000026.1, read as the reverse complement.
ACCTTTTTCACGGAAGTATCCCATGATTTTAGTTTTGGTTTGAAAAACTAAATTCTCAGTTATTGTTTTTCCCGAAAACAAAGTAATTTCTTCACGAACCTTATCGGCTTCCCGTTTATTAACGCCAATAAATTTGAATCTAGACAATTTAGGGCGCGGCGCTAACTCAATAACCAAATAAACTATACCACTGATTTCTTTTTCTGCATAAATGGAAACATTAGAAAAAAGACCTTCCTCCCACAATTTTCGAATTGACTTTGTGATTTGATCGCTTGGTAAAGTAATTTTTTGTCCCTGTCTTAAGCCAGCAATAAGTTTTATTCCTTGATGGTCAAAATTATCGGCTCCAACAATTCTGATAGGTCCAATTTCATATTCTTGAGGATTCTTATAGGAAAAGTCTAAACCCCCTATACTCATTGGCTCATTTTGTGAGAAAGCAAAACTGCCCATTAAAATGAAAAATAAAAGTGCAATTCTACGCATTATGCTTTATTAATTTGATCTGATGTCTTTCCGAATCTTCTTTCTCTTTTTTGATAATCTATAATAGCGTCAATTAAATGTTGTCGTCTAAAATCCGGCCAAAAAACAGGAGTAAAATGAAATTCAGCATAGGCAATTTGCCAAAGAAGAAAATTACTCACTCTATGTTCTCCGCTGGTTCTAATTAACAATTCAGGATCAGGAATGTCTTTAGTATATAAATAAGTGTCTATTAATTCTGGATTAATTTCATCAATCGTAATTTTTCCCGAATTATTGTCCGCAATAATATTTTTTATTGCTGTTGTAATTTCACTTTGAGAACTATAATTAAGTGCTAAAACTAGCGTGATGTCATTGTTATTGGATGTTTTTTGAATTGCATCTCTTAGGCTTTTTTGACAATTTTCAGGCAAAGCATTTAAATCACCAATGGTCAATAAACGAACGCCATTATTATTTAATTCCATTAATTCATGGGTAACTGCTTCAATAAGCAGGTCCATTAAACCATCAATTTCTAATTTAGGCCGATTCCAATTTTCAGTAGAAAATGCATACAGGGTGAGGTATTTAATCCCTAATTCTCGTGCCGTTTTTAAGGTGTCTCTAACGGATTCTACCCCTTGCGAATGTCCAAATAATCGATCTAAACCTTGCTGTTTTGCCCATCGACCATTACCGTCCATTATTATGGCGACATGCTGAGGGACATTTTGCAAATTTATTTGTTCAATCAATGTATTTGAATTTAATTCAAGGCGAATATAATCAAAGTATTTAGTCTATAAAAATATAGTGCCTAGCTTAACCATTCTTAACAAAAAAAGGGAAGCGACAAGCACCTTCCCTTTCCATATAATATAAGAATTTTTTACTCTGTTAAAACTACAGCTCTATTGTCCGCCATCTCCACAACGCCTCCTTTAATAGAATAAGTTCCAATTGATTTGTCGGACCCATCAAAAGAAACAGCTGTTTCAATTTCTGGCGGATTCCCGGATAATTTTATTTTCAATTCACCAGCTTTCAATGCCGTAATTATAGCAGCGTGGTGATCCAATAATTGAAATTCACCATCAATACCCGGCAAAGAAACGCTAATCACATCTCCTTCAAAAAGTACAGCCACAGGGCTAAGAATTTCTAATCTCATGTTATGCTTCTTGTAACATTTTTTCACCTGCTTCAATCACATCCTCAATTCCACCTTTCAAGTTGAAAGCAGCTTCAGGATATTGATCAAACTTACCGTCTAGAATATCATTAAATGCTTTAATGGTATCGTTTATATCAACCAACACTCCTGGCAAACCTGTAAATTGCTCTGCAACATGGAAGGGTTGAGATAAAAATCGTTGTACGCGTCGTGCTCTATGAACGATCAATTTATCCTCTTCAGACAATTCATCCATTCCTAGAATAGCAATAATATCTTGTAATTCTTTATAGCGTTGTAAAGTTACTTTCACTCTTTGAGCACAGTCGTAATGCTCATCACCAACGATTTCAGGAGTAAGGATTCTAGAAGTAGAATCTAAGGGATCAACCGCAGGATAAATTCCTAACTCAGCAATCTTTCTTGAAAGTACTGTTGTAGCATCTAAATGCGCAAAAGTATTTGCCGGAGCTGGATCTGTTAAGTCATCTGCAGGCACATAAACCGCTTGAACTGATGTAATAGAACCACTTTTAGTTGAAGTAATGCGTTCTTGCATCATCCCCATTTCAGTAGCTAAAGTTGGTTGATAACCTACCGCTGAAGGCATACGACCTAAAAGAGCGGAAACTTCTGAACCTGCCTGAGTAAAACGGAAGATATTATCTACGAAGAAAAGAATATCTTTCCCTTGACCTTCTCCATCACCATCTCTGAAATATTCAGCAATAGTAAGTCCAGATAATGCAACTCTTGCGCGTGCTCCTGGAGGCTCATTCATTTGACCAAAAACAAATGTTGCTTTTGATTCTTTCATTTCTTCTAAATCAATTTTGCTTAGATCCCATCCGCCTTCTTCCATAGAATGCATGAATTCTTTGCCATATTTTATAATGCCTGACTCAAGCATCTCTCTTAATAAGTCATTTCCCTCTCTTGTTCGCTCACCTACACCTGCGAAAACTGAAAGTCCGCCGTGTCCTTTTGCGATATTATTGATTAATTCTTGGATCAATACAGTCTTACCAACTCCGGCTCCACCAAATAATCCAATTTTTCCACCTTTAGCATAAGGTTCAATTAAATCAATCACTTTAATTCCTGTAAACAGAATTTCTGTCGCAGTTGACAATTGGTCAAATTTAGGCGCTTCTCTGTGTATAGAAAGTCCACCTTCATTACTTACCTCATTGATCCCGTCAATAGCTTCGCCAACAACATTAAAAAGTCTGCCTTTTATTTTTTCACCAACAGGCATTTTAATTCCTGTTCCTGTAGCAGTAACTTCCATTCCACGCGTAAAACCATCTGTGGAATCCATTGAGATTGCACGAATGGAATTCTCTCCAACATGTGACTGAACCTCTAAGATAACACGCGTTCCATCTTTCTTAAATACCTCTAAGGCATCATAAATTGTAGGGAGTTCAACTCCATTTTCAAAACTTACATCCACTACTGGACCGATAACTTGAGAAACTTTTCCTTTAGAAATTGACATGAAAAATCATTTTAATTTGGGTGCAAATATAACTATTTCCTTGTGTATAGCAATACAAAAAAGACAAATCTTTAATAATTATTTAAGATTTCTTATTAAATATTTAGCGGTTAAAAAGGAGAAAAAAGTACTTGTTGCAACGAGGGCTATCCCAATTAATGCTATTTCTTGGTATGAAATAACCATTGGAAAAGAAAGATTAGACCCCGGAAGCGTTAATAAATGGTACTTAATTTGCAGCCAACAAATTAGGGTTCCAAGAAATATACCAAGCAAAAGGCCAAGTGATGAAATTAGGATTCCTTCATAAAAAAATATTGAAAAAACCTTTCTTTCATTAAGCCCTAAGGTTTGAAGAACTAGTAAATTATCTTTCTTTTCAATAAATAACATGGTAATTGAAGCAACAAGATTGAAAGACGCAAGCAGAAAAATAAAAAATAAAATAGCGATAACAATTAATTTTTCGCTCTTGCTTGTTTTGTAGATAAGTTCGTTTTTTTCTGCATTGGTTTTTACCACAAAGCTATCTCCTACAGCATCTTTTATTTCCGTTTTAACCTGCTCGTTGTCTGAAGAAGATGCTGTTTGAATATATATATGTGAAATGGAGGCTTCTTTATTTAAGAGCTCTTGCGTAAATTTTAGATTAGTAAGGATGATTTGATCGTTCGTTTCTTTATTGTAATTAAAGATCCCTCCTATTAAAAAGGTAGATTGATGAAAAGGATTTTTACCGAATTTCAATTTCATATTTGATTTTGGTGCATATATGATCGTGTTCTCGGGTTCCTCTTGAACAGATCCAAGTGAAAGCTTATTGGCAAGGCCAGCACCAATAATTCCATAATTATAATTGGATTGCGTTTTGATGCGTGCCTGACCGAGCAATAAATGATCCTGCTTCAAAATTTCTATCATATTTAAAAAGTCAGGCTCAACACCCACCAATGTGGCATTAATCCAACTTTTTTCATGACGCAAAATCACCATTTCCTCGAGTCCTTGTGACATGCGAAAAACTCCTGGCACTTGCTCAAGTTGTTTCCAATCTATTTGTGATTGCGGAAAAGTTTTTCCTTCACGGGAACTTATAGTAATATCTTGATCATATGCAGTGTACAAGGAATTAATCATGGATTCTATCCCATTAAAAGCAGAGAGCAAAATCACAAGCGCAGCAGAAATCACCATTACGCCAACTACAGATATCCTAGTAATTACGGTAACCGCCTGCTTCTTTTTAGGGGAAAGAAGATATCTAAGCGCTATGTAAAAAGGGAATTTAATCGTTACCTTTTAAAAGTTGATCAATCTTGCTTGCGTATTCCATTGAATCATCAATATAAAAAGATAAAGAAGGTATTTTTCTGAGATTTTTTAATCTGATTCCGATTTGACCACGAATTTTACCTTGATTGGTTTGAATACATTTTAAGACCTCCTTTGCGTCGGGGTGAGCAAAAACACTTAAATAACACTTGGCTATCGAAAGATCTTTTGTTACCCTTACAACAGTAACGGAAACCATCGCCCCTAGGCAAACCTCAGCGGATAACCGTTGCAACAATACAGATAATTCACCTTGAATTGCTGCCTCTATTTTACTTTGTCTAATACTACTCATAACACAAAGTTAAGAAAGTTCGTTGCTTGATTCGGAAAACGAGCAGACAAAATGTATCTTTGTGCTTATCTTGCGTGGTCTAAAACAAATATTTTATTACACATTTGCCTATCGAGGTACGGCAATACTCGTTGTGCTATGCAATCTATTGTTTGTTATTTTCAATCTTTTATCACTCATTCTATTTATTCCGGTGCTACAATTAATTTTCAGGAAACCTGAAGAAATTATTAGCGTCGCTGAACCGCATTGGGATGGATCACTTTTTGGAATAGCCAATTATATTAAAGACGCCTACAATTATACCATGTATGATTTGGTGTCACATGATCCGAAAAGTGCTCTTCTGTTTGTATGTATTACTGTAATGCTGGCCTTTTTCTTTAAGAATCTGTTCCGTTATGGTGCCGTATGGTTTCAGTCGCAGTTGCGCATGGCCGTTGTTAGAGATGTTAGAAATTTATTATTTCATAAAATACTTGTTCTACCTCTTTCCTATTACTCAAATGAACGAAAAGGGGACCTTATGGCCCGCATGAATAGCGATGTTGGCGAAGTTGAAATTGCAGTGGTTAGTATGTTAGAACTGCTATTTAGAGAACCGATTGCAGTGATTATAAATGTAGTTTCACTTATCTATTTGAGTCCTGAATTAACTTTAATTTCCCTGTTTCTTCTCCCTATTTCAGCTCTTGTAATTTCTAGCATAAGTAAAAGCTTGAAAAGAACTGCCAAAGCGGGTCAAGAGCAAACGGGATTGTTATTTTCAGCAATGGAAGAAGCATTGTCGGGAATCCGAATTATTAAAGCTTATAATGCGATTGGTTATATTTTTAATTCATTTAAAAATAACAATTTAAGACATCAAAAATTAATCACTAAAACTTTCAGAAAAAAAGATTTATCTCCTTTAATCAATGAAACATTAGGTGCTTGCGTAATGTTATGCCTGGTTTGGTTCGGGGGTAATCTAATTTTAGATCATAAAGACAATGGTTTAACTGGAGAAGTATTTATCACCTTTATTATCGTTTTCTCTCAATTATTAAGACCCATAACAGGTATCTCAACGGCCCTTGCAAATATGGCAAAAGCTCAAGTTTCATTAGATCGAATAAATACCGTGCTTGCTGAAGATGAGAAAATTATTGAGCAGCAATACGCGAAAGAAATAAATGATTTTAATGATAAAATAGAGTTTAAAAATGTCGGCTTTCAATATGTTAATGAGCCTATATTGAAACAAATTAATTTGAGTGTCAATAAGGGGATGTCTATAGCAATAGTTGGTGAATCTGGAAGTGGAAAATCTACTATGATGGATTTACTTCCTAGATTTTATGATGTGCAAGACGGCAAGATAACTATTGATGATACTGATATAAAAGATTTAAGAATTAAAGATCTTCGTGGTCTTATTGGAATTGTTTCTCAAGAGTCTATATTATTTAATACCACCGTAGCAGACAATATTTCATTTGGGGACGATAATCCAAATAGAGATAAAATTATTGCAGCAGCAAAAATCGCAAATGCTTATGACTTTATTCTTGAGCTAGAAAATGGCTTTGATACCATTATTGGTGAAAGAGGGAATAAATTGTCTGGTGGACAAAAACAACGCCTAAGCATTGCGAGGGCAGTGTATTTGGATCCAAAAATATTAATCCTCGATGAGGCTACCTCTGCTCTAGATACTGAATCAGAATTATTAGTGCAATCAGCATTAGAAAAAATTATGGTTGGGAAGACTACTTTTATTATTGCGCATCGCTTAAGTACGATTAAAAATGTGGATGAAATTATTGTTTTATCTCGAGGAGAAATTGTAGAAAGGGGCAATCATAAAGAATTGCTTTTATTGAATGGATTTTATGCTCGATTTTGCGCATTGCAAGGATTGAAAAATTAAAATAAAAAAATCGTTAAAAATTCCATAAAATCGACAACTATTTTAGTATACTTTCGTTAAAGAAATGTGGTGAATTTTTATTCAAAATACCTGGTTTTATTAGTTTCTATTCTTTTCTATTCAAAAGGATACGGACAGTTAATAACCAATTCACTACAATCACCTCCTAGTCTTGTACAAAATGTCCTTTTAGGTCCCGGAGTGATTGTCTCCAATGTAATGTATAATGGTAGCAATACAGCTATCGGATCTTTTACCGCGACCGGTACAAATTTAGGCATCAATCAAGGCATTGTAATGACCACTGGAACAGTGGCAAATAATCCTTCTGGTCCGCAAGGCCCTAATAATCTCCAAAGTGCAGGCCTTGATAATAATATGGGAGGCTCAAATATTCTTTCCAATTTGATTGGAGGAGGAGCCACTACCTATAATGCAGCGACTTTAGAGTTCGACTTTATTCCCTATTCTGATACGGTAAAGTTTAAATATGTCTTTGGTTCAGATGAATACCCAGAGTTTGCACCACCAAACAATTCTAGTTATAATGATGTGTTTGGATTTTTTATTTCTGGACCTGGAATTGTTGGCATGCAAAACATTGCGCAATTACCTGGAAATGCCGGAATCGTTTCAATAAACAATGTAAATGCCATAACTAATTCATCTTTTTTTAATGACAATGGGGATGGAAATATGGCCCCATATAATGCGTCACCCAATTATATTCAATATGATGGATTTACCGATGTGCTAGAAGCTGTTTCAAGGGTTCAATGCGGACAGACTTATCATTTAGTAATTGCAGTTGCTGATGTTACAGATGGAAGTTGGGACTCTGGGATATTTTTAGAAGCCAATAGTTTAAGTTCACAAACACCCATAGATATCAGTATTGCGATTTCTCAACAAGTATATGCAAATCCGGACTGGATGGCTGAGGGTTGCGTAAATGCCATAGTTACCCTTCAAAGGAATAGTAATTTAAATTCCCCATTAACAATTCCAATTGCGATAACAGGAAGCGCCACCAATAATATTGACTATTCAAGCGTTCCCACCTCGATAAGTTTTGGTGTCGGACAAGGCACTGTTTCCTTCCCTATCAATGTAATGATGGACAATTTAACGGAGGGTTTAGAGTCCATAATATTAAATTTTACCGTTTCTGATCCTTGTGGAAATATTACGCCAATTCCTATTACAGTTTATATTCAAGATGTTGCTCCTCTTTCTGTAACCTTAAATGACAGTGCAGTTCAATGCCCAGGAAATAGTTTGGTATTGACCCCTCTTGTCAGCGGCGGAGTAGTTCCCTACACCTATTTATGGAGCAATGGAGCCACCAGCAGCTCTATTTCTATTACTGCCAACTCAACTGAAATATATACGGTTTCCGTGGTTGATAATTGCTTGGGGCAGACAGTCATTGACTCGGCGCTTATTACAGTACCCGTTAATCCTCCACTTACGCTTCAAGTTTCAAATGATATCACTGAAACATGCCCTTATATCACCCATACTTTTTATGCAGTAGCGGGAGGCGGAAGTGGAACTTATACTTTTGTTTGGAAGAAAAATAATACTGTCATTAGCAATTTAGATAGCATTGTAGTTACGCCATCTGCAAGTTCTACCTACATAGTGACTTTAATGGACAATTGTGGGAATATGCTAAGTGATACCGTAACATATACCATAACGAGTGCGCCGCTTATAGTAAATGTCAGTCCTACCATTAAAATTTGTCCTGGAGATAGCGCCTATGTTAGCGCAAGTGCATCGGGTGGATATGGAAATTACTATTATTATTGGCCTTCCAACGGAGCAACAACAACGGGTATTTGGGTTTATCCTTCCGCCAACTCTGTCTATCAAGTAATGGTATCAGATGAATGTCAAACATTTACCGTAAATGGTTTTGCATATGTAAATATTGTAAAACCAGCCGCAGATTTTTCTATTTTGAATAGTGGAGGTATTACAGAAGGCTTGCCTGTTTCATTTTTAAATCAAACCATCAATGGGTATGGTTACACTTGGGACTTTGGAGATGGAAATAGTTCTTATGATGTTCATCCAATTAATATCTATGATAGTACAGGTACTTATCTAGTAACTTTGATTGCAACAGATATGTTTGGTTGTACCGATAGCATTACAAAACCTATTTATATTTCACCTGAGTTTTACATATATATACCAAATAGTTTTATTCCAGATGGTAATCGCATCAATGAAGTATTTCAAGGAAGTTTTATTGGTGTTGATCGCATACTAATGAATATTTATAACCGCTGGGGGGAACTCATTTTTAGTTCCGATGCACTAGATTTTGCATGGGACGGATTATATAGAGGTCATCCAGTTCAAGATGGTGTTTACACTTGGCATCTTACTTATACAAGACCTCACAGAGAAGAGGAACATATGGAAGGTCATGTAAATGTGATCCGATAATTACAATAGGAATTATCTCCGAAACTTCTTGTACATTGTAGCATTAATTGTACCTTCGCAATCGTATGAAAAACATAAGAAATTTTTGCATAATTGCCCATATTGATCACGGTAAAAGTACCCTTGCTGATAGATTATTACAAACAACAGGTACTATTTCTGATAGAGATATGAAGGCTCAGGCTTTGGATGATATGGATTTAGAGCGGGAACGCGGAATCACCATTAAAAGTCATGCAATTCAAATGAACTATACTCATGAAGGTCAAGACTACATTCTTAACCTGATAGACACACCAGGGCATGTTGATTTTTCTTATGAAGTTTCTAGGTCTATTGCTGCATGTGAAGGAGCTTTATTAATAGTTGATGCGTCGCAAGGAATTGAGGCTCAAACTATTTCTAATTTATATTTAGCATTGGATCATAACTTAGAAATAATTCCGATTTTAAATAAAATGGACCTGCCGGGGGCGATGCCTGAGGAGGTTTCTGATCAAATCATGGAGTTAATTGGATGCGATTTAGAGGACATCATTCAAGCATCAGGTAAAACTGGACTGGGCGTTGATAAAATTTTAGATGCTGTAATCAACAGAATTCCTGCACCTCAAGGAGATGAAAATGCGCCTTTACAAGCCATGATTTTTGATTCAGTTTTTAATCCTTTTAGAGGAATAATTGCATATTTCCGTATCAGAAATGGGGTGTTAAAAAAGGGGCAAAAGGTTAGATTCTTTAACACTGGAAAAGATTATAATGCAGATGAAATTGGTATATTAAAAATGGACCTTTCACCTCGAAAAGAAGTGCGTGCTGGAGATGTTGGGTATATTATTTCAGGAATTAAACAAGCCAACGAGGTTAAAGTTGGAGACACCATTACTTTGACAGAGAATCCCTGTGAGACAGCAATCAAAGGATTTGAAGATGTAAAGCCAATGGTTTTTGCTGGTATTTATCCGGTTGATACAGAAGACTATGAAGAATTGCGCTATTCGATGGAAAAGCTACAACTCAATGATTCTTCTTTAGTTTTTGAACCTGAATCTTCTGCAGCTCTAGGTTTTGGATTTAGATGTGGTTTCTTGGGCATGTTGCACATGGAAATCATACAAGAAAGATTGGAAAGGGAATTTAATATGACTGTTATTACAACAGTACCCAATGTTTCGTATAAATCTTACATGAAAAAAGATCCTGAAAAATTTATTATTGTAAACAACCCATCTGAATTACCTGACCCATCAGGAATGGATCGTATAGAAGAACCTTACATTCAAGCACAAGTAATTACAAAGACAGAATATGTAGGATCTATTATGACTTTATGTGTTGAGAAAAGAGGTGAATTAAAAAATCAAGTCTATCTGACGCAAGACCGAGTAGAAATTTCATTTGAAATGCCTTTAGCAGAAATCGTATTTGATTTTTATGATCGATTAAAATCTGTATCAAGAGGTTATGCCTCTTTCGATTATCATCCAATTGGATATAGAGAATCTGATTTGATAAAAATGGATTTATTATTAAATGCTGAACAAGTAGATGCTTTATCAGCTTTAGTTCATAGAAGCAATGCCTTTGATTTAGGAAAACGGATTTGTTTAAAATTAAAAGAACTCATCCCTAGACAACAATTTGAAATTCCTATTCAAGCTGCTATTGGAGCAAAAATTATTGCAAGAGAAACCATTAAAGCATTAAGAAAAGATGTTACTGCTAAATGTTATGGTGGTGATATTTCTAGAAAAAGAAAATTATTAGAGAAACAAAAAGAAGGTAAAAAAAGAATGCGACAAGTGGGTCGTGTTGAAGTGCCACAAGAAGCATTTTTAGCTGTTCTAAAACTTAACGATTAAATTATATAACGATGACAACTACCATTTCAACTTTTGAAAGTATTTTAAATCACACCCATTCTGGCCTTAGATGGGTAGCGCTTATTTTATTGATTTTAGCAATTTTTTATGCTTTTACGGCTAAGAAATTTGAGAAAAAACATAAAATGATTACCCTTTTTGCGATGGTTACTTTGCATTTGCAATTTGTAATTGGAATAGTGCAATACTTTTTATCTGAAAAAGTAACCTTTGCTGCGGGATGGATGAAAAACCCATTACATCGTTTTTACGGAATGGAACATCTTATTGGAATGCTACTTGCTATAGTGTTGATTACTATAGGATATAGTAAGTCCAAAAGGAAGGAAAACGATGCGGATAAATTCAAAACTATTCGTTTATTTTACTTAATTGGATTTATCCTTATACTCTTATTTATTCCTTGGCCCTTCAGAATCAATCTTGGTGGTGGATGGTTTTAAGGAGTCTTTATATTAGTTTTTGCTTGGTATTTATAGGCGCTTGCACCTTGTCATCCAATGAGATAAAATCTGGCCCCCCAGAAACTCCAGAAGTATTAGGGGAGAATTTATTTATTATGAATTGTGCCGCTTGCCATGGAGATAATGGAAAACTAGGAGCGTCCGGAGCTAAAGATTTGACGATGTCGCGTTTAAAGGATCATGAGATTATAAAAATTCTCAAGGAAGGAAAAAATTCAATGCCTTCGATGAAAGCTAATTTAGAAACTAGAAAAAATATGGATCTGGTTATTGCGCATATTAAAAAACTAAGACATTGACAGAGGGACATAGTACCATTGACGCTGTGGAAGAAGATTGCGTTTTAGTTGGTGTAATTAGCGCGGACATTACCGAAGCAATTGAAATCGAATATTTGAATGAATTAGAATTTTTAGCGGAAACCGCGGGAGCATTCTCAAAAAAAAGATTCATGCAGCGTTTACCTCATCCACACCCAAAAACTTATGTTGGAAAAGGAAAATTAGAAGAAATTAAACAATATATCAACGCAACGAATATCGAATTGGTTGTATTTGACGACGAATTATCTCCTTCACAATTAAGAAATATTGAAAGAGAATTAGAATGTAAGGTAATTGATAGGCCTATTCTGATTCTTGACATCTTTGCAAGCAGGGCACGATCATTTCATGCAAAGACACAAGTAGAATTGGCGCAATTACAATATATGTTACCAAGGTTAACGCGCATGTGGACCCACCTTGAGCGACAAAAAGGAGGTATTGGATTGAGAGGTCCTGGAGAATCTCAAATCGAGACAGACAGACGGATTATTCAAATGCGTATTTCCTTAATGAAAGAACGATTACAAGACATTGATAAACAAATGGCCGTTCAAAGAGGCAACAGAGGTCAATTGGTGCGTGTTGCATTAGTTGGATATACCAATGTTGGAAAAAGTACCTTAATGAATCTGTTGGCTAAGTCAGATGTATTTGCTGAAAATAAGTTGTTTGCTACTCTTGATACCACAGTAAGAAAAGTAGTGGTAGAGAATATGCCTATGCTTTTAACCGACACCGTTGGTTTCATTAGAAAATTACCACAACAATTAATGGAGTCGTTTAAATCAACCCTTGATGAAGTAAGAGAGGCGGATTTATTGGTGCATGTACTTGATATTTCTCATCCCAACTTTGAAGAGCAGTTTCAAGTAGTCAATGAAACATTAAATGAAATTGATAAAACTGAAAAGCCCTGTATCATTGTATTCAATAAAATTGATGCCTATCACCCCGATCCAATTGAAGGTAATGAGGAAGAAGATGGATCTGAATCTTTAGCTGATTTGAAAAAAACTTGGATGGCAAAGATGGGCAAAACTCAATGCGTATTTATCTCCGCACAGGACAAAGAGAATATCGAAGAACTTAAATCTGTACTATACGAAGAAGTTAAAACCATCTTCAAAATCAGATATCCTTATAATAATTTTCTATACTAGAATCTTAACTTAAATTTTAGGCACAAAAAAAAGGGGGAAGCAAGCTTCCCCCTTTTTAATTTATTAAGTGTAATTATTTAACAATTACATTCTTAGTAGAAGTGAATCCATTAGCAGTAATAGAAACAATGTAGCTTCCTTTTGCAACATTTTCAGTTGAGAAAGAAACAACTTGTGTTCCAGATAAATTACTAAGGTTTTTAGTAGCAATTGTACGACCTTGAATGTCGATCAAAGCAACTGCAACATCTTGATTGTTTGCTTCAAAAGAAACATTAACAACATCAGCAGCAGGATTTGGATAAACATTAACCGCCATCAATTCCATTTCATTCAATCCAAGAACACCTGTTTTGAATACAGAAGCTTCCATAGTAGTAAATTCACCACCAGAAACTAAAGTGTTTGATTGAGCATCCGTAACAGAGTAAGCTCCATCACCATAGTTACAACAAATACCATCACCATATGCATCATAGATTTCGAATGTATAACATTGAGAAGGGCTTAATGCAACAGATACTGGAGTTTGAACTGTTTGTCCAATAGCAGTTAAATCTGTCCAAGGACCACCTTGAGAAACTACTGTACCTGTACTATTTTTAATTTTCCATGTAGTTTCAGAAGCATAACGATCTGTAGTAATATTAACAGTAGCATATTGAGAAACTGCGATTAAAGCAGTTGCAATGTTAGCTGTAACAGCATTGTTTGTAGCTAAAGCATCACCTGTTGTAGTAACCGTTACTGTCAAAGCACCACCACCAAAAGCAGCGATTGGAGTACAGTTTACAGTAGCAACTCCATAAGTAGCTAAACTACCTGTGTAAGATCCAGTAGAAACTGTTGTTCCACCTTGAGTAACTGTAATAGTTGCAGAAGTTAATGCAGAAGTACCATTGTTTTGGATTTGTACCATTGGAGTATAAGAACCTTCACAATGAACTAAAGAACCTTTGTATCCTAAAGCAGCAACATCAGCAGGGCTAGATGGAGGCGCTGGACAAGTTCCAACATAACTGTTTAATAAAGCAACTGTTCCAATTCCACCAGCAACTCCTGATTGGATTACCGTACGGTTAGGACAAATTACATACATTACTGGGAAATAAGCAATATCAAGTCCTGAATTTTCAAATGATGCTTGTGTTGTTAAATCGATAATAGGGAAATTCTCTCCTGTTACCCAGTCACCTTGAGTATTTGCACCTGTACCATTTAAATCAGCAGCATTAGTTTGAGGGTCACCTTCAACGAATAATACCATAGCATCATTTGCTCCAGCAGGACCATGAGCAGCATAGAATGAATTTAATGCACCAGTGTTATGGTAACCCCAACATGGACCGCACCAAGTTGCAGATACATCAATTACAACCATTTTACCAGCATCAAGGATAGCAAAAAGATTTTGTGTGTTTCCATTGATGTCAGTCAAATTGAAATTGGAAACAACTGTACCAACGGGTGTTTGTGCGCTTGCGCTTAACACTCCAGCAAATACAGCAATAGAAAGTATTAGTTTTTTCATTTTAAATAGATTTAAGTTATCGGTAAAAATACCTCCAAATTTCTATCAAACAAAACTTTTTAGGCATAATTATTCAATTTTCGCATTGAATAATAGTAAATAAACTTAAAATGTTATTTTTTCTTGAGTTGATCTTTGATAAAAAGCTCAATTGCGCCTACCATTGAAGGGGCTTTGGGGTGTGGGGCATGGACATCTAAACGCAAGTTATGTTTAACTACTGCATTAGCGGTAGTTGCTCCAAAAGCTGCGATTGCTGTTTCATTTTGTTTAAAGTCAGGGAAATTTTTAAATAAAGATTCAATCCCACCTGGACTAAAGAAAACCAATAAGTCATAATACACATCCTCTAAGTCAGATAAATCTGATGCTACAGTTCTGTATAATATTGTTTTAGAGAATTGCATCTTTTGTAGCTCAAGCGTTTGAGGAATGTTATCTCTAAGGATATCAGTACAAGGAAGTAAAAAGTTTTCACCCTTATGTTTCTTCATTAATTCCGTTAATTCTTCGATAGTCTGCTTTCCGAAAAAGATTTTGCGTTTGCGGTAAGGAACATATTTTTGAAGATATAAGGCAACAGCTTCTGAAATACAGAAATATTTCATTGATTCTGGAACTTCAAATCGGGTTTCAAGTGCAATTCTAAAAAAATGATCAACAGCTACTTTTGAAGTTAGAATAATGCCGGTATGATCTGCTAGATTTATTTTTTGCGCACGGAACTCTTTCGCGTCAATTCCTTCCACTTTAATAAAGGGACGAAAATCGATTTTTAACTTATACTTGGCCGCAAGATCAAAGTAAGGAGATTTATCTCCTTCAGGTTGAGGTTGAGACACTAAAATGGTTTTAATTGCCAAGGATAATCTATTTTAATAATTCACTACTTAACAAAACTGGAAAAACGAGCACCATATAGTCCAAATAAAACCAGCATAGGAAGTACTTCCAAGGTGCAAAGATACAAAATTATGTAATACCATGGTACAGCAAGAAGATAAGCGCTCCAGATGCCCTTTAAAATTCGAGCTGTTAACAATATTACAAATACTACTAGCGCAATAATTATCAGATGGTCGAGTAGTTTAACATTTAGCAATGAAAAAATAGCAAGTCCCAAAAATAAGAAGCCTCCGAAAAAAAATGAGAATCTGGTATTAAATTTAATTTGCCGTGTTACTTCATGTTTCCCGACCAATAAGGTAATTAACCATTGTCCAGATTTCCAATACAATAAAATAAATAATGGAATGGCTAATAGTATATAAAAATCTAAATCCGAACAGGGAGTTCTTCGGATAATTTGAAAAATCGTTAATCCCCCACTTATTAAAAAATTCAATATTAACACGAGGGCGGTGCCATTTTCAATCCGTTCTTGTTCATTAATCAATTGATCTTGCCACTTTAATCTTTTAAACCCTTGCAGAACCAACACAAAAAGTCTTTCTTTATTTAAGCGTGCCAAAGCAATTAATGCCAAACACAATAAGGCACAAAACAAAAGTCCATTTGTGATTTGCGGTTCCCTTAATTGCAATATCATTTTATGATCCATTTCTTGTTAAATAATTACTTGGTGCAAAATTAATTAGAAAGTCCGTTAAATTAGATTTTATTTATTCAGTACTTTTGTCCAAACAAAAATATTCATAATGAAAACAGATCTTTATAAACACCCTGATTATTACGCATTAGATGATTTATATACTGATGAACATAAATTAATCCGGGATACGGCTAGACAATGGGTGAAAAAAGAAATGTCTCCAATAATTGATGAGCATTATGAAAATGCGACTTTTCCTATGCATATATTGCCTGGACTCGGAGAAATTGGAGCCTTTGGTCCTTATATTCCAGTGGAATATGGTGGCGCTGGATTAGATCACATTTCCTATGGTTTGATTATGCAAGAATTAGAAAGGTGTGATTCAGGACTTCGTTCTACCGCTTCTGTTCAATCTTCCTTGGTGATGTATCCTATTTGGAAATATGGGTCTGAGGAACAAAGAATGAAATATTTACCCAAATTAGCCACTGGCGAAATGATGGGTTGTTTTGGATTGACGGAACCAGATTTCGGTTCTAATCCGGGTGGAATGATCACCAATTTTAAAGATGATGGAGACCATGTTATTTTGAATGGTGCCAAAATGTGGATATCCAATGCTCCATTTGCAGCGATTGCTGTAGTTTGGGCAAAAGATGAAACTGGTCGCATACATGGAATCATTGTTGAAAGAGGAATGGAAGGGTTTTCAACTCCAGAAATGCATGGTAAGTTATCTTTGCGTGCTTCTTCAACTGGTGAATTGATTTTTGAAAATGTTCGCGTACCGAAAAGTAATATTTTACCAAATAAATCAGGATTAGGAGCACCACTTGGATGTTTGGACTCTGCTCGTTATGGAATCGCTTGGGGTGCCCTTGGTGCAGCGATGGATTGCTATGATCAGGCGGTTCGTTATGCACAGGAGCGAAGTCAGTTTGGCGTACCAATTGGTTCTTTTCAATTGATTCAAAAGAAATTAGCAGAAATGCTTACTGAAATCACGAAAGCGCAATTGCTTACCTTTAGATTGGGTCAACTTCGAAATGAAGGCAAAGCAACAACGGCACAAATTTCAATGGCAAAAAGAAACAATGTTGAAATTGCTATAAATATTGCACGAGAAGCTAGACAGATTCATGGTGGAATGGGTATCACAAGTGAATATTCTATGATGCGCCATATGGCAAACTTAGAATCTGTTGTAACTTATGAAGGAACACATGACATTCATTTACTTATCACAGGAATGGATATAACTGGTATACCAGCCTTTACTCGAGAAATGCCTGATCTTTCTTAATTAGTCTTCTATTATTTTATCACCCCTAAGGAGTCTTGTTTGCTTCCTTGCGTCGTCAGTGAATAAACTTCCGCTGTAGTTTAATAATAGATTCATGTAAAGCTCTAAAGCTTTGGCACTATTATTAAGTTGGTTCTCGTAAATCTTTGCGCTCTTAAATAAAGCATCATCTGCAAGAATATCTTTTGGGTATTTTGAAATGATGAGATCATAAAACCCTAAGGCATCTGTCCACAAAGACTGCTTCTCCATTACTTGGGCTTTTTTAAATAATATTTCATCCATCAAAGAATGAAAGGGATAATTTATTTTAATACTATCAAACAAAGTAAATGCCTCTATATATTTATGTTGCTCAATAAGTAATTCAGCGCTTGCATACCACATCATGGCTTGATAATTACTATCTAAACCGAAATTATCTGTAATGGCTATGGATAATTGCATCGCGTCATTCGCAATAAGTTTTGAAGTAGATTCTTTTAAAATATTTAATTGAGATTGAGCATAATCAAATTCGCCATCAAAATAAAAAACGCGAGCATTCTTGTATTTTGCTTCATTTCCTATCAATTCATATTTGAAATCAGTATCGATTTGCATATATAGAATAGAAGCATCCCAGATCTCGCCCTTCAACACATTGATATCAGCAATCTTCATTTTAACCTGTGCTTTTTGCATGTCTGTCAAACCTGGAGTAAGCAGTAATGCCTCCAACATGGTAAGCGCTTCTGATTCCTCTCCAGCATAATAAGCCAAAATATAGGACAGCTCCATTTGAATTGGAAAGGATTTTCTAGTATTATTTAATCTAGAAATAACCAATTTATAATCTTGAATTACCGTGTTAATCTCTTCCTTAGTAAAGGTTCTTTGTGTTGTAATCTCGATATAACTTGCATTTAACAAAGCTGTCTCGGCCTCAAAATAATAAGGCGCTTCTTGTCCGATGGCTAAAACTGCTTGAAAACATTTTCTGGCTACGGAAAACTCTTTGTTTTCGATACAAACCGAACCTAAATTCATAAGTCTTTCGCCCGAACCCTTGTATCTTCTTTCAAGTCCTAAAACTTGTGTATAGGCGGAAAGGAAATTTTTATTTTGAAGGAAAAGCCAAATTAAAAACTCATTATATATCGTGTTATTGTCGCCCTTTTGGATCTTATCTAAACAGATTTCTTTAAGCAATATATAATCTTGACTTTCATTTTGAAAATTACACTTTAGCGCTAAAGCTTCTTGAACAGTGCTTGCGTATTCTGGATATTTTTCTAAAAGTTTAAAATACGCTTGAAACATTTTTCCTTTCTCTCCTTGTGCTTCAAATAGGAGCGCATATTGCATTTCAAAGGGAACATCTGACATCATTCTACTCCCTTTATCAAGCGTTTCTTTGGCAAGATCTAATTTTTTGTTTTTTAAGAATAGCGAAAACACATCCTTGACTTGATTGGGGTTGTAAGTCAAATCTTTTATTACGGAAGAAAATACTTTTCTAGCTTTTTCGTCTTCTTTAAGTTCTTCATAAAAAAATCCCAATTGCAAGGTGAATTCAGGATTGTTTTTATTCAAACTAATCTGCTTCTTAATTATTTTTTCAACGGATTTATAATCTTTAATGGCCATCAAACAATCTATATACTGAGTATATACTACTTTAGATGGATTGCCTAAATAGATTTTTTCAAAATATCCTACGGCTTTATCAAATTCACCATTAGAATAATAGTATTGGGCTAACTTTATATCCGATTCAGTTTGAGCAAAATCAATTATTTGAATGGACAAGAAAATCAATAGGAGGAGTCCCTTCATTTTTTATGATCCAATAATAATTTTCTAGAAAATGAATCTAAACTTGCATGAAGTCGATCAAAAGTAAACATCGCTTCTTTTTTTCTAGAGGCGTAGTCTTCATAAAGTAAATTTATTTGATCAATTTTATCTCTTTCAAAAGCAATAAATTCGTCGTATTTATCGCGTTGACCGCTTCCGTTTTCGATATCAAATTTTAAGTTTTTTAAGGCTAAATTTTCTTCTTTTACGGCTCCTTGCAATTGAAAATAGGCTTTGCTAATAGGTCCAAAACTACGGCGCATCCTTTTATAATCATCCATTTTCTTGCCAAGAACATTGTCTACTGTATCTTGATATAAATTATTTTTAATTCGTATTTCAACTGCATTACAAGCCCAACGCAGACCTGCCAGAGTGTCAATTTTATTTGCAGATAAGTTAAGGTCCAATTGCGATAATTTATTTTGTAAGACAGCAATTGATTTAAGTTGTTTTTCTTTGGCTAAATCAGAACAAGCAGTGAAAAGAATAGAAAGTACAAAAAGAA
>CANLAQ010000025.1 GCA_947488235.1 Flavobacteriales bacterium | reverse complement strand
CAAAAAAGAGCTTGGGAAGAATTTGATGTCATCCTAATTTCTGGCGATGCCTATGTTGATCACCCTGCTTTTGGAACAGCTGTTGTAAGTAGAATCATTGAAGATGAAGGATTGCGAATTGGAATTGTTGCTCAACCAAATTGGAAAGACGATCTAAGGGATTTTAAGAAACTCGGGAAACCAAAGCTTTTCTTCGGTGTTACAGCGGGCTGCATGGATTCCATGGTCAATCACTATACCGCAAATAAACGATTGCGCTCAACTGATGCTTATACTCCTGGTGGACAAGCAGGTTTTCGACCCGATTATGCCTCAATCGTTTATGCAAATATTTTAAAAGATATCTATCCTGATGTTCCAGTGGTCCTTGGTGGTATTGAATCTTCCCTGAGACGCGTAACACATTACGATTATTGGAAAGATGCATTAATGCCTTCCATTTTAGTGGATTCAAGAGCTGATTTATTGGTTTATGGAATGGGAGATCAACCCTTGAGAGAGTTGCTGCGTTTATTGAAAAAAGGAGTTCCCTTTGAGCAAGCGAAAACATTAAAGCAAGTAGCTTTTTTACAGGACAATTCACTTGAATTACCCAAAAATAAAAATTGGGAAACAGTTGAATTGGCGAGCCATGAAATCTGTTTAGAGGATAAAATTAGATACGCAGCAAATTTTAAAATTGTTGAAGTTGAATCCAATAAATGGGAAGCCAATCGAATTACGCAAGTGGTTGGCGAACAAGTATTGGTGGTGAATCCACCCTACAAAACCATGACGGAAAACGAAATAGACAAGTCTTTTGATTTGCCTTATACCCGCTTACCACATCCCCGTTACAAGAAAAGAGGAGCAATTCCTGCTTATGACATGATCAAATTTTCTATTAATATGCATAGGGGTTGTTTTGGTGGTTGTAGTTTTTGTACCATTTCTGCCCATCAAGGGAAGTTCATTGCTTCACGAAGTGAGAAATCCATCTTAAATGAGTTGGAAGAAGTGGTCAAGCATCCCGAATATCGAGGATTTATTTCCGATTTAGGTGGACCATCAGCGAACATGTACAAAATGAAAGGAAAAGATGAAGACATTTGCGCCCGTTGTTCTTCTCCTAGTTGTATTCACCCTGTGATCTGCAACAATTTGGATACATCACATAAACCGATGACTGAATTATACCGAAAAGTAGATGCGCATCCTCAAGTAAAAAAGGCTTTTGTTGGATCTGGAATCCGTTATGATTTATTGGTTGATGATTTTAATAAAAATAATGAGGATGGTAATCACGATGAATATATTGAGCAAGTAATTACGCGCCATGTAAGTGGAAGATTGAAGGTCGCTCCTGAACATACTTCTGATGCAACCTTGCGTGTAATGCGCAAGCCATCGTTTAAGTATTTCCATAAATTTAAGGAGAAATATGATTTAATTTCTGAGCGACACGGACTCAAGCAACAACTTATCCCTTATTTTATCTCTTCTCATCCTGGCTGCGAAGAAGAAGACATGGCTAATTTAGCTGCAGAGACAAAAGATATGGGTTTCCAATTAGAACAAGTGCAAGATTTTACTCCAACTCCTATGACCGTTGCTGAGGTAATCTATTATACAGGAGTTCATCCTTATACTCTTAAACCCATCAAAACTGTAAAAACGAAGGAAGAAAAATTAAATCAAAATAGATTTTTCTTTTGGTACAAACGAGAAAATCAACAGTGGATTAAAACGAGACTTGAAAAAGCAAATCGACCTGATTTAATTGAAAAACTATTGGGCGCTGAGCCAAAATTGAGCGAAAAGAAAGTGCCTAATTGGCTAGAAGAAAAAAGAAAGAACAGAAAGTAGTTTAATGTTCAATCATAAAGTCTGAATGGAAGATATTATTTTCTGCTTAACTAATTCCCAAGTAATGGTTTTGTCAAAAACAACAGGGTTCGGTTGCATTTCTGCATCTTCAAAATAAGTAAGGCTTCGTGCTACATGAAAAGTAGTTTGATGTGGGTATTTTTCGGTGTAGAAGGAAAATAATTCGTCTATCGAATACTGCTTTAAAAGGAAAAATAAGTCATAA
The DNA here is from genome assembly GCA_947488235.1 of Flavobacteriales bacterium. Taxonomy (GTDB): domain Bacteria; phylum Bacteroidota; class Bacteroidia; order Flavobacteriales_D; family Crocinitomicaceae; genus UBA952. The sequence goes on along the minus strand of CANLAQ010000025.1, from coordinate 39,035 downwards.
AAATCTTTTTTACTGCCGCGACCTGTTATTGCATCTAACTTCATGGCAGCAATATCTTCAAGGGAAGCCATTCTAATATTTTCTATTATTACAATTGGTCGAATAAACGGATAATGAAACTTTATAAAGTCAACTTCAACTTCATTAATGGTTGAAATTAGCGTTTGTGAAAGTTGATTATTGACAACAATTTGATAATCATCCAACAAGGATATCAAAAGTTCATTGGACGAAAAATCAGTATTTGAAAACAAATCCAAATCTATAGATTTTCTATTTCCTAACTGCAACGCTAAGGCTGTTCCTCCCACCAATACAAAAGAATTTAAATATTCTTTTTGCATCAATGATCTTAATAATTCCAGTGTGTTAGATTCGACTGTTTGAAATTGTAACATCTGAATTTTATTTTAGGAATGGAAAAGTAAACAGAACAAAAACTTAAGGTTCTTTCGTCAAGATTTTTTATTTCAACGATGATAGATTTTAATTTTTCTATACCAAAATAGTTTTTAAGAACTTTAAAATCATCTAATGTTCCTCTGGCAAGAACGCGCTCTGTAATAAATAGCGAATGGGTTTGCGAATCAATATCCTCAAAATTAACATCCCAAAAAAGTGATTTGCTTAAACTATTTTTTACATCCACCTGCATCAATCAAATGTAGGATAATTTTTTAAATAATAGAATTTTTTTGATTGCATTTCAGCACTTGAAAGCTTAGTTAAAAGTAACAAATAGTAGTCCTTAATTAATTTAAGCTGCGCAAGATACCATCCCACAACTGAATGCGCATGGCCATGGCGGTACGAGAGTAGGTAACAGCTTCTTCCCACTTTTTAGTATCATTTCCACACAATTCCTCAATCATCTGTAAGGACATTGGACCATGTTCACCACCATCAACTTCTATATGTCTGTTGAGATAATAAACCAATTGTGAAGCTTGAACTTCTTTTTTGTTGCTTAATTCATTAACAATTTCAATAAACATATCAGGAATTAAATCCTCTCGCCCAAAGGTGAAAACAGCAGCGATTACATGTAATTTACCTGTTTCAATAGCTGAAAATGTAAATTTCATAAAGTTCTTCGTCTCCAGATTTACCTCAAGCGCATCGATTGCTTTTTCGAGTGGTGTTTTCGCCTTCAGTTGATCAATAAAAGCATCAATTTTTTCTGTTGAAGCACCAATTTGAATCATGGATTGTCTGTACAATTCGAAATGACTGGATGCTTTCCCGTCTTCGCCAATATCACTTTCCTCTCCCCAAACTATTTCATTGATGAGTCTTCTTGAAGATGCTGTTCCAACAGGAACCCATGGCACTTCCACACAAGTCATTCCCCTTTGAAGACTTTTCAATAAACTCATGAAGTCCCAAACTGCGAAGACATGCTGCTCCATAAAAAGTTGAATTCCTTTTTTTGATTGGAGTTGTGCATACATGGGATGACTTATTAGAGCCTCTCGAAAAGGCGCTAAAGACTTGTTTAATATTTCAAATTCTGACTTCACGATACTCTAACACCTAATTCTTTAAGTTGTTCATCACTCAATGGAGATGGGGCATCAATCATGGTATCTCTTCCGCTGTTATTTTTTGGAAAAGCAATATAATCTCTAATAGAATCCGTTCCTCCGATAGTGGCCACCAAGCGATCTAATCCGAACGCTAATCCACCATGTGGAGGCGCTCCGTATTCAAAAGCCGTCATTAAAAATCCAAATTGAGCCTGCGCTTCTTCCTTGGTAAATCCTAGCAAATCAAACATATTGGATTGTAATTCACGGTCATGAATTCTAATAGAACCTCCACCTAATTCAACGCCGTTCATGGCCAAGTCATAGGCATTGGCACGAACTTTTCCTGGTTCTGTAGTCAATAAATGTAAATCTTCTGGTTTTGGTGAAGTAAAAGGGTGGTGCATTGCATGATAGCGTTGATGATTTTCATCCCACTCTAATAGCGGAAAATCTAATACCCACAATGGTTTAAAATCTTCTGGGTTACGCAAACCTAGTTGAGTCCCCATGAACAGTCTTAATTCACAAAGTTGTTTCCGCACCTTGTCCAAATCACCACTTAATAACAATAGTAAATCGCCTGGGGCAGCGTTTGCTGCTTCCATCCATTGTTGCAAATCTTCAGCAGTATAAAATTTATCTACAGAAGATTTAATGGTTCCGTCTAAATTATATTTAGCATAAATCAATCCTTTTGCCCCAATTTGAGGTCGTTTTAACCAATCTGTAAGTTCATCTAGTTGCTTGCGCGTGTATTCTGAACAAGTTTTCGCGTTGATTCCAATAACACTTTCTGCGTCGTCAAAAACAGGAAATCCTTTTCCTTTTGTCAAGGAAGTGAAATCAACAAATTCCATTTCAAAACGAATATCAGGTTTGTCTGAACCATATCTTTCCATAGCCTCTGCATAGGTCATTCGAGGAAACGCTTCCTTAAATTCAAATCCTTTAACCTTTTGGAAAATATGTTTTATTAAACCTTCAAAAGTTTCCAGAATATCGTTTTGTTCCACATAGGACATTTCACAATCTATCTGAGTAAACTCGGGCTGTCTATCCGCTCTTAAATCCTCATCTCTAAAGCATTTCACAATTTGATAATAACGATCAATTCCTGAGACCATTAATAATTGTTTGAAGGTTTGAGGAGATTGCGGCAAGGCATAAAATTGACCTTGATTCATTCTGCTTGGAACTACAAAATCGCGCGCGCCTTCAGGAGTAGATTTAATCAGCACAGGTGTTTCAACATCTAAGAATCCTTGAGCATCTAAATAATTCCGAGTTTCTAAGGCTACTTTATGTCTTAAAAATAATTTTTGTTGTACCGTATTTCTCCGCAAATCTAAATATCGAAATTGCATTCTTAATTCATCCCCGCCATCTGTATCGTCTTCAATTGTAAAAGGAGGTAATTTGGCTTCATTTAAAATAGTGAGGGAATCTACCATAATTTCGATCTCACCAGTAGCCATGTTTTTATTTTTACTGCTTCTTTCAATCACAGTGCCAACTACTTGAATCACATATTCTCTGCCTAATTTTCTTGCTTGAGCGCAAAGGACATTGTTTTGAGCCTCATTAAAAGTCAATTGCGTAATGCCATAACGATCACGAAGATCAACAAAAGTCATCCCTCCTAAATCGCGAGATCTTTGAACCCATCCTGCTAAGGTTACTTTTTCATTGATATTTGCGCTCGTTAACGCGCCACATGTGTGTGTACGAAACATATTTTTTTTAACAAAAATAAGAAAAGTCAACGGGATGAGGAGTAGATTTCGGGAATAAACTTTTTCACAAATAAGCTAATATTCGTGAATAGGAGTACTACGCTAACTCAATGCAATACTATATTCATTTACAAATAATAAACAATTTACAATCAATAACTTAGATTAAATTAATATAAGAGCCATGAATATATTTTTAGCTGAAACTGGAATGGAATCGTTCTTTTTTGTTTTTGGAGGCTTAATGCTGATTTTTGTAATAGCATTTGTTGTAAGCGCGAAGAAGAAATAATTTTCTTATTGAAATTTTATTGGGCTTTCAAATTTAATTAACTCCATCGATCCATTTGATGGGTCATGATAAATGATGTAGGAGAATAAATAGTTTTTCTCATCATAAATTACTTGGATCTCTTTGGTAAGTTGTCCCATACTCATCAAGTGTTTTGCACTTAAATTCCCATAAAGATCATAACTGAAACACAACTCCTCATAGGCATCGTTATCATCATTATAAAAAGATGATATGGAGGAAAGCAAGCCTTTTTCGTTGTAAGAATAGTGCTTATTATAACGGGTTCCAACCATTTTTAATTGTTCATTTGATTCCAATAAATAGCCATCTTTCGAGTAACTAAAGGTCTCGGTTGAATAAGGCAGACCGTAATTATTGAATTTCTTTTTTACTAAAAGTGAATCTGTTTTTTGGTATTCCAAATGTTCTTTAAGTAAAAGATTTTTATCTCCTTCTTCTGTTAAACTTGTACTACTTTCATTATATTTCTCTAATGAAATTACCCATCCTGCTTCATTGTATTGGTAATAGGTCGAAAGCGTCGCGCCATGAGATACGGTTTTATGACAAATTAAATGACCTAAGGCATCGTAGCTATAAAATTGCTTTAGGGTATCTATTTTTGCTCCAAATTGATGTATTTCTTCAATGGTAATGATTTGACCCTTTTCATTAAAATAATAAGCAAAGTGACCTTTCTGTTCTCTGAACATATCATTTTGTTTCTTAATAGAAATTGTCCCTTTGATTGATTTGAGGCGGCTTGATTTTACAAATTCCGCATTAAAAAAGGGCACAGTAGTAAAAGCGTCCCCTTTTGAATTATCAATAAATTGTCCCCAGCAATTAGAGCATGCTATTATTATAATAATCAGAAAAGAAGTTGCTTTCAATGCCTTAATTTAAGTTTTTAAGCAAAGAGCTCCATCCCGTTTTCTCTGTTAAAAATGCAGCTAAGGATGCAATTGGGATGCGCTCTTGAAGCATTGTATCTCTGTGTCGAATGGTGAGCATATTGTCTTCTAAACTTTGATGATCAATGGTTACTGCAAATGGGGTTCCAATGGCATCTTGCCTTCTGTATCTTTTTCCAATGGAGTCTTTTTCGTCATATTGAACTGAAAAGTCAAATTGTAATTCCTTCATTATTTCCATTGCTTTTTCTGGTAAGCCATCTTTTTTAATTAAAGGTAAAATAGCTACTTTATAAGGAGCAAGCGCCGGTGGAATAGATAAAACAATCCTAGAAGTCCCATCCTCTAAAGCTTCGTTTTTGAAAGAAGCGCTTAAAACAGATAAAAACATGCGGTCCAAACCGACGGAAGTTTCAACTACAAACGGAACATAGTTTTCATTTAATACGGTATCAAAATACTGTAATTTTTTTCCCGAAAACTTTTCATGTTGTTTCAAGTCAAAATCTGTTCTGGAGTGGATTCCTTCTAATTCTTTGAAGCCCATCGGGAAATTAAATTCAATGTCCGCCGCAGCATTAGCGTAGTGCGCTAATTTAATATGATCGTGAAAACGATAATTATTATCACCAAGCCCTAAGTTCTTGTGCCATTGAATGCGTTGATTTTTCCAATAGTCGTACCATTTCATTTCTTCACCTGGCTGAACAAAAAACTGCATTTCCATTTGTTCGAATTCCCGCATCCTAAAGATGAATTGACGGGCAACAATTTCATTTCGGAATGCTTTACCAATCTGTGCAATACCAAAAGGAATTTTCATTCTTCCTGATTTTTGAACATTCAAGAAATTAACAAAGATCCCTTGAGCGGTCTCTGGTCGAAGATAAATAGTAGAGGCATCCCCTGCTACTGAGCCCATTTCTGTAGAGAACATTAGGTTGAATTGTCGTACCTCTGTCCAGTTTTTTGTTCCTGAAACGGGACAAACAATTTCTAAATCAATAATTAATTGGCGTACACCTTCCAGGTCATTTGCCCCAAGGGTTGAACGCATGCGATTTTCAATGGTCAATATTTTCTCGGCATTGCGCAAAACATTCGGATTGGTTGCTCTAAATTGATCTTCATCAAATGCAGCTCCAAATCTTTCTTTTGCTTTGGTAACTTCTTTGTCTATTTTCTGCTTGATTTTTTCTAAATGTTCTTCAATGAGTACATCTGCACGGTATCTTTTTTTGGAATCTTTATTATCAATCAAAGGATCGTTAAAGGCATCAACATGTCCGGAAGCTTCCCAAATAGTAGGATGCATAAAAATTGAAGTGTCAAGTCCAACGATGTTACTGTGCATTTGAACCATTGATTTCCACCAATATGCTTTTATATTATTTTTTAATTCGACACCCAATTGGCCATAATCATAAGTAGCGGCCAAACCATCATATATTTCGGAAGAGGGAAAAATGAATCCGTATTCCTTTGAGTGAGAAATAATCTCTTTTAATTTATCTTGATTTTGTTCCATAGCACAAAGATACAAGCAAAATTATACTACACATTTATAGTTGCAGAACAATTTCAACACTCGATGTTGAATTAACTTGCCGATTATTGATAAATTTGAATATTATGCGTCTATACTTGAACCAAGATTCGTTTTTCGAAACAGATCAACCACTCGATATTTCTTTGAGTGTTTCCGAACATCAAACATTAAGTGCTTGGTATGTAAAGCCGCCTCTTATGGAGCCAGTCCGTGAAAATGGATTCCTTGGGAGTGTAAAGGAAGGTGGGGATGTTAATTTTCGTTCGATCTTGTTTAATCCCCACGGACATGGTACCCATACAGAATCGTGTGGTCACATTACACCTGAAGTTTTTTCAGTGAATAAAGTGGTAAAAAATTATTTTTTTAAAGCACTTTTAATTTCTTGTTCACCTGAAATACAAGATAATGGAGACAGCGTCATCAACATAAAGAGTTTACCTGATGGGATTGATGAAATAGAGGCGCTGGTGATTCGAAGTCTCCCCAATACAAGTGATAAAATAGCCCTGAATTACGCGGATACCAATCCTCCTTTTTTGTCATTAGAGATGATTCCCCTGCTAAATAAATTGAAAGTTAAACATCTTCTGTTGGATTTACCTTCAGTAGATAAAGAGAAAGATGGAGGCGAATTGGCATTTCATCACGCTTTTTGGGAAGTCCCAGAAGTGAATAGATTAGATCGAACCATCACTGAATTGATCTATGTAAAAGATGAAATAAAAGATGGTTTGTATCTATTGGAATTACAAATCGCTCCTTTTGAAAATGACGCCAGCCCAAGCAGACCGGTTTTATACCAGATCGAAAAAGTATAGGCTCTCTATTGATATCTTCTTGAATTTTTAGGCATAAAAAAATGAGCCGAAGCTCATTTCCTTTTTGTAGACCGGTTAAAGTCTGAGTGGTCTTTTTTGTAAAAAAAACAGGCGCTTCTTACGTTGGCGAAATTACTAATGTGATTATTAAACTAGAAAATAAAACTGCCTCTCCAAGCAGACTTCAACATTATTTCAACATAAGAAGCGACCTGTATCTCTTCTTATTTCATATCTAAGGTATTTTATTTTAATTATAAATGTGCACTAGATGAATAGATGGGGTTATAATTCGAATAATTGAACTTATTTGATGAATATAGCGCAAATAAACTTTTTAATTCTAGTGATATAAATGCTCAAAAATTTGTGGAAAATTCTTTAATGTGGTACTTTTGCATCCTAAGTAAAGATTATTTATAATTAATCTAAATAAAGAAAGTCATGATAACTGTAACTGATTACGCAAAAAAGCAAGCGCTTCGTCTTATGGAAGATGAAGGAAAAGACGGCTATTTTATTCGTGTTGGTGTTCAAGGTGGTGGCTGTTCGGGACTAATGTACCAGCTTACTTTTGACAATGAAGACAAGGCAGGTGACTCTAGCTTTGAAGATAATGGCGTTAAAGTTGTTGTCGATAATAAGAGTTATTTGTATCTAATTGGAACCACTTTAGACTTTTCCGGTGGATTAAACGGGAAAGGTTTTGTTTTCGTAAATCCAAATGCTGACCGTACTTGTGGCTGCGGAGAATCTTTTTCAGTTTAATTCTTTCATTAAATGGCCAATTATACGGAAGAAAACTTAGCGGAAGAGTTAGAAAATCAAGAATATAAATTTGGTTTTGTTACCCCAATTGATTCTGACACTATTCCGATTGGATTAAGTGAAGATGTAATTCGATTGATTTCAAATAAAAAAGAGGAACCTCTTTGGTTGCTAGAGCATCGTCTGCACGCATATAATGTTTGGAAAACGATGGAAGAGCCAAAGTGGGCGCATGTAAAGTATAAAAAACCTGATTTTCAAAATATAGCGTATTATTCAGCTCCTAAGCAGTCCAAAAAATATGAATCTTGGGATGATGTTGATCCAGAAATGAAAGCTACCATGGCCAAATTGGGGATTTCAATGGAAGAGCAACAACGCTTAACAGGTGTAGCGGTAGATTTTGTTATGGATTCTGTTTCGGTTGCGACCTCTTTTAAAGAAAAATTAGGTGAACTTGGAATTATTTTTTGCTCCTTTTCTGAAGCGGTTCAAAATCATCCAGATTTAGTGCGTAAATATATGGGGACGGTTATTCCTACAACTGATAATTATTATGCTGCCTTAAATAATGCAGTGTTTACAGATGGTTCCTTCTGCTATATTCCAAAAGGTGTGCGTTGTCCAATGGAATTGTCAACCTATTTCAGAATTAACGCTGGTGGAACCGGACAGTTTGAAAGAACTTTAGTAGTTGCTGATGAAGGATCGTATGTTTCTTATTTAGAAGGATGTACTGCTCCTCAAAGAGATGAAAATCAGTTGCATGCGGCAGTTGTAGAATTAATTGCTCTTGATAATGCGGAAATAAAATATTCTACGGTACAAAATTGGTATCCTGGAGATAAAAACGGTTTGGGTGGAATTTTCAATTTTGTTACCAAAAGAGGAATTTGTCATACCAATTCCAAAATTTCTTGGACGCAAGTTGAAACCGGTTCTGCAGTTACTTGGAAATATCCTTCTTGTATTTTAAAAGGGGATCATTCTATTGGTGAGTTTTATTCCGTTGCTGTAACCAACAATTACCAGCAAGCAGATACGGGAACTAAAATGATTCATCTCGGAAAAAATACCAAAAGCACGATTATTTCAAAAGGTATTTCAGCAGGAAAATCTCAAAATTCATACCGCGGTTTAGTGCAGATTCACAAATCTGCGAAAAATGCGCGTAATTTTTCTCAATGTGATTCTCTTCTTATGTCTAGCGAATGTGGTGCTCATACTTTCCCTTATATAGAATGTAAAAATAGTACGGCTAAAATTGAACATGAGGCAACTACTTCTAAAATTGGAGAAGATCAATTGTTCTATTGTAAACAAAGAGGAATAGGTGAAGAGAAAGCAATTGGCTTGATTGTAAATGGCTATTGTAAAGAAGTCTTAAATCAATTGCCGATGGAATTTGCTGTCGAAGCGCAAAAATTATTAACGATAAGTTTAGAAGGAAGTGTAGGGTAAACCTATTTAAAATAAAAAATAACCATGATTACGATTAAAAATTTACATGCTAGTATTGACGGAAAAGAAATCCTTCGAGGATTAAATTTAACGGTAAATGCTGGTGAAGTTCATGCTATAATGGGGCCTAATGGTGCTGGTAAATCAACCTTAGCGTCTGTTTTAGCCGGAAGAGATGCTTATGAAATTACGGCAGGAGAAGTTATTTTTGAAGGCACAGACTTATTGTCTTTATCCACAGAAGACCGTGCAAGAGAAGGGTTGTTTCTCGCTTTTCAATATCCAGTTGAAATACCGGGTGTTTCTAATGTGAATTTTTTAAGAACCGCAATCAATGAAATTAGAGCCTATAAAGGCGAAGAATCTTTATCCGCAAAAGACTTCATGAGCTTGGTTAGAGAAAAATCAGCACTTGTTGAATTGGACAGTAAATTGGCTTCTAGATCTGTGAATGAAGGATTTTCGGGTGGTGAAAAGAAAAGAAATGAAATTTTTCAAATGGCAATGCTTGCTCCTAAATTGGCGATACTCGATGAAACAGATTCAGGCTTGGATATTGATGCCCTTCGCATAGTTGCAAAGGGAGTCAATCAATTGAAATCTCCAGAAAATGCTGCCATTGTTATAACGCATTATCAGCGCTTATTAGATTATATCGTTCCAGATTTTGTGCATGTCCTGTATAAAGGTCAAATTGTTAAAACAGGCGGTAAGGAATTGGCGCTTGAACTCGAAGAAAAAGGCTATGATTGGATTAAGGATGCTCACCCAACTGTTTAATTAAGACATGGAACAGATAGTGGCACCATCAAAAATGGAATCTTTTAGAAGGAATCTTCCTGCATCGCTTTTGAAAATAAAGGACGAAGATCTTGCAGCTTCAAATGAACGCTTGCTCCTCAATGGATTTCCGAATTCAAGAACTGAAGCTTGGAAATATTCTCGTTTAAATAGAATTGCTTCTTTAAATTTGAATAAAAAAACATCAAACCCAATATCATGGGAGCATTATTCCTTAACGCACGAAGCGTATACTTTTGTTTTTCAAAATGATCAATGTATCTATTTTTCTCAAGATCTTCCCGATGGAATTATTGTGAAAGAAGCTGTTAATTTATCTTTGGAAGAATGGAAATCTTTTGAGATTAACAGTCATGTGATAGACCTTAATAAAACTCACGCTCAAAATGGCTTGTGTGTTTGGTTGCGAAAAGGAGTTAACTTGACCAAGCCCGTTCAATTGATTTTCTTAAGTGAAGGGACAGAGCAAGCAGCAATTCATCGAAATCAATTTATTCTTGAAAAGGATAGTAAGATGGAACTCATCGTTTCCCATTGCTCTATCGATGGCAAAAAGAACTATAAAAACATTGTTTCTGAATTTCATTTAGAAGAAAATTCTTTTCTTTCAGTCCATAAGTTACAAAATGAAGAAGGAGAAGATTTTCATTTTTCAACTGAGAATATCCATCAAAAAAACAATTCTAATTTTACCCTGACAACATTGACGCTCAACGGAAATTGGGTTCGAAATGATGTGAATGTATTCGTCGATGGTGAAGGTTGCGAGACTTTTTTGAATGGCGCATATCTAAGCAAAGGCATACAACATATCGATAACCACACTACAATAGATCACATGAAACCAAATTGCAATTCTTATGAATTGTACAAAGGAGTAATGGATGAAAAATCTACAGCTGTATTCAACGGAAAAGTATTCGTAAGACCTGACGCTCAGAAAATAGCGGCTTTTCAATCTAATGCCAATGTTTTAATCGGCGATGAAGCATCGGTAAATTCAAAACCAGAATTGGAAATTTATGCTGATGATGTCAAATGTTCTCATGGATCTACGATTGGACAATTAGATGAAGAGGCTATTTTTTATTTACAGTCAAGAGGCATTAGTGAAAACACAGCAAGACGACTCGTTCTTACAGCATTTATGCAGGATGTATTTGAGAAAATCACTTCCCCAGCTGTAGTTACTTTTCTAAATCAAGTGTTATCTGAACGATTCAATTGGGATCTTTCTGTCTTGGAGGAAGACTAAATAGTAGTACCTTCGGAATAAAATAAGCTGTCATGAAATTTTTATTCCTTCTATTATTTATTCCATTTGTTACTTTTTCTCAAAACAAGCCTGCCTATTTGATTTACAATAGTCAAGGGAAGCAAGTCTCTTATGCAAAAATGAAGAAAGCTTGTACCCAAGCCGATATTACATTTTTTGGAGAATATCACGATAATCCTATTGCACATTGGCTTTCCTATGAACTTTTGGTAGATTTATATCAAGTGCATCAACAAAAATTGATTTTAGGATTCGAGATGTTCGAACAAGATCAACAGGAAATTCTAAATCGTTATTTGGAAGGTAAAATTCCAGCCAACAAACTGAAAGACTCTTTGCGATTATGGCCCAATTATGAAACGGATTACAAACCACTGGTTGATTTTGCGCAAAAGAATAAATTGGCTTGTATTGCTTCCAATGTAGAGCGAAAATATGCTTCTCTATTGTTTAAAAAAGGAAGAGCTGCACTCGATACTTTGTCGCCCAAAATTAAAGAACAAATGGCTCCAATCGATTTTCCGATTGATTCTACTTTGAGCCAATACGCAGCACTCAACGAAATGGCAGTACATATGGGTGGGGGAAATATGCTTGCTTCACAAGCATTTAAGGACGCGACAATGGCGCAATTTATTTTTAAATCGATGAAGAAAGACAGTAAATTCATCCATTTTAATGGGGCTTACCACAGTGATTATCAACAAGGAATTTTATGGTATTTACATCAATCTGCTCCTGGAATTAAGTCCATTACAATTTCTACGCATACCCAATTGGATGTAGAAAAATTTGACAAAGAAAATATCGGTAAGGCTGATTTTATTATTTGTGTCCCTGAAACGATGACAAGAACGCATTAATTATTTGAAGGCCCTTCGTTTTTTAAGATTTTCGTAAGCATCCTGAATTTTTTGGAATTTTTCTTTAGCTCCTTTTTGGTATTCAATTCCCATTTGTGCTACTTTGTCTGGATGGAAGGAAATCGCCATTTTCCTGTAGGCTTTTTTAACTTCTTCATCGGTTGCAGTGGAGTCAATACCCAGAATTTTATAGTCTGAATCAACATTTCGGTAAAACATGTTTTTTACACTGTCAAATTCAATAGCAGGGACCCCAAGTTGGCTTGCAATGCGTTCTATGGTGCTCATTTCACTTGGCGATACTTCACCATCTGCTTTTGCGATCCCAAATAAATAATGAATGAGTTGAACCCGAACTTCTAAGGGCATGCGCGCACGAATATCTTGACATATTGCTTGTAAAGGAATTTGCCCTGTGGCTAAAAACTCTTTTAAAACCTGTAGATGTTCTGTTGTAAATCTGTTCCCAAATTGATTGGTGAAAAAGGCTTTTACATAATCTAATTCAGCTTTAATCACTTTTCCATCTGCCTTCATTACAGCTGCGGAAAGTGCCATAAGCATGGTAGGTAAATCAAAACGACTAGATTGTTGCTGATAAAACAAGAAAGGATCTTGTCCAGATGAAGAGGTGTTAGTGCCTTGCTTTTTTCTACTATTTCGCTGGTACATATCAACAAAACTGCCTATTATAAAGCCTAGAATTCCTATACCAATCTTTCTACTGATTACATAAGCGCCAAAACCAAAGATATATTTATACAAAATGAATCAATTAAAAAAGAGGGGCTGTAGCCCCTCTGCAAAATTAATAAGATTATGCTAACTCATTTATGTTTCGCTCAATAAAGCTATTCAAAGCCTCACCTTTTAATAATCCTTGTGCTAATAATGCTAAATCTGTTAATTGTTTAACACCTGTTGTTTGATCAATTTCAGATTTACTTAATAAGCCATGAATTTTTGGATGATTGGTATTTACCGTCATCGTAAACATTTCAGGGAAAGCTCCATAAAAACCGTTTCCACCGCCTAATTTTTGTTGCTCCATCATTCTACGAATAAATTCTGGCTGCGTAATAATTATGGGTGCATCATCCTCATTCATGCTCTCCAGTTGAACTGAATATTTTTCTTTATTGATCGTCGCTTCAAACAAAGGTTTGATTTTCTCTTCTTCTTCTTTTGACATTTTAGATGGAATCTCATCACTCTTGCGGATCAATTTGTCAAGTGAATCTGAATCTACTCTAACAAAACTTATGTTATCATTGCTTTGTTCAAGCTTTGGAAGCCAATGTGATACTAGTGGTCCGTCTAAATGCAATACATCATAACCACGATCTTTTGCCTTCTTGATGAATGCAAATTGCTCTTCTTTGTTATTGGTGTATAATAAAATTAATTTCCCATCCTTATCCGTTTGTAAAGCGCTTACTTTTTCACGGTATTCATCAAGGGTGAAACAAGTACCCTCTGTATTTTTAAACAAAGAGAAGGTCTTGGCTTTTTCAGCAAACTTATCCTCTGATAACATTCCATATTGAACAAATACCTGAAGATCATCCCACTTAGACTCAAAATCTTTACGGTCTTTCTTGAACATTTCAGCCAATTTATCTGCTACTTTTTTAGTGATGTGCGCAGAAATCTTTTTTACATTTCCATCACTTTGCAAGTACGAACGAGATACATTTAACGGAATATCCGGAGAGTCAATTACTCCGTGAAGTAGTGTCAAAAACTCGGGAACTATTTCAGCAACACTATCGGTAATAAATACTTGATTGCTGTACAGATTAATTTTATTTCGTTGTACTTCTACATTTTCTTTAATTTTTGGAAAATATAGAATCCCTGTTAAATTAAATGGATAGTCAACATTTAAGTGAATGTGAAACAAGGGACTTTCAAATGTCATTGGATATAATTCACGGTAAAATGAATTATAATCATCGTCTGACAAATCCACAGGTGCCTTGGTCCACGCTGGTTGTGGATTATTGATTTGGTTAGGCACTTCAATGGCCTCTCTTTTAATTTTATCATTTTCATCTTTTTCACCACTTGGTGAATCGATGTATTCCGTTTTATTTCCGAAGAAAACAGGAATGGGTAGGAATTTGCAATATTTATTTAAAATCCCTTCAATTCTCGCTTTTTCAATAAATTCAATAGATTCCTCAGTAATGAATAAGATAATATCAGTTCCACGACTTTTCTTTTTAATGTCGGTAATGGTATAATCAGTTGTCCCAGTACTTTCCCATTGAACTGCTTGAGCACCTTTGTCTTTTGACAGCGTTTGAATTTGCACTTTTTCAGCGACCATAAAAGCAGAATAAAAACCAAGTCCAAAATGGCCAATAATTTGTTCAGCGCCTTCTTTGCCACTGTATTTTTGAACGAATTCTTCAGCACCTGAAAAGGCAATCTGATTGATGTATTTATCTATTTCATCAGCGGTCATACCAATTCCAGCATCGCGAATAGTAAGCGTCTTTGCTGCAGGGTCTAGAATTACTTCTACTTTTATATCACCTAAATCACCTTTGAATTCTCCATTCGAACTCAAAACTTTTAATTTTTGTGATGCATCCACTGCGTTTGAAACCAATTCCCTCAGGAAGATCTCGTGATCAGAGTATAAAAACTTTTTGATAATTGGAAAGATGTTTTCCGTTTGAACGTTAATTTGTCCTGTTCTCATAACTATATATTTTTTCTATTCAATTCTTCAATGAATGTGCCAATGAATCTTTGCTGACACTTTGTCGCTTTTACAACGCTTTTTTTGTCGCATTGTCTTATTTGACTTGAAAAAATAAGTAATTTTGTTCTATGTCGTCTGTACTATTGGTCTTGTTCCCTATTTCATTATTGCTTTTTATTTTAGTGGGTATTCGTAAAAGTTCCTATTTTAATAACGCGCCATTTAGTTCAAAATCTTTGCAATTGGCCTTTATTTTTAAAGTTGTTTCTGGATTAATTTTAATTTCTATTTATACTTTTTATTACCAAGATAGATCGAGTGCTGATGTATTTAAATATTTTGATGATGGAAAGATCTTGTATCAAAGTACACAAGCGCATCCTATGGATTTTGTTAAAATAATGATTGGTCAAGATACTCCCGAATTAAGTAAAAATCATCTTTCCAAAATGTCTTATTGGTACCGATCTTTTGATCATGGTTTAAGAAATGACAATAGAATTGTAATTAAATTAAATGCTTTATTCTGCTGGATTACTGGAGGTAATTATTTTGTCCATGCTTTATTATTTTGTTTCTTGTCCTTTATTGGTCTCTTGGAGTTGGGGAAATTATTTTATAATATCTCAGGAAGTAAATTAATCTCCTACTTTGCTGCATTTTTAGTTCCTAGCACCTTGTTTTGGACCTCGGGAGTCCTTAAGGAAGCGTTGCTGATTTTTGCCATTGGTATCTTTTGCAGTTCTATTTTCCACTTAATGAACAAGTTCAAGGCCTCGTCTTTATGGTGTTTATTGTTTTCTTTATTCTTATTGCTTTCTATTAAAATATATGTATTGTTTGCGCTCTGTCCAGCAGCTATTTTGTGGTTGACAATCTCTTATACAAAGGATTTAAAATGGAGGATCATTTCTATTTTTATCTTTCCGCTTCTTGTCATTGCACTTCCTTATTTTTTCTTTCCTCAATTTAACTTTTTATCCTTATTGATTGGCAAGCAACATGATTTCATAAATCTTGCAAATACTTTTCATGCAGGGAGCACGATAATAATGCAGCCACTTGATGGTAGTATTTGGTCATTAATTACTGCTATTCCTCTTTCCTTGTTCCATGTTGTTTCGATGCCTTGGCCCACCCAAATAAAAGGAATGATTTATGTTCTGCCCTTCTTTGAAAATATATTGGTATTTGTTCTTTTAGGACTGCTCCTATTTTATAGAAAGAAATTAAATTCACCCCAAAATCATATTTTATGGTTTGGTGTCTTATTCACTATTATTTTATTTTCTATCATCGGACTAACAACTCCAGTGATTGGTGCAATTGTTCGTTATAAAGTACCGGCAATGCCTTTTTTATTCTTTATTTTATTATTGTCAGTAGATTTCTCCAAAATTTCAAAGCTTAATCAAAATTCAAAAATTTTAAAATGGATAAATACATTCTTATAACAGGAGCGAGTTCAGGAATTGGAGCGGCATGCGCCCGCAGATTTGCAAAAGAAGGTTATCATCTTGTTCTAATGGCAAGAAGAATGGATCGCTTAGAAGCTTTAAAAAAAGAGCTGGCTCAACTTCCTATTCAAGTCTTATTATTTCAAGTAGATGTCAGAGAAGAAAGTCAAGTTCGAAAGGCTGTTGCTTCCTTTTCAGACGAGGTAAGATCAAAATTAGCTATACTGATTAATAATGCAGGACTTGCAGTGGGTAGAGGTCCCTTGTCTGATGGATTGTTAGACGATTGGAATCGAATGATTGACACGAATATCAAAGGTTTACTGCATGTTTCAAAGGAAATCATTCCAATATTTAAGGCCAATAAAGCGGGGCATATTTTTAATTTATCTAGTATAGCGGGCAAGGAGGTTTATTTGGATGGCAATGTATATTGTGCTTCCAAGCATGCGGTAGACGCCTTATCTAAATCGATGCGAATGGAATTGGTTTCTCATTCGATAAGAGTGACGAATATTGCTCCAGGAGCGATTGAAACAGAGTTTTCATTGGTGCGTTTTAAAGGCGATGACAAAGTAGCAGCAGCCGTGTATGATGGATTTATTCCCCTTTCAGCTGATGATGTCGCAGATACGATATATTATGCAGCATCTTTGCCTGCTCATGTGAATTTAAATGACATTACCATCATGCCAAGTGCTCAAGCAAGTGCAACTGTTTTGTATAAAAATTTGGATTAGAAAATTAATACACCTCTAATTTCTCTATTATTCCATTTCCTTGCAGGAAATAAATTCCGGGTTCAAGATTTCTAATGTCTATGAATTCTTCGGGGAATTTTAAATCTATGATTACTTTCCCTTCTAATGAAATGACTTTAATCCTATCTACCTTCTTACTAAAATATAGTTTATCATTGACTGGATTTGGATAAAATAGTGCTGTTATTTCTTTTTCTATAATAGGTGTATTTGCCCCATTTTGAGAGAAATAATTTTGAAAATTAAATTGAAATAATTTAGCAGGAATCGTAATTACTGATGAAATTTGTTCGGAACTAATATATCCTTGCGTACTGTCTATCAGTGTAATCCCTTCGGTTTGTGATAAATTAAACATGTTTCCAATTTCAATCCTTCTTTTGTTCCCGCTAAAATAATGGTGTTCTGAATAGTCAGATAAAATCCAAATAAAGCTTGTGTAAATATTATTTCCATTGTTTTTGTATCCTAAGAGCATAGCATGGTTTGAACTAGAATCAATCGTAGCATCTGTAATTAAACCATCAATCAAAAAGGAGTCAACTTGAACAGCATTGACAGTATCTATCCAATGGCTCGGTAAAACATAATGTCTTGTCTTTAAATCAAGCCAATCTTTAGTAAATAAATGAAGGGAATCCATATGATAGAAGAAAGCTTCACAGTCAAAATTATTAGCGTTCAGAGCGCTACTGAAATTGCTTTGATTCCCATAAACGAAATTCATTTTTAAAGCACTTACAGTATCATTTATGGAATTTGTTATGTCATTCTTACTGATTTTATAGACACATAAATTATTTCTATTGCCATAATTATTTCCAAAATCACCTATATAGATATTGTTATTGTCTTGAGTTAAGGCTTCCCAATCAACATTATTTGCTTGACCAACAATTACTTTCCTGAGAACAGCTCCATTATTATTTAAGAAAAAAAGTGCCGCTTCATTTCCCCCATCATTTAGTGTAACGATTTGATTGTCCCAATAAATTAGTGCTGAATTTTCATTTAAGTTTTGCGTTAAATCAGCCACTAAATTTGGTTGGTAGTTGGTGCTTGAATAAGTACAGGTACCATCATTAATTTGTGCAAGCGGGTCAAAGTTATTGGCAAGCGGATCAGTACAGCCAAATTGTGCAAGAGCAAAATATGGCAGCGAGAAATTGAATAAAACAGCGATAATTAACTTCATGAAAATAATTTATTTTCCCAATCCAGCGCTTCTTCTTCTTGAATCATTTTCATTTCCTTTAAGTAGTGTACTACACGCTCAAAATCAGAAAGATCTAATGCATTATTATAATTCCAATCTGTTTCTGATAGCCATTTCTTTACTTGATCAACGGCTAATTTATACCTCCACGAAATGATTGCCGCGGCTTCACTATTTTGCTTTAGTGCTAATGCTTTTTGTTGAACTGTTTCGCAAATGAGTTTGATTAATGCACTATTATCCTGCGCTATTTGTTTATTTACAGCAATTACAAAACAAGGCCACGGGGTTTTTACTTCTCCAACGCGTCTACATTTTTCTTGATCAACGAAGGGTTGCGTTGTATACTTTTCCCATAAAAAACCTTGAGCTTCATGTTCTTTCAGCGACCACAGTCCACCATAAACATCTCCAACAACGGTAAATTTAAGCTGGGTTAAATCCCATTTTTTTTCGAAGGCATTTACATAGGCCATGAGATGCGAACCAGAAGCTTCTCGTGAAATGGCAAATGTTTTATTTTCAAGATCATCAATACTATTCAAGTTCGAGTCGAAAGGAACATGCATTCCCCAGGATAATGGAGAAGTTACATAAACGGAAATAATAGTCGCATCTAATCCTTGTAAAATAGCTTTTGTAATTCCTTCGGTGAGTAAAACAGCAATATCTAAGGTTCCTGACTGCAGGCCTTTGATCATTTGACCAGTCCCACCACTCATGTCAGCCCAATGAAGTTCAACACCATTTTTCAGAAAATCCCCATCTTCAATTGCCAAGCGCCAAGGTAGATTAAAGTGCTCTGGCACGCCACCTATTTTAAATTGCTTCATTTGTTTTCGTCTAAGAATTGTTTGTCAAATAGGTTTTTATAAAAGCCTCCTTTTTTCAAAAGTTCTTGATGTGAACCTTGTTCCACAATTTCACCTTTTTCTAATACAACTATTTGGTCTGCCTTTTGAATCGTTGAAAGTCTATGAGCAATAACGATTGAGGTGCGATCAGCAGTAATTTTATCAGTTGCAAGTTGAATTAAATCCTCCGATTCACTATCTAAACTAGAGGTGGCCTCGTCTAAAATAAGAATGCGAGGGTTGTAAAGAAAAGCACGAATGAAGGCAAGCAATTGCCTTTGTCCAACAGATAAAACACCTCCTCTTTCTCCAATGACATAGTCATAATCTTCTGGCAAATTTGAAATGAAGTTATGGGCTCCAACTGCCTTAGCGGCAGTAATTACTTGTTCTCTTGTTATTTCCGGATCTCCTAAGGTGATGTTATTGTGAATAGAATCTGAAAATAAAAATACATCTTGCAATACTATTGCAATATTGGCTCTTAAATAATTCAATTCGATTTCCTTGAGATTTACATTTCCAATGTAGACTTCTCCTTTTTTGTATTCATAGAATCTTCCCAAGAGATTTACAATGGTTGATTTCCCGGCGCCAGTTGCACCGACAAATGCAATAGTTTGACCTTTTTTCAATGATAAACTAATGTTTTTTAATACATAATTCTCTTTTTCATAGGCAAATGACACCGATTTAAATTCAATATCTGCATTAAAATCGCACGATGTAACCGTACCCGTATCTTGCACATTTTCTGCATGATCTAAAATCTCAAAGATGCGTTCGGCTCTTACGGTGCCGCGTTGTAGTATATTAAACTTATCTGCTAATTGTCTTATAGGTCTGTACAATTGATGGATCCAAAGGGTAAAGGCAATGATTTCGCCATACATTTTTTTTATTTCTATATTGGTTTTCCCTTCTACTTGAAGTGCTCCCCAAACTAAAAGAAATGCAATGGAAAGAGAACTTAATAATTCGACTACTGGAAAGAAAATAGAGGTTGCCCATACAGCATTGATATGCGCTTGACGGTGTTCTTTGTTGATGGCATTAAATTTAGCGAATTCAATTTTTTGTCGATTAAACAATTGAACAATTGACATCCCTGTAATATGTTCTTGAACAAAAGTATTCAGTCGCGTTACTTGTAGTCTTTCATATTGAAAAGAAGCCTTCATCGCTTTCGCAAAAATTCGGGTTGCAATCACTAACAATGGAATTGGGATCAAAGTCATTAAGGAAAGCTCCCAATTGGTCGAGAACATAAGTGCAAGAACAAAGATAAGCGACACTAAATCGCCTGCAATTTCCATAACTCCTGAGGAGAAAACTTCGGTAATTGCTTCTACATCAGACACAACTCGAGTAACTAATGCACCAACTGGAGTTTTGTCAAAATAGCGCATTCTGAAGGTCAGAATATGTTGAAATACTTTTACACGAATATCTCTAATTACAGATTGCGCTAGTAAATTTGAAAAGTAGGTAGAGATGAGTTGCAGCATCCCTTCGACCATTAAAATTATGATAATCAAACTACTCCATTGAAGTAATTTCTCCTTATTTTGTGTTTGAATGATAAATTTATCCACCATTTCACCAATAAGATAGGGGCGAAGGGGACCTAAAAAAGATAAACAAATAACACTTAGTCCTGCGATAATAAAATAGCGTTTATATGGCTGAGCCATAAGAAACAATCTTCTTATCAAACTTTGTTTTTTCCCCTCAACTTTCATCATGCTGCAAAATTACCGAAAAATCAATATAGAAATTACTTTAATGGAATTCCCCTCGAACTTACCGGCCCATTAATAGGACTTTTTTGAAGGCTAAAAGAAAAGGTGCTTCCGTGATCAACGGTACTACGCACATTAATGGTTTGTTTATGTGATTCAATGATGTGTTTTACAATAGCTAATCCTAAACCTGTTCCCCCTTCGTTTCGATTTCTACTTTTCTCTACGCGATAAAATCGTTCAAAAAGTCTTGGGAAATGCCTTTCTTCAATACCAGGTCCATTGTCCTCAATTTCTATAGTGACTAAATCATCGATGGTGAATATTGAAATAAGTGTTTTTCCATTTACATCACCATAATATATAGAATTAACAATGAGGTTGGTAAGAACCTGTCCAATCTTTGTTCTATCTGCAAAAACATAAATAGAATTATAATCTTTATTAAAGGCCAATTCAATATTTTTTTCTTTCGCGCTGAACGCTAAAGTGCCTTTTATTTCTTTAATCAGATCAACTAATTCAAAGGAGCGAAAATCCATTTTAAGTTCATCTACTTCCAATCGTGTAATTTGATCTAAATCCTCTAAAATATCAACGATTCTATCGGTTGCTTTTGCAGCTCTGTTCAGGAATAATCTATTGACTTCATCATCATCAATTCCACCTTCAAGAAGTGTTAAAATATATCCTTGCGTGGCAAAAACAGGCGTTTTTAATTCGTGGGCTAAATTTCCTAAAAAGTCTCTACGAAAAAGCTCCTGTTCTTTAAGTTTGGTGATTTCCTTATTTTTATCCTTTTGCCAAATCTCAACTTCTTGTTCGGCATCATTAATTAATTGGTCAATTGAATCACCTTTAATTAGAGTGAAATCCTGTTTATTTTGGATGGACTTATAAATGATGTGTAAGCGATTTTGAATAAATTTCTTTAGGGCAACATAGAAAATACCATAAACCAAAAGAGACGATGATAATGGTATAAAAATAATCATCCACCATTTTAATGGACTGACAAATACATTAAAAAAAAGTGCAGCAATTATACCTAGGGCTAGGAATGCAGCACTTCCAAATAATATTAATAAGCTAGGTCTAAAATTTTTCACATAATATTGAAGGTATATCCAACACCTTTCACAGTGCGAATATAATCATCTCCAAGCTTTTCTCGTAATTTTCTGATATGAACATCAATTGTTCTTTCTCCAACTACGGTATCATTTCCCCAAACAATTGATAATATTTGGTCTCTGTTGTAAACTTTTCCTGGTCTACTAGCAAGTAATTCGAGAAGTTCGAATTCTTTTTTAGGCAATAAAATTTCTTCATCATTCAAATGAATCATGAATTTCTCGCGATCTATAACAAGTTTGTTTTTACTTGTTGTACCCTCTGTTTTTTTCGATTGATCAATACGACGAAGAAGTGATTCGATTTTACTAATCAATAATCTTGGTCGAATTGGCTTGGTGATATAATCGTCAGCACCCGCTTCGAATCCAGCAATTTGAGCGTAATCTTCAGCTCTGGAAGTTAAAAAGGCAATGATGGGTTGTGTAATATTTAAATCTTTTCTAATAATCTGACAAGCCTCAATACCATCCATTTTAGGCATCATGACATCCATTAATATAAGCGATGGACTAAGTTGTTGTACCATTTTCACTCCCTCCTCTCCGTTATTCGCCGAAAATACTTTGAATCCTTCCTTTTTTAAATTATAGGATAAAAATTCTAAGATATCTGGTTCATCGTCAACTAGTAAAATAGTATGCCCTTTTAAATTATCCATTTGTCTTATATTAAAAAAGGGCTACCGAAGTAGCCCTTTAAATTTATTGTTGTAATCTTATTTAGTAATTACTATTTTCTCAATACGAGTTGAGGAATTAGAATTTAATCTTAAGTAGTAAACACCGCTTAAGAAATTTGCTAAGCTAATCTCTTGATGCATAACACCCAAGTTGTTGTCATTGTTAGTTAAGATAACTCTACCGAATTGATCTACAATTTGAAGTTCTAAATTTTGATCTGTAGTATTTGTAAAATCAATATTTAAAAGATCCTTTGCAGGGTTAGGGTAGATATTCAATCCTTCAATTCCTACTAACTCATTCAAAGCAACTGCAATGTTAATGGTATATGTTTCTGTACTTGTACAATTTCCATTGATTGCGGTTAACACAACTGTGTAAGATCCATTAGCTGCATAAGCATGCAAAGGAGCAGCTGCAGATGAGTTGGTTTGATCACCGAAATCCCAAGAGTAACTAGTTGCTCCAGTTGAAGTATTTACGAAACTTGCAACATTTCCACTTAGAGTAAATGAACCTCCTGCTGTTGGACTAGCGTTAAAAGTGATTACGATAGGTGCAGAAGAACCAACTCCATCACAAGCGTTAGCATTCATAGTATTTACGATGATAGATGCAGAATTGGTAACGAAGATAACTTGTGTTGTTTCACCAGTTGACCATGCATAAGAATCAGAAGTAGATGCTGTCAATACCACAGTATCTCCATTACATGCAATCGTTGCTGATGCATTGATAGTTGGTGCTGGTGCATTACTAACATTTACACTAATTGCATTTGAAGTAGCACTACATCCGTTAACATCTGTAAATGTTACGGAGTAAGATCCAGAATTACTTACAGTAATAGTTTGTGTTGGATTACCATTTGACCAAAGGTTTCCAGCAGCTTCTGATGAACTTAAGTCAACTGAACCACCTGTACAAAAAGTTGTTGAACCATTTGCAGTAACAGTTGGTGTTGCAGGTAATGCATTTACCGTTACAGTAACCATTGTTCTTGCACCTTCATAACCATCAGCATTGATTTGACTTACATAGTATACTGCTGTTCCAGCTACCGAAGTATTTGGAGTAGGAGTTGGGATACTTGTTCCACCAGTAGCAGAAACATACCATAATAAAGTACAATCATTATTTGCAGTTGCAGTTAAAGCAGTTGCAGTTGCACCAACACAATAATTAACACTTGCAGTTGCACTTGGCGCTCCAATCAACATGTTATTTAATCCTAAATCAACAAATGACATATTGCTTAAAGCATTAGAACCAGTGATTGGTCTTAGGTCAGGATTTAAAAAGTTAGTTCCGTAAGGGTTCACTAAAATGTTAGAAGAACTTGCAAGAGAATCATTCGCATTTAATCCAAACCAGTTAATGATATTGAAAGAACTTCCAGAATTCACTTCAACAGATTTCGTTGGAAGGTATCCTGCTACAAGATTGTTTTTGAATTTCAATGCATTGTTAACTACTGTAAGTGATGTTCCAGCCGTAGCATTAGCTTCACATGCTGATCCATCAATATGAATACCTCTAGGACCATCCATAAAGATGCTGTTATAGATTTTTAATGCAGAATTTCTTCTAATTCTTGCCCCTCTTCTATATCCAGCGGCAACAACAGCTCCTACATTTCCTCTTAGCGGTCCAATCCAAGTTACATTGGAGAATTGAGCGCTTGTTTGTGGGGTTGCAGCTGATCCTGTAGGGTCGTTATCAGATTCAAATCCTTCTGAGGTAGAAACTATTGGAGCATCTGCAATGTTTGGATCTCTTACACCAATACAAAACTGTACATTTCCGCTGTAACCATTATCCGTATCAAAATCATCGTCTAAGTTTCTGTAAGATACCAGGTGACGACAATTTACATTTCCACCGAACCATTCAAAAGCATCATCATTACAGAAAGAAACTTGTACATAATCAACAGTAGTAGATTTTCCAACTGCTCCGAAAGTAATTCCGTTGATTTCTTTATTGGGTTGGTAAACATATCCAGGGAATTCAATTCTCACATATTTAAGGGAACCAGAATTGTCATTATTATCAGGATTTGCTCCACCACCATACTGAGTATCTGGAGAAGATGTTAATCCTTCAATGTTTCCTATTCCACCTGCAGCATTTGTAGTTGCTTTACCCATTATTATTAACCCACCCCAATCTCCTGCAGCTCTTTGTCCTGCTGGTTGGTTAGAAGTAAAAACAATTGGTGCACTTGCAGTACCGTTGGCGAAAATTTTTGAACCTTGACAAATAAATAAACCAGAACCTACGGTTGCTTTATCACCCATGATTACAGTTCCTGGCTGAATAGTTAAGATAGCACCATTTTTCACATAAATTTGTCCTTGCAATAAGTAAACATTATTCGAAGACCAAGTAGTACTTGTAGTAATCGAAGTGGTAACATTCACAGTAGAAGTACCATAACTCGTATTCTGTGGATCCCAATTAACCCAGTTGTCAGTCCACTGCGCAGTAGGAGCTGGAGCTAAGGCACCACGATAAGAAGTTGGAACAAAGAAACTTTGTCCATAGGCTAGGCTTCCGAAGAGCGCCATAGCAACAATTGCATACATTTTTTTCATAATAATTATCTTTTTTAGTTACAGCAAAATTCGGGCAATCAATTTGCGTAAAAGTTAACTTAAGAATATGTTACACTTAAGTTTAGATTACGCAAATGTTAAGCAAAGTGAATTTTGCGTAACATTTGCGTAACATTATCAAATTAGAATTTGTAGGTAAGAACGAAGGATATTGTTCTTCCGAATTTGGTAGACCACACTAAGTCGTCTATTGCAGCGTCAAAGCTGTTTTCACCATTTGCATCACCCAAGAAAGTGATGTTACTTAATTTAGAAAAAATATTTCTTTCTGTAGATTGTCCATATTTGTTTTGGTAGAAAACTAAATTTTGAGCCAAGATATTCTGAACATTGATTTTAAGTTCTAAGCGATCTTTCACCATTGTTTTTGCAACTTGAAAGTCTAAGAAAGTACGACTCTTTTCCCAGATATCTGGTTGAAGCACACTTCCTAAAATATAAATTCTAGGTCCAACACGATTTAAATTCATACTGAAGGAATAATTATTGTCTGTCTTGTAATTAAGTCCGGCGTTAATTATATAAGGAGATTGTCCTTGCAATGGTCTTGTTTCATATGGAGTTCCGATATTTTGAGATACATCCACAATAGATCTAACAATACCAAGATTAGCAAAAAGGCTTAAATTATTCCAAAGTGAAGAAGAATCAGCTCTAAAGAAAGAACCAATGGTTCCTTTAAATTCTAATTCTAGACCAAAGTTAGTTGCTGTTGGTACATTCTTGTAAGAAATTTCATTCATTACATCAGCACGAGCAATTTGTTCAATTGGATTTTCGAAAAACTTATAAAATACAGTTGCAGACAACAATTGACCACTTGCGGGATATACTTCGTAGCGCAAATCAAGGTTAGTGATCTTAGCTCTTTGCAAACTATCATTTCCAGAAAGCACGAATTGTGTATTAAAGTCGTAAAATGCAAATGGAGCTAATTCTCTGTATTCAGGTCTGTTTAGTGTTTGTGAACCACTCAAGCGAACATTTACTTTATTAGAAGGGCTGTAGATCATATTGAATGACGGTAATACATCTAAATTGTGTAGCTTAACATTCAATTCACTTTTATCTGCTTTAGTTGAGGTCAAATTTTGGGTAAAATCCTCTATTCTGATTCCATAAAGCAACTTAAATTTCTTGTGTGAATGCAGGGAAGATATATATCCTGCGTTTAAGTTGGAGTTAGCGCTATAACTATCAGAAGCTTTTGTTCCTTCAGTTAATTTAAATCCACCTACTCCTGGGCTCATTAAGCCCATATGTTCCGGTGAAAAAATAGTTTCTACAGGTAAAAAAAGAAGATTTTCATCAAAATTAACACTTCCTCCTACGGCGCCATATTTAGTATAACCAAACTGTCTTGCTACAAAATCTCTATTTCGGTATTGGTACATAGCACCAACTTTCATTTCTGTTCTCCAACCTTTCTTCTCTTTTATTTGATAAGCAAGATTTACTTTTCCACTATAAATTTGTTCTTTATTCGTTGAGAAAAACATACTTCCACCATAGTCAGGACCTACATTAGATTGCGCAATGTTGGCTACATACATGGTATCTTCAGCCATTGGATTGGAAGGGTCATTAAAAGTTGTTGATCTTGTATAAATAGATCGCTTTAAATTCGGAATGGTCCTAGATATAGTTGAAAGTGCAGCTACCCAATCAAGTTTTAATTTGTTCTCTTTATAACTGTGATTCCCTCCTAATTGGCCAGAATAAATGTTATTTGAAGTAAACCAGGTAGCGTTACTTTTAATAAGCGTAGGATTAACTTCTAAAGGATCTTTGGCTCCAGAACGAGAGATTACTCTATTATCAGAATTGATGCTATAAAGATTTTTAAAATGTATAGAATTTGTTGGATTAATTTTTAGAGCGAAATTTGCCATCGAACCAGCTAATATTTGAGTAGAATACACCTTATCTAAAAAATCAGCTTCCATTTGTGACGAAGCGGTTCCACCAGCAGTATTGTCTGTGTAAGATCTTCTAACGGTTTCATTAAAGTTATTGGTTTTGTTGTAACTAACAGAACCAATAAAACCAAATTCACTTTCATTTTTCAATATTTTTTTAAAACCTGCTGCATATTGTATGGAAGCATTTGGACTAAATTTCGCTTGTTTTAAGTTCCAATCAAAATTGAATGTTTTTGCTAAAGCAGCTTGATCATTCATCGATACGGGGAAGTCTTTTGAACTTGGTATTGAACTAGGCATGGCTCTTGAACCGTCGTCTATTCCTAACCAATCTAGTTTTCCCGTTTGACCTTTAACTTGATTTTGAAAAGTAGTAATAGTATTGAAACCTCCACCAAAGGAGATAGATTGAAAGTTCTCGGTTGGAATATCCTTTGTTTTCACCTGGATGATTCCTCCTGCAAATTCTGCTGGCATATCAGGCGATGCTGTCTTTACAATCGTAAGATTGTCTAACATGTTTACCGGGAAAATATCAAATGCGAATGCTTTTCTGTCACCTTCTGAACTTGGAAGTGGTGATCCATTCAAATATGCAGCATTATAACGATCGTTCAATCCTCTAATTACTGCGAACTTGTTGTCTTGAATACTCGCGCCACTAATTCTTTTAAGAGCATCACCTACAGTTTTATCTGGAGTTCTTTTAAGTTGTTCTTGAGTAGTACCATCCAAAACTACTAAACTTGCTTTTTGGGCTTGCAGTAATCCTAAATCTGTATCTCTTTTGATCGTGTGCACTTTGGTTATGGTACCATATTCGGTAACTACGGATTCCAATGTCGTCTCAAAATAATAGTCTTTTCCTGAAACTACTGCTATGTCTGTTATAATCTTATTGTTGTAGGTAGTTGCTTTGATTTCAATAGTGTATACACCTGGCGCTAAATCATTAAACGAAAATTTACCTTCTTGATCGGATATCACACCTTTAGCAATGCTTTTAATAGAAATTTTAGCATTGAAGATACCTTCATTGTTATTTGCGTCGAGTAATTTGCCTGATATGGACCCTTTTTGAGCGCTAAGTAGTAAAATAAAAAATACGGAGAAAACAGTTAGCAAATACTTCATGGTCATACGATTAATCATTTGCAAAGTAAGAGCAAGCAAGTAATCGTACGATTAATTCAATATTAAGGTAGTGTTAATTTAATATGTTAATTAATTAACATTAGAAAGATTGTGCTTGATTAATCAAACACAATCTTCATTTCAACGCGTCTATTTTTCTGACGACCTTGGTCTGTTGTGTTATCCGCAATAGGTTTTGTTTCACCGAAGTACTCCGTGATCAATCGGTTTCCATCAATTCCTTTTCCAATCAAATAATTTTTAAGCGATTCAGCTCTTTTCTTAGAAAGAATAAGATTTGCTTGATCATCACCTACATTATCTGTATGACCAGAAATTTGAAGTTTCCATGTTGATTTCTTAGTTAATACTTGCGCCAACTCTTCTAAAGAAGGGAAGGAAACAGGAAGAATAACATCTTTACCAAAAGAGAATTCTAATGCATCAAAAGCAGTATTCAATACTTCCTCTACTTCTTTTTCAATCACTGGACAACCTTTATTGGATATCGGACCAACAGTGTTAGGACAATCATCATCCTTGTCTAACAAGCCATCACCGTCACTGTCTTTGTATGGACAACCTTTGTTTGCTAAAGGACCAGCCAATAATGGACAATCATCATCTTTATCTAATATTCCATCTCCATCAGTATCTGGCCAAGGGCATCCTTTATTTTCAATAGGTCCAGAAATTGTTGGACAATCGTCTAAGTAATCAAAAATACCATCAGCATCTGTATCAGGACAACCATTGTTTTTTCTAGGTCCAAAGTTATCCGGACATAAATCATCAGCATCAGTGATACTATCATGATCTTTATCTGGACATCCTTTCAAGTAGGCAACACCAGCAATGGTAGGACAATCATCTTCTTTATCCATGATATCATCGCCATCTGTATCTGGACAACCTTTGAACTTAGGTAAACCTGCAACTGTTGGACAGTCATCGTTTTGATCCATAATTTTATCGCCGTCTGTATCCGGACAACCATTAAATTCAGCAATTCCAGCAACCGTGATGCAATCATCTTTACTGTCAGGAATTCCATCTAAATCTGTATCTGGGCATCCTTTAAAGGACCAAATCCCAGGGACTTCCTTACATTCGTCTACTTTATCAGAAACTTTATCTAAGTCTTTATCCTTAACTTTTGTATATAGAATTGGTAAGCGAATTCCTGCAAAAAACTCAGGACCTCTAATTTGTCCTCTTGCAAAAAGCAATCTAAAATCAGTTACACCTAAGGTGAGTGGACCTAATCTAGTAGCAATACCAGCTTTAAATCCTGAGTAGGTATTGACAGATAAAGGAAGATATAATCCAAAACCGGCAACATCGAAACTAGGTGTAATAGAGAATTGATTAGGCACTTTAACTTTAGTATCCTTGCCTCTTGAAATTAAGTTCAGCATGCTGGTTGCATTCACATAAAAGCCTTTCCAAATATGGTAATCAACTTGAAAACTTAAGGCCGATGGCGTTCTCATGGTAAAATAACTTGCCGTATCTTGACTTGCTGTCCAGCTATTATCATTAGGTTGATTGATTAAGCTATCAATTGTCTGATCAAATCCTAGGAAACTTGAAGCTCCTTCAAAAGAGGTCATGTCAAATTCGCTCGTTGAATTAACACTGAAATTGCGGCTCAACCCTCCTTTTATAAATCTCATTCCTCCAAGATCTAATAAGGAAGCACCAACGCGAAGTTTATATTTATTTTTATTTCTGGCCCAAATATTCGTTTCACCATCCATATCATATTTGTAATCTTTATAATTCTCGCGCCATTCATAAACAGCACCAAGATCAATCCCCATTCCAAAAGACGAGGACTTTTTAGCGTATTCCTGCCAATTGGTTCCATTTAATTGTGCGTTTGGCGAGGTAAGTTTGTCTAAGTTATTTGAATAACCGTAGTTAAAGTCGCCTGTTAAACTATAGGAGGTGTCCTTATTTTTTATATTGTAGTTGAAATTATTAGTATAAAAGTAAGCAGCTGTAAATCCTGCAAGATATTTAATGGTCCCACCTACTTTAAGAAAATGTTCGCCATCATCCTTGATGACTTGACCATAATTAAATCCATATTCCGTCCATGCAAGATGATTAACATTGAATATCTTTTCATTGAAATCCTTATTCCATAAAGGTTGATAATCCATTGCGTTTTCAGCAAGTACTGCAAGTTTAGGGTCTAAGTTGTCTATGTTGGTTATTGTTCTTGCCTTTGCAATAAATCCGATGGCTATTTTAGGTGAAATATGAAAAGCAAAATTCATCAAATCTATTTCTACATTATTATAGAAACCCATTGTCTTCTTAGAATCTTGATTGTAGTTACGAATTACAAAACGATCAATGAAAGTGGAGTCTGGATTGGGCCAAATATTACTTTGAACAGAATCAAAAGACTTTGCCCACCAAAATCCGCCATTTCCTTGAGCATCGCGCATAGCACTTGCATTGAACGACCCAAAATTTTGAGTTAAATTGAAATTTAAACTCGCAATATTTAGATCAAATTTATAACGACCATCTACAAAGCTAGCAGGTTGAACAGTTGTTCCCATCACACCTGAATAGTTGCTCTGCTGAAAACCAAGATAATTTTGAGCTCCAACGAAACCAGTAATGGACATTAATAGTAGTGTAATAATTTTTTTCATAATTAATAGCTATTATATTGTATTAGTAAATTCCCTAAAAGCGTTGTTGTTGAGGTTCCTGACGCTCCAAAAGGAGTTACTTGAACTTCTGTACTTGCATGTTTAATATTTGTATTTAATTTTTCTCCTTTAGAGGTGTAAAATAAAACTTTATTTTCGACACCATCAAAAATCGCAATCAATATCTCATTTCCAATCTTAGTCGTTGAAATATTTGAAAACTCTCTTACTGGAATTGATTTATTCCAAATTATCTTACCTAGATTGTTTATGAGCTTTAGTTGCGACCCATTTGTATAGAGTAAATACAGAACATTTTGCTCTACATAACTTTTTTGCAGTTCCCAAACGGCATCTATTGACATTGTTTTTTTCGTTCCATTTGATTGCAATAGGAAGAAGCTATTCCCTTCGATAAATGTTAAATCCCCATTTTCATGAAGATTGAAATTAGTCGAGTTCAGAGCAATTGAAGCAGAACGAATTATTTTCTTCGTATTAATGTCGATGATGCTATAATTTGTTTTAGTTTTTATTGCACAATACACCTTATTCTTTACGATGAAAGCATGGTACATTTCAATATCTTCTTTTTCATTGATTGAAAAAAGTTTAGCTCCTTTTTCATTATAAGCAAGAAGTTGTTTGTTATGAATTAATAGATATTGAAGTGCGTCTTTATTTTTAATTCGAATTGGATTTAAGTCAAATTCACCTTTAATATTCAAAATATTCCGCCCCATCTTGTCGATAATTTCACAATTATTGTCAAATAACAATCCAATATGTTCACTTTCATCGTTGGAATACTCTAGTTTTTTAGGGGCTAATTTCAATGGACTAGAACAAGGATGCGACCATTTTTTTATACCGTTTTTGTATCCTTGAAGAACTTGATTTTCCGTAAATACAACTAGATTACCTCTTCCTGCTAATGCTGTAAACAATAGAATATTACTTCCAGGGTTCATGGTAAAATAATCTTTCTCTTCTTCGCTTGATGTGTCAGCTTTTTGGGCTCCTAACTTGACAGAAGTTTGAACTTTTTTAAGGTTGAAAGCGCTTACAGAATAAGCACTATTATTGGAAATGAAACGCTCAGAGATAATGACGGGCAGGTAATAATGAAAGCGATCAAATAATTCATTATTGGTAGATAGGGTATGTCCCATTTCAATTTCAGTTAAAACTATGTCAAGAATCGCTTTATCATCTGAGACCATTGCAAAACCATTTAATTCAGAAACATAACCACCGGTCTTCCTCAACGCTATATTATCAGTCATCAGAGCGATTGATTTGAAGAAAGCAAAGCTTCCATTTTCTTCATTCAAATTCATTTTTTCATTCATGGCTTGTATAGGACTTTGTCCGTCTATCAAATCAAAAATGTATACAACTCCTCCATTTATTCTGAGTTCAACGATACCTGTTGCGATACATTTAGTCAACACTGATTTTTTAAATAGTTGATCTTCAGCTGCTAAATAGTTTTTTTCGTAAAAATGATAACTTTCAAAAGCCTTAGGTATGACCTCAGAAAACCCATCTCTATCATCGATTAATTTTTTCTTTTTAATTTTATAAGAACTCCATTTATAACTTATTTGAGCGTCCTCTTTCTGATAAATATCTGATATTTCTACTTTTTCATTTCTAAAATCTACCATTGAAAAACTGGCTTGATGATCGGTTTTAAATGCTTGATTTTTAAGTGCGTCAATTGTCAATTCATTATTGTAAATAATAAGCTGCTTACCTCTATAATTACCAATGTATTTACCGTATTTGAAGGCGTTTAATCCAGTCATTTCAAAAGGAAATATTCCTTTTTTTAATAAAGTAGTGACTAAACCTTTGGTCCATTTTTCATTAATTTCAATTACAATTAACGGCCTATTTTGACTTATAAAAACTGAATTGTTTCGAGGTAGATTTTTCGCAATGGAAGCATAAAGATCTTTATTGCTCCCTAAAGTTGAGAAACTTGTATTTTCCCAACCAAATTCATCAACATGATGAATCGCTAGAACAGTACTGTCCTCTGTTCCAAAGGAACATAAAAAGTCATTGCCTGCACTGGGTTTTAAAACTGCCAATGCTGCATAAATGATCCAACACAGACAAAGGATTAAAACTATTATACTAGAAATTCTCTTGAACATGTTTATTTATTTAGAGCAAAATTACCTCCAAATCAGCTCCATTCTCTCTTTAGGTTAAGAATAAATGAACATCAAATTGTTTACTTTAAATACATTATTTGGGTTTATTCGATAACAATTGAAAGGTTTTGCGATGATGAATACAGGCACCCTGTTCTTCAATAGCCGAGCGATGAGCAATCGTTGGATATCCTTTATTTTTCTTCCATTGGTATTCTGGAAATTCATGATGTAATTCCAACATAATTTCATCTCTGTATGTCTTTGCTAGAATTGATGCTGCAGCAATCGATTGAAATTTATCATCGCCTTTAATCACACATGTATGTGGGATGTTTTCATAGGATTTGAATCTATTCCCATCTACAAGGATAGATTCCGGCTGTGTTTTTAATTCACTTAAAGCGATTTGCATTGCCTCAATGCTTGCATTAAGAATATTTATTTCTTCAATCCTTCTGGGTGATACTACAGCAACTGCATAAGACAAGGCCTCTTTTTCTATTTGAATTCTTAAGGAGCGTCTCTGTTTTTCATTTAATTTTTTAGAATCCAGTAAACCCTCAATAGGCTTGCGCAATATCACTGCGGCAGCAACAACCGGCCCAGCTAGACATCCTCTACCTGCCTCATCGCAGCCTGCTTCTAATAAATTTTCATTCAAACAAAATAAAAGGGAATTCATAGTAACCAATTTTTAAATTTATAATTATATTAGCTAAAATCTATTTTTATGAAAACTATATTTTCACTTTTATTCTTCACCTTTACTTCATTAGTTTTGTTGTCTCAAGAAGCAACTATTGATAATAAAGTTAAATTTTTTAGAGATAAAGAAGTAGGAAAATTTGAATTTAAACTTCCTGATGATTCAAATAAAGATGCTGTTGATCAATATGCAAAATATTATATAAATTATTTTACAGTTGATTTTTCTGAAACAACGAAGATTGCCAAAATCAGCATGATTGAAAATACACAGGAAAACAGGAAGATTATTATGCGTTTTCTTGGAGCGAATCAAATCCAAAATGTAGTTATCGATAATAGGACTTATACCTTAATGGATTTCTACAACAATTATCTACAATAGATTATTGATTACACACCTCTATTTGAACGAAAAAGCACAAAATAGGCAATCACAATAGAAAGTGCCAAGGTGATAATGGGAATCATGATACTTTCTGATAAGAAAAAACTTACCAGATTAATAGGAATCAAAAAGATAATCAATAAATGGTAGCGCCCTTGATTTTTTTTATCTGAAGGCATATGTCTTATTTGGGGTAATGCAAAAATCTAATTTTATATCCATTTCATTGCAATCTTCTATTTTGTTTATCGGGTCAAAATGAGAGAGCCCAATTTTAATGCAATTATCCCTGCAGGAGGATAGGAATTTATCATAAAATCCTTGACCATAACCCACCCGATTTCCTGCAGCATCAAAACACAATAGAGGTACAAATACATAATCTATTTTCAGAATATCGCAACTGTTTCCATAGCTAGGCTCTGGAATCCCGAATCTATTTTCTTGCATTTGAGCAGGTCCTTGATAAATAAAAAACTCCATTGTCTTTTGTTTAAAGTCTGAACGAGAAACGCAGACAGTACCGCCACTTTTAATAATTCTTTGAATAATTGATGAGGTGTCAATTTCATTGAATTTTTGAATGGGTAAAAAAACAGAAACGATTTTACCTTTAAAATCAAATGGATTTAATTGCTCAACACAATTTTTCGTAATTTGATCAAGTATTTCTGAATTTAAAAGGTTTCTTTTCTTCTTGTAGAGATTCCTTAAATCAGCCTTTTTATTCATAATTCAAAAATACCTATTTGGATTGAATCTGTATTGCTCCTAAAAACAATTATTTTATTATTCAAATCAACTTTATACCTAATTTTACCATCAAAATATATATGAAGATGAAGCATTACACCTATTTTTTCGCCTTAAGTTTTATTTTCTTGGCTCAATTTAGTTTTTCACAAGACGAGCCTGTTGTTCCTGAAGAGGAATTGGATTATACTTTTACTGGCACGCGAGTAATTAATGGACATTCTGTCGAAATGCTGCCTAAAAAAACATGGGAATTCAGAATTGAACACAAATTCGGTGACATTGCAGGAACTAATGGTGGTGTACAAACCATGTTTGGTTTTGATAATGTAACAGATATGCGTATTGCATTAGAGTATGGTGTTACTGAAAAATTTATGGTCGGGTTTGGTAGATGTAAAGGAACGGGAAGTCCCTACAGATCTTTACTAGATGGCTTTGCAAAATACAATGTTTTAAAACAAAAAAAGGGAGTGTCTCCAATTACCATGACCGTAGTGGGCACGGGCGGATTTACTTATATGACTGCCAGTTCTGATCAAAGTCTTGTTTCTCATTTTCCTAAAGTGTCACATCGATTTTCCTATGTCACACAAATTAACATTGCAAGAAGATTTAATGATAAACTAAGTCTTTCTGTCATGCCAACTTTTGTTCATAGAAATTATGTAGCTGCAAATGATTATAATGAATTGTTCGCATTGGGTGGAGCAATTCGTTATCGAATTTCATCTAGATTTGCCATTTTAGGGGAGTATTATCATGCATTTAGTTCAGATAATATGCGTCAAGGATCCACCAATAGCATGGCGATTGCATTAGAGTGGTTTACCTTTGGTCATAACTTCACCATTAACATCACCAATTCAAGTGGTATTGGTGAGTTACAATTTATTCCATATACCACAGAAAAATTGTCTCTAGGTCAATTTCGGCTTGGTTTTTGCGTTGGTAGAAAATTCACAAAAGAATAATTATGAAAACAAAAATCTCCTATTTAATGTTTGGAAGCATCTTATTTGCTTCAGCAGCTTTGACCTTTGCTCCAATCGATAATTTTGAAGTAATTGAAGGTCATTCCATTGAGTTTAAAAGTAAAGACCCTTCAGGTTCATTTAAAAAATTAGACGGCACAATTGCTTTTGATGAAGCAAATCTTGCAGATTCAAAATTCAATCTTTCTATTGAGGTTGCATCAATCAATACGGGTAATGGAATGATGAATAAGAAAGCCCAAATAGAAGAGTGGTTTAATGCATCAAAATATCCAAACATTAAATTTAAATCTACTAAAGTTGAAAAAGTGGGTTCCAATTATCAAATAACAGGAAATATTACCATGAAAGGTATTACAAAGGAATATGTAATCCCTGCTACGAAGTCAAAGGACGGTAAAAAAATTATATTTAAAGGAACCTTCTATGTAGATCGTTTAGAATTTAAAGTGGGACACAAAAGTAATGTGGTACCGGATAAAATGAAAATTATTTATTCTATTCCTGCCGAACAAAAATAGAAGTATGTCGAAATTAAATTTTGCTTTCCTACTGAGTTTAATTTCTGTCTTATTTTCTTTTATTTATTTCAGAATATATCAGGTTTATTTATTTGATTTTTCTGAAGTAATGCCTTTGTGGAGATTGTTATCAGTGATGGTATTTCTATCCTTTAGTATCACTTGGTTATCTGCTTTTTGCAAAACAAAGAAAACTATGTTGATTTTTAACTTAACACTTGTATTGATTGCTTTATTAAGTATTATATTTCCAATACAGGCTCGTATATATCATGAGTTTGAAGATTTTTTTCCGGCATTTGCCATTCCATTACATTTAATAGTGCCCTTATTTTGGCTTTCACTTCACCCTTTACTTTTAAAAAATGAAAAATAACAAAATTCTTATCTCGATTTTCCTTTGTGCTTCTATTTTTATTTCTTTGAGTTCTTGTAGAAAAGATAAAGTTCAGTCAACAATTGACCCTAATTGTATTGATACAGTTTCCTTTAGTCAGGTAGTACTTCCAATCATTCAGCAAAATTGTACAGGATGTCATGATATAGGTAATAGTACTCCATATACTTTGACGAATCACACAAATATTTCGAATAATGCAACAGCTATTATAGGTTCAATGCATGGACAATCATATAATTTAATGCCTCAAGGAGGTCCTGCTTTACCAGATTCAATAATTCAATTTGTTCAATGTTGGATCAATCAAGGAAAATTGAATAACTAGTCTTTTAAGTCACGCGCCTTTTTCGAATAGAATCCATTCTCTAGAATAATCTGCTCCTTTAATTTACTATAAAGCGATTTTCTTTCTAGTGATTTATAAGTCAAACATAGATACCATTTACTTTCCTCTTTAAAATTAGTGAACTTATTAATTTCAAGTCTAAGTAATAATTTTTCTGCTTCTAAAAATTCACCTGAGTTGTAGTTGCAAAGCGCGCCATAAAACAAGGCATTTACATCATCTGGATAGGTTTGCAGTATTTCTTTAAATCGTGAGGCAGCTTCAATGTATTTTTTCTTTTCAAAATAGTGCAGCGACTTCTCAAGAAAATTAAAATAACTAACTTCAACTGCATATTTCGGTTCGACCTCGCTGATGTTTTTACTTTCTTGATCCGCCGGTGTTCCATTCAGAACATCGATTTTTTTATCTAATGGCCTACTCCTATAATAGCGGTAATCCAAAACTTTAAAATCTAATAAATAGGTCTCTTTCGCCTTATTGGAAGGCTTGAATTCGATCTTAATAGGCTCAATTTCCTTTACTGGTAGTTTCTCGAAGCTGGTTTCTTCAGGCTTATTAAGATTATTATCAGACGAAACTGCTAGATTAATTTTTCTTTGAGCGCGAAAATCTTTTTTTATTTGTTTAGGCTCTGTAAGTTGATTGGTGATATTTAATTTTTCCTGATGCTTATTAAGATTATTCTTAGCTTGAAATTGACTCTTATTGTTTTTAGTTAGAAGATCAGCTGTAGTATCTTGTTGATTCCGAGAGATAACAAATAGAAGGGTTATTACAAACACAATAAAAACTATACTGAATGATATTGCCCCAAATTTTTTGGGGTATAGCTTTTTCTTTATGCTATCAATCGCATTCAGATCCGCACCTTCTAGTGCCCATCCATCAAGTGCTTCTGATTCAAAACTTTCGTCAAAGGTGGCGCGTTCCATCTTATTGCGCACTTTAGCGTCACCTTTAATATAGTTGCCTATGCTTTCTTTATTGAGCATTTTTATTTGGATTAGTCATGAGTATTTTTAAATTTCTTTTACCATTTTGAAGATGGCTTTTCACTTCATTAAGCGTCATATTTTCTTCAAATGAAATTTCTTGATAGCTTTTCTTGTCTATATAAAACTTTTGAATGCAATTTTTTTGATGTATTTGTAATTTATTAATGCAAGCATTTAAATCATTTATAGAAAGCTCTAAAATTTCTTTTTCAGATATAGAATCAGTTTCATTTAACATTTCACTGTCCAATAAAGTATCTTCAAATGCTATATTATTAAATGAATTTTTCCTTAACTTCATCAGGCATTCATTTCTAACGAGTACATGAAGCCAAGATTTAAAAAATTGAATTTCATGTTTTTTAATTTTCTCTCCTAATCCTGAAAAGATCATAAGTGTTAGATCTTCAGCATCTTCTGTTTGCTTTAAATATTTCATGCAAACACCATAAACTAGGTAGGCATAGCGATCGTAAAAAACTTCAAGACATTTATTATCACCCTTCGCTTTATAGGCGAAAATTAATTCAGCATCTGTGAGGCCTTTTAATTTTGTATGACTTGACTTAAAGTTTAACATATATTATTTCCTAGATGCAAGTTGTAAAAATATTCCATAAAATTTCAATAAATCGTAACCTTTCTGCAGTTTTCGGGTATTAGAATCTGTTTTCAAAAATTTTTTCCAAAAAAAGATTGCTAAAACAAAAAGAGTATGTATCTTTGCACCCCGCAATTGACGAACGCGTCATAACTTAATGCGGATTTAATGAGTTGTTAATTTAGGAATAAGTTAATGATTACAACAAAGAGTTCATTGAAATATTGAGGAATAAGGAAACAGC